>NZ_JALKBX010000003.1 GCF_023227745.1 Natroniella acetigena | reverse complement strand
AATTTTTTTGCAGTAAAAAAATTTAGTCGAGGAAGGGCTGGTTTTTAGCCCTCTCGAAACTGATTTTGAAGTTTATTAGTTGCAGATTTTAATTTTAAAAGTGAAACTATATATCAATTCAGTTTCACTTTAAATTCGCATATCTATAGCTTACATAAGGAAAGCCAGTTGCTATAAGAGCAACTAGCTTTATTATTTAATGAAACTCCTTAAATTGTTCTGCTGATGCATCACAAACTGGACATTTATCCGGAATGCAGGATACATTTGCTCAATTTCAAAAGGAAATCCCTCCTCATTAATTAACTTAAATCTAAATTTGTCATTATTATTCTTCTATAAAAATATATGATTTATACCTACAAGATACAATATTACCATTAATATTATATTTATTTATACTTGTAAATAAGATATAATATTAATCAAACTCACTTAAGAATTATACATAGTACTCATATATATCTATTGAGTTAACGCACATAACATAGCAATTAAATCAAATTATTAAGGAGCGATAGTAATGAAAAAAACTTTGATTCTAACCTTAATCTTAGTGACTACTTTACTTAATATTGGACTGGCTCAAGCAACTGATAATAATTTCATGATCTCTCGAGGTAGATTGACAGCAGAAAATGATAATGTTTTTAATACATTAATCTTCAATTATCAAGATGATGGTGGGCAGATCTTTTTGCCATCAGAGTTAAAGCTTACTGTAGCAGATTTTAATACTACTGATTTAAGTCAGGACTATAACATTTTAGATTATACAGCTTATACAGAGCTTCCTATTGATCAGCCAGGTCAACATAATCTTGGTCTAGGATTTAAAGCATTGAATTTAAAGGAAACTACTTCAGATTATGCAGCTAAAAAAAGAACTTATGCGATTCCAGTAACTTTTCAAGCAACTCAAGAAATAACTCCAGATATCGAATTTATTGGAGGAATTTCATTCTTCCCATGGGGTAGATATTCTGTTACTAGTAGCAACTCTTTCAACTTTGGAGGTAGCTTTTCTGGTTATGAATTTGACTTAGCACTTAAAGCTAACTTAACAGATACCTTTGCACTCAAAGGTGGATATCAACAGAGTAATTATAATTTTGGAGAAGATCTAGAAGTAGATATTGCCGAACATACAACTAATTTCAATGGTATCTATCTCGGTGGAGAAATTACATTTTAAATAAAAGAGGGCCAATTGGCCCTCTTTTATTTATCTTCAGTTTAATACTTAAGTCCTATGTCACCACCTAATAATAATAAGATTAAAATTAAAAAGACTAAGTACATCATATTATCATCTCTAAGTAAGTCACCCATTATTATACCCCCCTTTCTCTTATTTTCAATTTATACTATGCCCTAAGGGGTTAACTTGTGAATAAAAAAAGCAAAGTAAGAAATTAAATTCCTTACTTTGCTTAAAATTTATTGCTCAGAACGGTATGGGGGACGATATTTCCTTAAAGCCCGCGGTTGATCAAGGACTTCTTTGAAGATTACTCCTCTTAAAATATCATCACGAGTTATCTCTCCATCTAAAACTTGTTTCCTTTTAGGCTTTTTCTTTTGCTCACTTAATTTAACTTTTGAATTATCTCTTCTTTGTTTTTTAAACTCGGCTTCTCTGAGCTGTTTTTTAGCGGTTGGTTTACCACTAAATTCTTCCTCAATTTCGATTTCTATTTGTGGTTCAATCTTAGGCTCTATCTTTTTGGGTTTAGATAGATCCCGTTGTTTATCTTTTTCTATTTCTCTTTTTCTCTCTTCATTAGTTTCTCTATTTGGCTCTTCTTCTATCTCTTTATTAAGTCCATGTAAAATTTTAGCTAACAGATAAATAAAGAAAATTACTCCTGGTAAAGACTCAAATAAACTTCCCATTATATCAGCTCCTATTACTCCTTATCCCTTTTAGAAGACTTTTTACTTTCAGATCTGTCATTAGATTTAGCATCTAATCCAGAAATACTATCTCTCATCTCTGTATCAGCTTTTATATTCTGTAAATTCATATAATCCATAACACCCATATTACCAGAACTTAAGGCTTCTGCCATAGCTTTAGGTACATCAGCTTCTGCTTCTACTACCTTAGCTTGCATCTCTTGGACCTTAGCTTTCATCTCTTGCTCTTGTGCTACCGCCATAGCTCTTTTCTCTTCAGCTTTAGCTTGAGCAATCTCTTTATCTGCTTCTGCTTGGTCAGTCTGTAATTCTGCTCCAATATTCTTACCCACATCGACATCAGCGATATCAATTGATAAGATTTCAAAAGCAGTTCCTGAATCTAATCCCTTTTGTAATACAGTCTTAGAAATGGAATCAGGATTTTCTAAAACTTTAGTATGAGCATCTGCTGAACCAACAGTCGTTACAATTCCTTCACCAACTCTAGCTAAAATAGTCTCCTCCCCAGCACCTCCAACAAGGCGATCAATATTGGCCCTAACTGTTACCCTAGCTGTAGCCATTACTTGGATTCCATCCATTGCTACTGCAGTTACTACTGGAGTTTGAATCACCTTCGGATTAACACTCATTTGAACAGCCTTTAAGACATCTCTACCTGCTAAGTCAATAGCTGCTGCTCGTTCAAAGGTTAGATCAATCTCTGCTCGCTGTGCTGCTATTAAAGCATCAACTACTCGATCTACATTACCCTCTGCTAAGTAATGTGCCTCTAGCTGATCAGTATTCAAATCAAGACCAGCTTTATAGGATTTAATCATTGGAGCAACTATCAATGAAGGTACAACCCTCCGTAATCTCATTCCAATTAAATTAAAGAAACTAATCTTGACTCCAGCAGCAACTGCCGAAATCCATAATCCGATTGGGATAAAATAAAAGAATACCATTAAAAATAAAGCTACCAATATTAAGATCAATAATGAAGCAACTGGCATATTAATCACTCTCCTCCTTAATTGATTTAACAATAATTCTACTCCCTAAAACTTCAATTACTTCTACTTCTGTTCCTGATTCAATAAATTCACCTTGGCTCACCACATCAAGACGCTTTCCTGTAACCTCTATAGTCCCAGCAGGTCTTAATGGAGTCAATACTGTTCCTCTTTGCCCTATTAAATCCTGCTGGTTTTTACTGGTAGCAGTATAACCTTCTTCTCTTTTCTGCAATGAAATTCGCTCCCAAAAATGGCTAGTACCAAAATACTTAACCATCACTACCACTCCAATCGCTGATAATATAACAGCGATTGGTATTACTGTTAAAGCTATTTCAGTAGTAGGAAAGATAAAGAAGAGGCTCGTAAAGATACAGAGCAGTCCTCCAGCACCTGTTATCCCAAAACCTGGAATCACAAACAACTCTAATACCAGTAAAAAGAGTCCTACTATAAATAAGATAATTAAACCCCAACTAGCAATGCCATTAATAATATACCCACTAAAAAGAAGTCCTAAACTAACTAAACCAAGTGTTCCTCCAACACCCCAGCCAGGAGTTATCCCTTCCAAAAAGAGACCTAAAAAAACTAAGGTCAATAAGAAGGTACTGATTGCAGGATTAGTAACTATTCCTGCCAATCGTTCAGCAGGTGTTGGAGTTACTGTGACAATTTTTGCTCCTCCTAAAGTTAACTCCTCTAACAATTGATTATGATCTTTTACCATTAAATCAGCAACTTGATTATCAACTGCTTCACTAGCAGAAAGAGTTAATAACTTTTCTTCCTCTATTACCCCTGGTACCTCCAATCTGGAATCGACCATTGCTTCTGCTAATTCAGGATCTCTTTCTCTTCTTTCAGCTGTAGCCCTAAATTCTTTACGAAGAGCAGAAATATACTTCTCTTCTCGTGGTCTCGTCTCAGCAGCACCCATGCTACTACCAGGTGCCATCGTTAGCTTTTCACCTGCCAGGGCAATTAAAGCTCCAGCAGACCAAGCTCGATTCCCCACGTGAGTAACTGTAGGAAGCTGAGTAACAAAGATCGCATCCTTAATTTTAATTCCAGAATCAACCAAACCACCATAAGTATCGAGTTCGATTATAATAGCCTTGGCCCCTGCTTCTTCTGCCTCATCAATCCCCTTCTGAACTAAATTGACCATACCTGGATCAATATTACCCTGAACAGGTATTCTATAAACTAAATCCGAATTTGCTGTTACTCCTAATAAACTGGGCCAAGTTAGTCCCAACAAGATAATTAACAAAAAAATGAAAGAACAAAAAAACACCTTTTTTTTCATATTTTATCACTACCATTCTTTAATCATAAAATCTTGTGTTTAATACTTTTAATATTAACTACTCATCTTCATCAACTTAATGGATAATTTTCTAATCATCCTACTTTTTATTGATATAATGTGTAACTTTTCATTCGTGAAAGAATGTGTTTTTGTAGGGGCGACTCCCCGTGGTCGCCCGTGATTTAACATGAGCAAGCCTACGAGTCTAAAAATCAAGACTCTTCGTGAAACCCATATAAACCATATCCACAGGGACCTGCCCCTACAAAATTTTTTTACTGCTTCCTGTGGCATAAAAGTGCGACATTATTGTAATAAAGCTTCACTCCAAACATCTATACTGCCATAAATCATCTTAAGTTAACGTGGATGATTAACTACCCACCCTTAAAGTTCTAGGTTTAACCAGAAAAACCTTCATTTATTCTGCTTCCGATTATAATTAATTAATAATTCAACCTGATCTATATCTGTTCCACATTCCAAACAACCTTTATATAGTCTAAAATAACCAACTTTCTTTATTTTTAATAAAATCAGGTCATTTCCTGTCCAACCACATTTGGTACAGATCCATTTTGCCACCTAATTTATCCCCCTCTATAAATTAACTGCTATTTATATTATGATATAAGTTTAATTTTTTATTTATTAATCAATCTGTTAAGTAAATTATGTTACAGGATAAACTACTTTCCTTTTTATTCAAATCTAAAAGATACGCATCAACTTAAAAACTAAATCAAAGTGTAACTAAATTACAATTAAGTCTCAGTTTGAGTTTAAGTCAATGGACTAATTAGGAAATATGTATTAAATTGACACAGATAATGCAATAAAATGTTTATAAAATTTCGCCAATTAGAAACCATAAGATTAATAGGCAAAAAAAGGAGCATTCTTAACTAATGATTAAACTAAATCTTGAAATCCTAATTAAAGAAGATGAGCAACTCAAAGAACTAAAAAAGGTAACTGTTCAAACTGAATCGCCCATCTTACACTTGAATCCAGATAAATTAAAAGAAGAAACAGAAAAGAAAGAGCTCTATGGGATTAGGGCAAAAATAAATTGCAATCGAGCTATTTTACATATTAAAGGGTTCAACTGTGTTACTTTAACTTCTAGTATTAATAATGAACCTAACCTTCCTTATTTAAAAATTACTAACTGTAATGATTCACTTCAATTGACTAATTTACAGATTAAACGACTTGATATCGAAAACTCAAATTTACGAATAATTAAATCATTCATTAATGAGTTAAATTTAGGTATCAGTAATACCTTCACCTCTGCAAGCCAAGAATTAAAGCAGAAACAATTAGAAAATTTAACTACACTAATCAAACATTCACGAATTAAAGAATTTAGAATCTTTATTCCTCAACAGCAGATCGAAATTAAAAAATCTCAACTTGATAGACTGGTCATCGAATATGAAGTAAACAGCTTAAATGAAATCAACATCTTGCAAAATTCAATTATTAATCGTTTTACATTGTCAAGTATTATTAACCAACTTACTATTGATAATGCTACCATCTCTCACCTTGAATTTCGCAAACAATGTCAAATCGAAAATTTTAAAGCTCAAAGATATTCAATCTATAATTCATATAACTGCTTACCCAGTACAATCTCCAATAAATCACTCGATTCTTGGAAATTAGTCATGGATTCTGCAAAAGCTAGAGATAACTCTTCATTACATGCTCTGGCTGGATTTGAATATATGAAAGCTAAACGACGAAAATTAGATACTTTTAGATATAAAATTTTCTATTGGTTGATGGAGCTTATCTGTGGTTATGGATATAAACCTTTCAATACTCTTGTAACAGGAGTTATTATCTGGGCCAACTTCGGTCTGCTCTTTTGGTTCTTAACTATCACTACTGAAACTGGACTTTCTTTACCTCCTATTCAAGCAGAAGGGCCAACCAAAAGCTTATATGTCTTAGGATATTCGCTTTACTTTTCAGCAATCACCTTTACTACAACCGGCTATGGAGATATCTTACCGCTTGGCCCATTAGCTAAATCTTTAGCTAGTATCGAAACAGTCTTAGGAGTTGTCTTACTCTCTATTTTCATCTTTGCGTTAACAGAAAGATTTGGTAGTTTCCGCTAAGAAAAGCTCTGAGCAGTTGCTCAGAGCTTTTCTTGCTTATCTCTCATCAGCGACACAAATCTTATCTTCACCTTCCTCTTTAGCCTGATGTAAGGTCTTATCTGCAACATTAATTAAATCTTCCGCCTGATAACTAAGGAGTAATTAACTCCTACTAAACTTCAAAAATAAAAGCTGAGTCTAATGACCCAGCTTAATATTAATTCATCTCTTCAACCGCTAAGATAATAACCTTTTCTTCCTTTTCTCGTTCAAGATTTAAAGCTTGTTCCATATCCTGTAATTTTCTCTCTTGATGCTCATTTAACTCTGCATATTTCACATCAACATCTGCCATGATTTTTCTCCTCCTCTTTCCTTTAGTATTTAAAACTTCTTTTTTTTTATGTATTAAAAGAGAAGAAATTAAATCAAATATTCATGTGCGTCAACTTAATACATAATTTTCTAATCACATTACTTTTTATCGATATAATGTGTCACTTTTCAAATGAGCTACTAATTTATTTTACCCATAATGGTAAACCGGTCTGTTGATCTAATCCTCTTGTAAATGCTTCTCCTTCATACTCCTCAATAATAAATTCACAAGCAAATACAGTCGTACCCTTCTCTAAATGTCCTCCATACAATTGACCATCTTCATCTCCCAAAGCAATATGAGCATGAATAATTGGTGCTCCATCTTTCAAAGATATATTACCAGTTAAACTGACTATTTCTAATGACTCATCTAATTTTTCAGCTTCATACTCCTGCTTATCTTGATCATAAAAAGAAATAATTGCTTCCTTAACTGCTCCAAGAGCAATTACTTTTCCAGCAGTAATCTCTTTTTCTTTAACAATTTCAGTTAACTTCTCTAATAGATCATCACCTGTTTCTAATTTTCCTTTATAAATAGTTCCTAATTCATATTCTTTTAACATTGACCAAACCTCCTTAAAAATTCTAAAATTCTACTTTATGTTTTTCTTGATCAATAGCACTTAATCCTGCCTTTATTAATCATTAATTGGTACAATTAATGATTAATTTTGCTAATAACTATAGCTGAATTAATTATACATTACTAATATTACTAACCACTTTTAACGCCTGAGAATGAAGAAAAATCTGTAACGGAAGCTGAGGGCCTTTTTCACCATCTACATCAGAAGAAGAAGAACTATACGACTGATCTAAACAATTTATTTCAAAACAACTATCTTTTAAGTAAATAATATTTTCATCTGCTAGATGTTCCCCTTGTAATATCTTTATAAACAAAAGAGCAATTTCATGTAAGGGTTGTGCTTTAACAGCAATCAGATCTAATTGCCCATCAGTAATTGAAGCCTTCTTTCCTATCTTTTTAAACCCACCTGCACTCTTGCCATTTAAAATTAAAAATAGATAAATATCTTCTTCTATAACCTGTTCCTTTGTTTTAATTTCCACTGGAATCGGCTTGAATTTGGGAAGTTGTTCAATCCCCTTCAAATAATAACCCAATTTACCTAAGGTATTTTTAAATTCCAAATCAATCTCATGAGAAACATTAGCCAATAATCCTCCAGCACAGACATTAATAAAGTACCTACCATTTACTTCTCCTAAATCAACTTGCTTGACCTCTCCTTCTAAAATAACATCAAAACAAGTCTCAATATCAGCAGGCATTCCTAAATGAACAGCAAAATCATTTGCTGTTCCAGCTGGAATAATCCCTAAAGGAAGATCGATATCATGCTTCATCATTGCATTAATTACCTCATTAACTGAGCCATCTCCCCCTGCTACCACAAGTAGATCATAATCCTGATTGATTACCTGCTCTACCCCAAGATCTAAATCTCCTTCTTGGGCACTTCTAAAAACACTGACTTCGTAGCCAACCCCTTGAAACTTCTCGATAAATTGATCTAGGTAATAACGAAAATTTCTATTTCCAGCCATCGGATTATAAATTAATTTCACTTTTTTCATCACTTATAAACCACCTCAGCCATTCTTACTCCTCCTTTATATATAGTGCAAATTCTATTCTAGATAATTACTCTACTATATTTCCTGCTACCTTTGCTTTAATCCTGCTTTCTCACCAATTTAATCATTTTCAATATTATCTATCTTTTTAATCTTATTATCCTAGGTAGATTCAGTACAAGTTTAGGTAAGAACTAGACCCTTATCTTTTTAACTTTAACAATTGACTTAGGCTTAACTTCAGTCTTAAACTATCTATATTATATCACAGGGCCAAAATATAATGCTAAGTCAATCTTCTACTTAAATTGAATTTAACTTTTTCACTCAATCTTATTTTTTATTGATATATAGTGGCACTTTGCCACTATATATCAGTGTACAGTTTACAGTTGATATGGTTTCTATGTTTTTCACGAAAGGTCTTGATAAAGACCTGTAGGGACGGTTGACAGTTAAAACCATTAAAAACTTAAATCAAAATCACTATAAACCTGCCAACATAAGGCATTTCAAAGGTCTTAATTTTTTAAGGTTTTGATCTTAACTGTAAACTGTAAACCGTACACTGTCAACTCAATTATGTGTCACTGGAAGTGACACATAATTGTAATAAAGCTTCACTTCAAACATCTATAATACCAGAAATTATCTTAAGTTAACGCGGATAGTATTTAAATAATCTTTTTAGTACTTAAATAAAGATAACCTTAAGGAGGTACCTCCTTAAGGTTATCTTTATTTAAGTTACCAATAGCTAACTCCTAAAACCAACAAAATAAGAATTAAGAATATAACAAATGCCTCATTTCCATACTTATGACTCATTCTTATTCCTCCTTTCTTTTAGTCTATTATATGCAGTTAATGATAAATTTGTTAATTAAAGATTAATTTATAAATAAAACCACCAGATTCAACTGGTGGTAAAAATTAAATCAATATTTATTTGATAAATAAAATTACTTTGTAAAGACACGACACATTCTGTCCCTACTGAAACAAAGGCCAACCACAAAGATTGGCCCTACAAATATTCTTTAATTAAATACTTTTGAACTTCCTGATTCTTGACTCCTATCACACCCCTTTAACACTTATCTCCTTATCCTCATCACAGATTATCTTTTTTGATACACCATCAATTATAGTTTCTAGCTGGACTACTCCTCCCCATAACTCCGTCATATATTTCAAGGTTTCTGTAGCATAGTTCATCTTCAGCTCTTTTCCAACATATTCATGTTCCAAATATAAAATGTTATCTGCTTTAGAAAACTCAACTATCTTAATCATAGGAAATTTATTCATTCCAACCGAACTGGCCAATGTATTTCTAATTTCTCGCCACCCTTCTTCATCAGCTACTTCTGAAATAGAATAATACCTTCTTCTTTCATCATATTTAATTAGATTCATCTCTCTAATCAAATCAAATGTAAGGTATTTTCTAATAAAAGATTCATCTCTCTCTAATTCCCTAACTTCAAAGAGCTTTTCTGGTTGCTCAGGATTTTTTTCTTTGATACTATTAAAGATTTTATAACCCATGTAATATGGATTTAACTTTAATCCTCCCTCATTAGGAGAGATCAACTGATTATGTCGTTTTATAAACTCCAAATGCATCCCTTGAGGCAGATCCAGATGGTTTAAAATTTCATAATGCCAGTAACTTGCCCATCCTTCATTCATAATCTTTGATTCAATTTGCGGGATAAAATAAGCAGTTTCATCAATTACTATTTGTAAAATATCTTTTTCCCAATCCTCTAAATCACTATATTCAATCAAAAAATTTAAAATATCTTCTTCGGGCTTTAATGGAATTTTATCTAAATCAGGTTCTTGTTCTGCCTTTTCATCTGTTAATAATTGAAATTCTTTAGGTTGTGGTTGATATTTTTCTTGGAGTCGTTTAACCTGTTCTTCTCTACTCAATCTCTTTTCATTAATTACCTTCGAAGTTTGAAATTTCAGAGCATGAGCAGTATCTAAAATCCTTTCAACTCTTCGATAACCAATTCCTGGATTGGAGATATATTCTCTAATCCGCTTAGCATGATTTTTAAACATCTCTAATGTATAATCTGCATTAGTTCCTTCTTTAAATAAGCGATTATTTTTAAAAAAATCATTATGTCCATAGACATGAGCCATAGTTAAAATTTGTAATAACAGAGAATTATCTTTCATTAAATACGCTAAACAAGGATTAGAATTAATCACCATTTCATAAGGCAATCCAGTTAAATTATATCTATAAAAGGTCTTGATTCTTTCATAAGCCTTTCCATAACTCCAATGAGGGTAACGAGCAGGCATACCACTATAAGCTTGATAACTGATCATATCTTCAAAAGAACAAATTTCAAATTCCTGCGGATAACAATCTAATCCTATCTGATAAATGATATCTTCTATCTGTTTATTCCAATCAATCAATTCTTTAATACTAAATTCCATCCTTATCCCCTACCCTTCTTAATCACTTTCTAGCATTTCTTTGAAAGAAGGCCAGATATCTTCCTTGGTTGAAATTGTTACTAAAGATAGATTCAGGTTATCAATTTCCTTGGAATAAAGAGCTTTAATTGCACTTCTAGTATAGTTAGGTTTTATTTCTCCATAACCAAATAAATTACATATATCACATAACTTTTGAGCATATTGTAAAGCCTTTTGATTATCTTCACTCCAATTATCCCCATCACTACAATGAAAACAATAAATATTCCAGTGCGCTGGATCATAACGTTCTTCAATTATCTCCAACCCTTTTTGATAACCACTACTGATATAAGTTCCACCTGATTCCCCTTTATGAAAAAAGTCATCCTCCGTTACCTCTTTTGCCTGTGTAGTATGAGCTACAAATACAATTTCAACATTTTGATATTTCATTTGAATAAATTGATATAATAAGAAATAAAAACTACGGGCCAAATACTTTTTCGTTTGACTCATCGAAGCAGAAGTGTCCATAATACAGATTACAACTGCATTAGATTCTTTACGTTCTTCTTCTTTAATTCGATAATAACGAAGATCTTCATTATGAAAAGGAAATCTTTCATCTTCATCAAAATCATCATGAGTTCGAATATATGCCTTCTTTCTTTTAATCCTTTCAATCATAGTTCTTTTTTTAGCTAACCTGGGAGGAATTCCTTTCTTTTTATAACCTGACTTCTTAAAGGTGCTTTCAGTTTCGATCTTAGATAATTTCTTTCTTTCCATATAAGGAAGATCCAAATCTTCAAACAAATAATCTATCAATTCTTCGATAGTAATTTCTGTTTCATAAATATCCTCCCCTTCTTGATTTCCAGCTTGATCTGCACCTCCTTGCCCAGAATCTTGTTGTTTTCGCGGTTTAGAAATTTTATCTCCCCTTTTTTCTTCACCACTTCCACTTGCTACACCTGGCTTATTAGTTCCATGTAAAAAACGATACTCTTTCAAACCCTTAATCGGGATTTTAATTTTTTTATCCTTACTTTTTCCGATAATACTCTCTTCAGCGATAATATCACTGATATTCTTCTTGATACTATCTTCTATTAACTCTCGATGTCGCCTACGATCTTCAGCAGAACGATCTTTACCCGTATTCTTATATTCTCTGAATATGGCCATTTTATCTCTCCTAATCTTTCCAAAGGTTATTAGCAGCATACTTTAAAATCACATTACAACACTGAGCACAATAACCAGTTCTTTTCATCTCTTCTACCATAGCATCATATTTTTCCTTCTGTTCCTCATCCCTTACCTTAGCTTGAGTTATGACCCTAGACAATTCTTTAACAGAAGCAATCAATTTCTTCTCAATTGCCTCTTTCAATGGCTCATAACTGGTATAATCCACCTTAGAATCTTTTCGCATTAAAGCAAACATATATGAAGTTACATCCTGTCTAAACCCTTTAGCTGTAGCACCTGTAATACCGATTTGTTGCTCAATTGACTTCAAAAATTCTTCATCTGCTTCTAATTCCTCACCTGTATTATCATCTTTAATCTTAGTCTTATTAACAAAAGCTTCAGCATGATCTAAATAATTATTAAATAGCTGCTCTGCCTGTTCTTGGTAACCGACAACAAATGCTCTAGTAACCTCTTTCTCAAGAAGCTTATTATACTCCTTTTTAATGCTATCTTGTAAAAATTCTAAATATCGCTCTTTCTTATCTTCACCAATCGATAACTCCTTAACTGATTTGATTAAAGCCTCTAAAACAGATAATGGATTGATACAATTGTGTTCCGACTCTGATAGGCAGCTATCTAAACATTTAGTAACAAAGCGAGGAGAAATCCCTTCCATACCTTCTCCTGGAGCTTCCTCCCTTAATTCCATAATATCAACTCGTTTAGTAGTTCCTTGTTCTACAATCTCTTCTCCATTATAAATTTTCAGCTTAGTTACAGGATCAACCTTATTTGAAGGGACTAATCTGCTTAAAATAGCAAACATAGCTGCTACTTTGATTGTATGAGGAGCAATATGTGCCTCAAATTTACTCTTACTCAAAAGCTTTTTATAAATCTTTTCTTCTTCACTCAGCCGTAAACAATAAGGCATCTCGATTTTAACAATTCTATCAAGAATAGCTTCATTTGTATGATCAGATTTAAATCTATTCCATTCTGCTTCATTCGAATGAGCAATTATTAAACCATCAAAATAGATCATAGCTCCTTTTCCTGGCGAAGGGATAACTTTTTCCTGAGTAGCAGTAATCATCGCATGTAGATACTCAACATCATTTTTAAAGACCTCAATAAACTCTACTAAGCCTCGATTTCCTACATTAAAAGCACCATTTAAAGAAAATGAGCGCGGATCATCTTCTGGATATAGATCCAATTTTGAAATGTCTACAGAGCCAATCAAAACTGAAGTATCCTGATTATTTGGATCAACTGGAGGAACCACTCCGATCCCTTTTCTCGATGTAATTGAAAAGTTTTCAGTTACCACAGGAAACTTTTCATAATCACCATTAAACTCATCTTCTAATCGATAGCGACAATGAGGACAGAGCTCTCCTTCTATTTCTACTCCTAACAACTCTTCAAATTCAGAACGCAGATGTTTAGGAATCAAATGAAGAGGTTCTTCGCGCATTGGACAATCTTCTAAAGTATAGATTGGGGGTAATTCTTCCAAACTTTTCTTTAATAATTCAACTATAGAAGATTTTCCTGAACCTACCGGACCAACAAGGTATAAAACCTGCCTTGATTCCTCCCCTTTCATTGCTGCTGACTTTAAATAACGTACAATCTTCATCAGAACCTTATCTATCCCATAAAACTCTTCAAAGAAGTCATACTTTTTGATTCTATCATGTCCATATATTCTCCGCAGTACTGGATCCTGCTCAGTCTTAATTAAATTAACATCTTTAGAGACAATCATATTATAAATTCTCTCATGAGCTAATTTGGTAATCTCTGGATTTTTAGAAACCACCTCTAAATACTCTAAAAATGTTCCCTCAAACCTTTCTCTTTTCTTTCTCGCTTTACTCTTTTGAATTAAATTCTTAAAATCAGCCGATTCAGTCACTTCCTACTCCCTCCTTAAAATAAATTTAACCTAATCAAATAACTATTTTATCTAATAAAATCAAGTATTCATCTCTTATAAATTATAGAGATAATCTCTTACTATATTATATTAATTCTAAATAATTGAATATTACTCTTTTGTAATATTTTATAAATAATTAAAGTTGATGTATTTGCCACAACTTATAATGCAGCAACCGCTGAATAAAAGGGCTATCGCCCACTTTAAGCAATTAATTATTTTTTTATTAACATATTTTTCATTGATACATACTATATTGTAAAAGCATTTAATTTTGGATTGAAAGGAGGGGAAATATATGGGAGTAGGAGCTAAGCAAGATGATGCATATATATTATTTTTAATCTTAATCTTATTGCTTCTCGGCTTTTACAGCTATAGCTGTAAGTTATAAATAATTTCTAACTTCCTTTAATCTTTCTTTTTCCTAACTATTATTTAAACGGGCCAACCAGCCCGTTCTTTTTTATGAAAAATTTAGCATTAATACATAAGAACTTCTCTATTATGATAAAATAATACATATCACAACCTAAGTATCCTCAGCTAAAAGGAAATCTTCTAAACTTGGTAATCTAATTGTTTTATAGCTCTTGATTATTGATTCTTTTACAAAACTAAAAAAATGGTGATAAATTATGCAACTGGCTAATTTATTTTTAATTTATACTATCTCTATTATTTCACCGACCTATCTATTAACAGATCTAGTAAAAAACCATAAAAAAATAAAAAAGAACAAAAAATTAAAACAAAAAGTTATCAAACGAATTAGTAATATTTATTTATCATTAACTTGGCTATTTTTCGGCCTTTTACTCTTGTGGCCTTACTGGTCAAGCCGATTCCCTCTTTTAAGTAGAATAGCTTTTTTTCTGATTGGTTATTATGCAGTTTCTCGAGTGCTTGAAATTTTCATCGTCTTTTTACTGGATTGCAATCATAAAATGAAAAATAAACCTCAAATAAAAGAAGGGTTAAGTTATTTCGATCGCTACAACCTTGCCCTAAAAGCTTACCTCGAATTAATCTTAAATTATGGATTAATCTTTTATGCCTTAAATACTAGTTACGCCCAATCCCTTGTTGCTGCTGGTCAAAACCTATTCAAACCTACATTTAGCAATATCTTTGAAGCAGTCTATTTCAGTGCTAATACAATTACTATAGTAGGATATGGTGATATCTTCCCTAATCATTTTCTATCACAATTATTCTCTATATTCCAAGTCTTAACAGGAGTATTTATATTAATTATCACTTTCACCGTTTATGTAACTTTAAACTTTACTAGTGAGCAAGACTTAAACCAACAAAAAGAAAAAAATCAAGAGATAAGACAGACCACTCATACCATACTACAAGTATTAATTATAATTTTAGTAATTATAATCGGAATAATAAAGATAAACACTTGGCTAAAATAACTAGAGAAAATATATTAAGTTAACGTGTATGTTTTAAAGGTGTAGCTCAGAGCCGCTCTCCTCCCTAAACTACACCTTCTATTAAATAATGATCACTTATTTAACTTATCAACATAGCATGATTAGAACTCTTAATTATCATTAAAAGTTCTAGCTACAGGTACACATATTACTTGCCCAGTTCTCAAATCTTCTGGTCTTATTCTTGGATTAAGCCTTCTCAATTCTCTTGCTGTAGTACCAAACCTTCTTGCTATTGAAAAAAATGTGTCTCCTCTGCGAACAACATATTCTCTAGTTCCTCGTGGACAACGTCTTCTAGGGGGTCTCCTTCTAGGAGGTCTTCTTCTAGGTGGACGCCGTCTCCGTGGTCTCCTCCTTGGCGGTCTTCTTCTACGTGGATTATCTCTTTCTCCTAACCAGTTATCGTCCCAATCATTGTCCCAATCATCATTCCAGTCATCATTCCAGTCATCATTCCAATCATCCCACCAGTCGTCATAGGTTCCAGGTTCAAAGCTTTGCTCATCATATTGGCCCATAATCTCCCTCCTCTCTTCTTTTACCATATTATATTCAGGAATGAAGATTATGTTAATTTTTTTCGAGCTATTTTCTTTTTACAAAACTAGCCAAGGTTCAAATTCTGAATAAAATCACTAATATACTCCCAAAACTCTTTACTACGATGTAGATTATTATGTCCTCTATTAACTATTACCTTAAATTCCTTCCCTCCTGACCATTTATCATAGAGTGCCTTTGAATAATCAACAGGTACTATTCGATCATCTTCAGCAGCTAAAATCAACACTGGAACTTCCAAATCAGGTGCTTTAGATATAGAATCAAACTCATGTTTTAAAATTAACTCCATCGGTAAAAAAGGAAAGATATCCTGGGCCAAATTTTCGATACTATCGTAAGGAGAGACTAAAATCACTCCTCTTACATCTCTATTGGCAGCTAGATGGACAGCAACACCTGTCCCCAAACTTCTACCCATAGTAAGGACTTTTTCACTATCTATACTCTCCAAAGTAGTGAAGTGATCATATAGATAAAGAGCATCACTAAATAATTTATCCTCTTCTGGCTCCCCTTCACTTAAACCATACCCCCGATAATTAACCACTAATAAAGAATAGCCTTCAAATTTCTCCTCTTTTTCAATTACCCCAGAAACCTCTTCAGCATTACCACCAAAATAAATTATTAATGGAGCTTTATTCTGCTCTGCTGCTTTAACTAACCAACCATGCAATCTGACACCATCAGCCATCTCTAGTTCAACTTCCTCTGCCTGAGGATATTCAGCTTCAATCTCCTGTAAACGCTCTTCCGTAAGAGAAGACTTTCTAAATAACAAATGATCTTGAAATAGATAAAAAGCAGCTAATAATATTCCATAAATCACTAAAACTATAACTAAGACATCTTTGAAACTTCTAGCTTTCAACCATTTATTCTTCATAGCCAATCCCTTCCCGATTGTTAAAATATAAAAATAAACCATCCTTATTATTATTAACTAAAAAATTAAGATTATTAGTAAAATCGCTCAGGCCAACACTTTATATCAGTGTACAGTTTACAATTTACAGTTGACAGTTAAAAACCAGGTAATAGAGAGTAATAAAAAAATCTAAGAAAAGAACAAACTCTTATCTTAACAGATAAGAGTTTGTTCTAATTAAATATTTAATTTTAAAATCTTTCTTTACAACATATGACCAAGAAATTGACTTACAAGGAAAAAATAAATAAATAATCCTGTAATATCCTTAATTGTCGTAATAATTGGATCAGAACCAGCCGCCTGATCGAATCCTAATTTAAATAAAATATAAGGAATCATAAACCCTAATGACGTAGCTATCGTAACTGTTAATATTAAAGATAAACCAACTACGATTCCTAATGCAGGTAACTGCTGCCAAAACGCTGCAATAAGACCAGCAGCTAAACCGAGAAATGCTCCCATACTCAACCCAATACCAACTTCACGTAACCAATGCTTAAAGAACCTTCTCGTATTTATCTGACCTAAAGCTAAAGCTCTAGAAAAGATAGTAGAAGACTGAGTCCCGACATTACCACCCATATCCATAATTACAGGGATAAAGATAGCCAAAGCTGCAATTGCTTCTAATGTTTCTTCAAAACCTTCAATAACTGCACCAGCCATCATCCCACCAATTAATGTAATAATTAAGAATGGTAGACGCACCTTAAAAACATCCAACAATGAACCTGAAATTAAAGTTCTACTACGGTCTGTCTCTTGTTGACCTATATTTGTAAGACCAGCTTTATTTAAAATATCTTCGGTAGTCTCCTCTTCAATTACATCCATTGCATCATCGAAGGTTACTACTCCAACCAATCTATTTTCCCTATCTACTACCGGTACAGATAAGAAATCTTGTTGCTGAAGTAAACGAGCAACATCCTCTTGATCAGTATAAGTATTTACTGAGATTGGGTGATCATACATAATATTTTCAATCTTTTCATCTGGAGCTGCCATAACTAAGACCCTTAAAGAGAGAATTCCTTCCAATCTACGTTCTTGACTAGTAATATAGATTGAATAAACTGCCTCTTTATCAATACCAACCTTTCTAACTTGATCTAATGCCTCTTGGGCAGTAATCCCTTTCTTCAAGCAAATATAATCTGGATTCATAATCCTTCCTGCAGTCTCAGGAGCATATCCTAACAGATTAGCAATAGTCTCCCTTTCTTCCTTATCAAATGAGTTCATTATCCTTTTAGCTACCTTAGCTGGCAGTTCATCTAATAGCCTTGCTCGATCATCATATTCTAAATCTTCCATAAGTTTGATAACTTCATTTTCTGCAAAAGAAGCTATCAACTCTTCTTGAAAACCAGGCTCAAGCTTTTCAAACACCTCAATAGCAAAATCTTTACCTAGTAATCTAAAAACAATCACCTGTTGTTTTCTTTCCAACTCTCTAATAAGCTCTACAACCTCTATTACAGTAAGCTCCTTTAATCTCTCTTTTAAGTCCTTCATCTCTTTTCTTGATATAAGCTGGGTGATTTCTTCATAAAGTGGCATATTAATCCCTCCTTAATATTGTAATAACTTTGAACTATAAATTGATTATATTGAAACCTATACGATGCATCCTGGTCATCATCTGCAACCACTTTATTATCACCACCTTCTACAAATTAGTAGGTATAAATATAAAAAAAGACCCTCAAGGAGTCTTTAAGCTAAAAAAACAAACTATTCATACCCCTCGTCCTGGCTTTAGCACTATATGACGTAGATTGAAATTCAATCAGCTACCTTAGGTCGACCTTATTCCGATCTTACCTGTTATACCCATTGGCGTCTCTGGACGTTTTTGGGCAGTAGCCTATGTTCATATAGGAGCCTCACCTAACAAGTATTATATTTTCATCATTTTCATCACGTTTGCATTATATTACATCAAATAGATTATGTCAAGAATATTTATTAGTTTTCATTAAAATTTAATAATTGATTAGTTCGATAAAGATAATAAGCTATACCTAAGTGAATACTTAAAGATACTAAAAAAGTATATAATAGATTCCAATTTGCATAACTTAATAGCTGATAGTCAATCAAAAAATAATGAACCACTACAGCAGCTAAAGGAAAACCTAAAATGATACTTGAAATAGCAGAAGTTGTTTTAAATTTAACTAATAAATAAGAAAATATAATAATAGTTGGGATCCAAGCAGCAGAAAGTAAGAGTGGTATATCACCAATAGTTACAATATCAACATTGTGAAAATTCCAGAAACCAAACATATTTTGCATTAAATAGACCAATATTAAAGCAAGTACCAGCCCTCCTACAAGTCCAATGCTAAAAAACTCTTTAATCTTTTGTTCAGGAACGACTAAAAACATAAAAAATAAAGATATAAACAAAATTAATCCTCCAGCAAAATTATCTAAAATCAATTTCATCACCTCTTAATTACTTTCTCCTTTCTTAAAATTTATATACACCACTCTAAAATAAAGACTAAAAAAATCCCCCTCTTTCCTCAAATCTCCTTATACACAGACCTGTACAACCATTAAGCCAAGATATTAATCATTTTCAAGGAGGAAGATATAATGACAGTACCACCTGTATCAATGCCAGTCTTTACTGCATTACTCAAAACTTCTTCTGCTTCTATATCTTCACCTTCAATCGCTTTACTTACAACTTCATATCCTGCTGAAATACCTGCTGTAGTTACTCCAGCGAATGTAACTTTCTTTCCTACTAACCAATAATGAATCCCTCCTCCACTGGGCCAACATCTGCAATCATTATACACAATATCTAAGGTAACCAGCTCCCAAGCTTGGCACAAAGTTGGCCCGAAGAGAAAAAAGTCAGATCTGTTTAAGAGGTGACTGGATATCAAACTTTATAGCTGGTCGGGCTGACTGGATTTGAACCAGCGACCCTGCACCCCAGAGTTGTAGATAAGTTTTTTTAAAGAAATATTAAAATTATAAAACCTGGCATAATAGGGTTCAGGGTAGTTCTAATTTCATTGAATATAATTAAAAACACAAAAGGGCCAACAACCTCAACTAATTTTTTATATTACCAAATCATCGGAGCAATTATAACTATAGATATTATTAAGACTAGACTGAATAACAACTCAGCAGTACTATTTGTCTTAATTAATCTTAATCCATACTTCGTCTTATCAGGATAGAAAAAATTAACACCACTGACCGTAAGTGAGTCAGCTAGTAAGTGACTAAAATATCCTATAGCAAAATAGATAGTATAATCTATAGATAGATAGTTTCTTGTTATCAAAAAGAAGATAAGAGTAAATAAAAATAGCCCTAATAATGAATGAGTAAACCCTCTATGTTTACATAAAGAACTTATTAGCTTGGGAAGTATTGGAACTCTTCTACTTAACCAACTCTTAGGATGATCTAAATCAGGTATTAATGCAGCAAACCAAGCTACTATTAAAGGAAGGGGATCATTTAATCCTACTAGTAACATATATAATAATGATAAGACTATCCCTGTTAAACCATGGGTTTTATAGGTCATAAATTCCTCCTGACAATTAATTAAATTATGATTATAATATATTCCACCATTAAAAAATAACTATGAATAATATCCAAAAATAAGTAGCAACTATACTATGTTTTTCTTACTGAGAATACTAATCTAGAAAAAATAACAACATAAGCTTAATATAGTTTAGCCTGATAATAGTTAATTATTGCTTGATATTAATTTGCTCTATCTAACTAGAAGCATACAAGGAGGGCTGCAAATGGCTTATATAAGAAGGGAATATCTTGAGTTTTCTTGATCATATTCTAGAAAAAATTCATTTCATGATTGTCTTCGTAAATACTACTACCACTATTATGCTTCACATAATGGCTGGGAGGATAATATTAAACTCTTTGCAATCCCTAATCTTATTTATCGAGATTCTATAGAAGATACTATCATTGTAGATTGGAAGACAGGAAAATATAACCCTAATTATGATAAGGAACAGCTTTATATCTATGCCTATTATTATTTTAAGAAATATGATGACAGCAAAGCAATTAAAGGAATGTGATTATTGTAAATACCAAGAATTATGCAGTCCTAATACCCAGTAAAAAATAAAAACCCTTATCTATTAAGATAAGAGTCTGCTGACTAAAATTTTATTGATTGCAGAAAAACCTACTTTCTTATATCCTGCATCTATACCTAAAGTTACATCTTTAGTATAAGAATTTTCTTTTTTTCTATCTAATATTTTAATAGTAAATGGTTCTCTTTGTACTACTTTAGCTCTACCTTTGTCTATTAACTTTCTAGCTCTTGGTTTTGTAGTAGGATCTAAAGCTTTACCATTTTTGTCTTGAACATATACTTTCTCTTCCATATTGTCACTTCCTTAAAACTATTATTTACAACCTGTAAAGGTTATCTCTCCAAAATTGGAGGTGGTTCTCTTCGTCAATGTTGGGATAGGCATAAGTTGTGATGATGTTGCATATCTAGGAATAACGATATGAGGTCGTCCACCACAACTTCCAGAGCCTAGAACTAGAGAAGTATTCTAGGGTGTATATCAAACACTCAATCCCGAATATAGCTCATTTGCCTTCACCTTAGAGAAGACATCGCTTAGACTAATCTCCTATTCCACTACGGAGCTTTTTCAAGCTCCATCCTAATCTTGTTTCTGATTAGGGTGGAGTAGTTGACATTCCCAAATTATATAATATTTTTACTGAATGACTCAGTAGATTATTTACTTTAAATACCAAGGGGTTAAATAGAATTAGTATTTTGTTTTAACCATTTTGTAAGCTCTTCTTTTGATATTTCGCCAGATGAAAGAGCGATTATTATTTTATAAGTTTCTTTTTCAGAAGCAGTTATTTCATAACCATTTTTTTGTAGGAATGTATCCATGGCAACAAGTGTAATACGTTTATTTCCATCTATAAAAGGGTGGTTTTTACATAGATGGAAACCATAAGCTGATGCCATTTTAAATATTGAATCATGCAAATAAGATTCATCAAAAGTTGCTTTTGGCTGTTCAAGAGCTGAATCTAATAATTCTTCATCTCTTATACCTGTACTACCTCCATAAAGTTGAATAAGCTGTTCATGAAAATGTAAGATCATTTGCTTTGGAATAAAAATTATATCTTTCATTCTGCTAATGCCTTTAATGTGTTCTTGTATTTTTCATTAGTCTTTTTAAAAGATTCAGTCCATTCTTCAAAATCAGGGTCATAAGGAGTTAAGGTAAATCCATCATTCTCTTCAATGACATGTAGTTCTTCTCCTTCTTTTAATTGGTATTTTTCCATTAGTTCCTTAGGAATAGTAAACCCATAACTATTTCCAACTTTACGCAGTTTTATAGTTTTCATAAATATCACCTCACTTATATTATAACATTTGTATTACATATTATGCAATACAAATAAAAAAAGAGGGGAGCAAAAGAGGTTTAGCGACATCTAATTGTTATCTGATAATTTTTCCACTAATGATATAAGTGTTATGCACCAGAAAGATATTAATGACAATCAATTTTGGGTGTTAACTACTAACTTAAGTGAGGTTTAAGAAAAATTTACTTAAGATAAATAGAACATTAGCGTGATGACCAGTCGCCTTGTAATAAAAAAACTATCACCATAAAAGATGATAGTTTGATTAAATCAAATATTCTCTTTTTAAGATACTGGTCATGACGCTTCCATCCCCTAGATTGCGAAGCTTAAAAAGCATTTAATATCTAACATTTAATAATTAATAGTTGAAAAGCTAAAACAATATATCTTTTTTATTGCTTTAACTTACTTTATTTAAAGTCTTTTTTGATCTCTACTATTCAATATTAACTATTCTCTATTCATTGCTCTTTTGTCTCCTACTTAACGGAGTTTAAAAAGCATTTAATATCTAATATTTAATAATTAATAGTTGAAAAAATTTAAACAATATATCTTTTTTATTGCTTTAATTTACTTTATTTAAAGTCTTTTTTTGATCTCTACTATTCAATATTAACTATTCTCTATTCATTGCCCTTTTGTCTCCTACTTAACGGAGTAAGTGTTGTAACTCAGCTAACTCTCTTAGTGCTTCTGAATAATTCTGCTTTCAGTCTCCTACTTAACGGAGTAAGTGTTGTAACGAGATGATGAATAATGAGTTATGATGAGTGTTATAGATGCTTTCAGTCTCCTACTTAACGGAGTAAGTGTTGTAACATTAAAAATGATTTGTGTAATTGCAGCAGAATAATACTTTCAGTCTCCTACTTAACGGAGTAAGTGTTGTAACCAAGAAACATTTTATAGTGCTGAGAGATATAGACAGGCCTTTCAGTCTCCTACTTAACGGAGTAAGTGTTGTAACCCTTGACCGTCCAATGGTTCAATAGTCGCCTTGTCCTTTCAGTCTCCTACTTAACGGAGTAAGTGTTGTAACCTAGCATCAACTTCAACAACAGCTATCCCTGTAATCTTTCAGTCTCCTACTTAACGGAGTAAGTGTTGTAACCTAATTTATTATTGGCTTTATACGGGTCGTCCATCTCGTACTTTCAGTCTCCTACTTAACGGAGTAAGTGTTGTAACTTCTGCTTGATTGCTTAACTCGTCTATCTTAGAGTCTTTCAGTCTCCTACTTAACGGAGTAAGTGTTGTAACTTCTTAACTCTTAACTATATTATACACTATATCGTCTTTCAGTCTCCTACTTAACGGAGTAAGTGTTGTAACGTTGAATCCATCAACTACTGAATCAACTGTGTCAGTCTTTCAGTCTCCTACTTAACGGAGTAAGTGTTGTAACGTGACAAAGAAGTAGAATTTGATGCTAGAATTGCTCTTTCAGTCTCCTACTTAACGGAGTAAGTGTTGTAACTTGATAGGTGAGAAAAACCTGTTCGATGGAAATTACTCTTTCAGTCTCCTACTTAACGGAGTAAGTGTTGTAACTTAGAGAGGAAAACAGAAGATGAGCAGTAAGGTTACTTTCAGTCTCCTACTTAACGGAGTAAGTGTTGTAACTCAGAGTTGATTGAAGTTCCAACTTATGCTATGAACACTTTCAGTCTCCTACTTAACGGAGTAAGTGTTGTAACTTAGGAGATTATGACAGAAATAGCGGGTTCAATAGCTTTCAGTCTCCTACTTAACGGAGTAAGTGTTGTAACTTAATCAACCTCTCGGCATCATCTGGCAACTCTGACCTTTCAGTCTCCTACTTAACGGAGTAAGTGTTGTAACTTTCTAATATCCCAGCTTCAACTAGTCCGTCAAGAACTTTCAGTCTCCTACTTAACGGAGTAAGTGTTGTAACTGAATACTACAACCCAGACACAGACAAAAAGAACATCACTTTCAGTCTCCTACTTAACGGAGTAAGTGTTGTAACCAAAGTGATACCTTTGAAATTGAGCCCACCAGTATTGCTTTCAGTCTCCTACTTAACGGAGTAAGTGTTGTAACTCAAGAAGGTAACTAAGGCTAATAATGAAGTGCTAGACTTTCAGTCTCCTACTTAACGGAGTAAGTGTTGTAACACTCTTTTCTTAGCTTCATAGAAGTCGACAGAGAGGGAGCTTTCAGTCTCCTACTTAACGGAGTAAGTGTTGTAACGTCTAGAAAGTGTAACTAATGAAGTTGGAACAGCAGGCTTTCAGTCTCCTACTTAACGGAGTAAGTGTTGTAACTTGCAAAGACAAGATGCTGATTAGTGTTAATGATGGACTTTCAGTCTCCTACTTAACGGAGTAAGTGTTGTAACTTCACTATCAAATTCAACTCTTTTTCACTCGGTAAACTTTCAGTCTCCTACTTAACGGAGTAAGTGTTGTAACCAAGTCAAGATGTATCAGCTAATGAGATAGATAGACTTTCAGTCTCCTACTTAACGGAGTAAGTGTTGTAACGTTTGTGACTGGCCCATTGGCAGCAGTAGGTGGAGCTTTCAGTCTCCTACTTAACGGAGTAAGTGTTGTAACGTAGCAAGATGCTAGGTGATAGATAATGAGTGTTGATCTTTCAGTCTCCTACTTAACGGAGTAAGTGTTGTAACCGCGAAATTTCAATATCCTCGACCCTATGATAACAGGCTTCACGGTACTTTCATTTTCACAAATCACCTCAAACTTTTCGCAAACCCAATCTTGTACGAAAACCTAGGGGCTTTGCGAAACCCTAATCAACCCTTGAATTGACAGGCTTTAATAAGATTTTAAGAACTAATCAGTTCTAGTACTAAAACCCCTCACTAGTTCCTTTTACCCCAGTTTGCGAAATTACATTTTCAACTCTATATAATCTTTTCTATATTTATCATTAAATTCCTCTTTTTAATCAAAAGATATTATTGCTCAATGAATAATATCTTATACTCCCCTAAGCCAAAGACAGTATTCTTACCTACATGAGTATACTGCCCTAAAATTAAATAAGGTAAAAATCTCTCTAAATCCCCCTGATATTTAAGCTCGCCTACTCCCCCCTTCATCTTAACTTTCTTCTGCTGTTTATTCGAATATCGCTTCCAAGTCTGCCACCTTCCGTTATCCTCAACCAAATCCACTTCTTCTGCTTGATCCAAATGAGATCCAAAATCAATATCCAATCTTTCAGCTCCATAAAAGGCACTCAGACTGGATAAGCGGCGAAATAAGTTCCTCATTAAAATATGAAACTCTATCTGCTCAACATAATCCCCTTTATATTTTAATAGTGTTGGAGTCAGCAATTTTAATCGCAACTGCTGTTTTGCTAAATTAGTCTTTAATCTATCAACATCCTGATTATCAATCTTAATCTCGGAATTATGGACTAAATTAGCGTATTCAGAATAGAGCCTTTCAGCTTTTCCTGTTAGATCATTAACGCTCCAGATCTCAGATAAGACAAACTTCCCTCTTCCCAGTCCAATTCCTTTTTGCTCCAACAGCCGCCAACTCTCAATAATATAAGGTAAGAACCGACTAGTATAACCAAATAAGTTCAGGTTGAAGCTGATCTGTTGGCTCGGCTTAAATAGTTCTTGTCCGTTCGTTTTAGGTTCAAAAACAAATGGGCGTGGCTTATTATTGAAACGATTGGAGGTCTCTTCCTTTTCCTGTTCAGTTAAATGCGGATTGAATAATTGAGCATAAGCACACATTTGGTTAAGATTACAGTCTTTACACTCTTCATTCCTAACATTACAAGATAATTTCCTTAAAGCATGCCCAAAGGCACCCCGGAATGTCGATCCAGGGTGTTTAGGCAATTTTATTTTCTGCTTAGCAATTAGCTTAAATGACAACTGAGTAATCGATAACTCCATATCAACAGTCCTCCATTCCTAAATAGCCATCTACGAAAAAGTTTGGCAAATTTATTGTAGTTAAATCTTTAAACTCTAGCTGCCATTGATAATTATTGATTTCTTTAGTCTTACCTTTTAATAAGATATATCTTTGCGTTAAAGTTAAGATTTCATAATAATTAAAGTTCTCTACTTCTTGATGAGAAAGTTGAATCGGTAAAAACAACTCAGCTTCACTTTGTTTAGATTGCCCTACAACAACTTCAGACATTTCTTCTATTTGAAACATTGTTCTTTTCTTACCCATATAAAAAGTCTGGCCTTTATAATACTTCTCAAAATAGTCTTTATCAGTTGAAATAGCAAAAGTAATAAAATAATTATTAGGTAACATCCATTCTATATTACCATAAGTAGGTAAATTATTCTGAGCTGTTTTTCCTGTATCTTCTTGTATTGAATTAAAATCATTAATATCAGAGTTATCCCTATTCTTATTCCAAAGTTTAATATTTCCCTCATTTTTATAATCTTTTTTATCAATTATATAAGCACAAGTGAAATACCTTCCGTTTGGAATCCTATACCTGCCATTAAAATCATAATCATCTGGCACTTGACCTTTTTCTAGTTGTAATTCTCGCTTCCCAATCAACTCATTCTCTCTAGTCAATCCTGCATAAACCATCTGCTCTGTCAAAAAAGGATGAGTCTTATATTCAGAACCAAAGTCAGAGGCTATATTAAGAAATCTACCACAGTTTTTAAGTATAATTGCCCTCCCATAAACCTCTTTATCCAATTAACTCACCCCCTACTTAATCAATGCTTCAAAATACTTTTTAAATTCATCCTCAAACTTATCTTCTAAATCTTCAATACTCTTAATGTTTTTATTCTGCTTATCTTCTTCAGTTCTAATTTCAATCTCCATATCTTCTTGGTTATCTTTTAATAAAGCAGTTCCTTCAAAAGTGAGTATATCTTTGAAATTTTCATATTCAATATTATCAAGTTCTTCTGCTTTCTCTAAAATATCTAAAATAGAAAACTTAGGATGCCCATTAGCTAAAGCCCAAACTTCAGTTTGGAACTTTCCATTGCGGGCACTATATTTACCATAGCCATGATTATCTGCCCAGCGAATTGCTTTTAGATAAGATGCTACATCAAATAATGTTGCTCTCTCAATCATCACTATAAAAGGAAAATAAACTCCCGACTTGACCGCTTCATAGTAATGGAAGTTAGAAGATGTAGCTGCTGAATTATCTTCTGCTACTTGATTACCTATCTTCATTCCTGCTACTGATTCATCATTTACAATACAATTATCATCTTTTTGTATAGAATAAGTATCAAAATTTCTTACTCTTGAGAAAGTTTTTTGTGACTTTGACCTATTCTTTCTTCTGCTTTTAGTAGAATTTATATCTGGATTCCAACCTCCAAATAAAGAACAATTAGGACAAGAAATACATAAATTATGCGGAATGACACATTCTCGTCCAAATAACGCTTTCCATTGTTTATTAAAATCATCTTCTTTAATAAATTTCTTAATCTTTTTATTGTCTGCATATTCATTCTTCTTAGCTAACTCATTAACTTTATTTCTAAGCAAGTTCATTTGACCTCTTCGTTCAATACCTTCCTGCTTCCGAGCAATAAATTCAGCCCTTACTCCATCTTTTCTACTTAATAATCCTTCTATCTTATCTACATAAGTCTCATTTCCTTCTCCATCATGAGAAACAGGTAAGAAATTGCTAGTTGTCCTCTTCATTCCCATTATTGTAACTACAGGAGAATTACCTAACTTAGACTCCTCACCTACATTCAATAATTCATTAACACTATTAAATTCTAATTTCATTTTTATTCATCCTCCTCATTGTTATCTGCTTTATAATAATTTTGATTACTAATTAGTAATTCTTTTGCTAACAAGAAAATATTGTCAAAGTTATATCCCATACCATTAAACTTTTCTTTTATTTTTTTAATCTCAGCTTTTTCTTTAGCTTTATTTATCTCTTCTTCACTACACTCATCAACAATACTATTAATTTCTTCAACTAAATCATATAGCGGATATAAAAATTCTACTATCCAACCAAACAGACTACGTTTTAAGTAAAGCAGATTGCTTTTACGACTTAAAATTTCTTGATGCTCTATCACACTTTGTCTAATTTTTTCTATTCTTTCTGCCATCTTCTTTTTATCCTTATCATAAAGCCCTTTTGCTGAATGGAGTAATTTAGTTGACCACTCTCTAAAACCTGCTAATACATCTTTACCCTCTTCAGTATCATACTTTAAAATTTTCTTAATTAACAACCTTGGATATTTCTCAAATTCAGTTGGTGACTTACTGAAACTTTTAGGAAATACCCCACTAATTAATACTAACTCAGAGAACAAATCTTCCGTAAAACTCTTCAATTCCTTTGTATCAATCTTTTGCCCCATAAATTTCACTTCCTTTCTAATTTTATTTGAAACTTTTATTAAGGGAAATAAATTTGGTGCATTAACTTTTTTATTCCAAATACTACTCAAATTATTATATTTTGAACTATTTTTATCTTTTAATAATTCTCTATAGATTCTTGAAATACAAATCAAAGGTAGTCTTTCTAACTCATTTGCTAATCTTAACCTCTTTTTAAAAGCATTTCTTTGTCTATCCATATATGTTCTACCACTTACACTTTGAGGATTAATTAACTTCCAAGCAACTTCTGTCAACAATTCATATTCTCTTAAAGAATCTTCTTTTACCTTATCCTTATAATAAAATCTATTCTTTCCACCAAATTCATCCGTTAATTTTGGAGTTGATAGATAATAAAAACTTCCTCTTACTCCACTTAATCTAGATAAAAAGCTTAACATCGAATAGACTGCTACCCTACTTTGAGAAAACTTCTTCTGTATTTCATCTGACCTGTCTAAAGCATAAGGTAATACAAATGTATATAACATATTTTCACCTTGCCCCACACTAAAAATATGAGTATTTACTTTATTGCTCTGCTGGCCATTCTTATACCAGCTCCAGATTGTTGGAGGAACTTTAGCAGGTCGCTCATTATCACTTTCCCCATCACTCTCTATTAATTCTTGTAATAGATTACCTACTTCAGAATTTTCTTCTTCTAAATAATCTTTTTCTATTTCTTCTATAGATTCATCTATCATTTCATAAGTATAAACACTAGGATTTTGAGTACAATAATAGAGTGAGTTTAAGATTCCTTGTATTTGATTAATTCTTTTATCTGGAATCTGCCCGTAAAAGAAAACTAGATTTCTTTTTTCAGGAAACACATTATTATCATAATAGGAACCTAAAAACTTTAACTTTAACCACAAATAAATACTACAACTAACACATATCCGTTTATGATTTTCTACTTTCTCTTCTTGATTAACAAATTTAAAAGAACCATATCCAGTAGTCACATTCCTAGCAATTACTTTAACATTATTTTTGAAACAAATAAAACATTTAGTATCATTTGATTCAATATTTTTCATACCTCTATTAATTAAACTAGGAAGAATATTTTTAGCATATTCCTTTCTGCTAATCTTAATAATAAGTTCTTTTTTATTTGCTATTTTTGATGTTCTCATTAAATCATAAAATTTATTTTTAACTGAATTTGAAATCGACTTTTTAATTTTTAAATAATCTATAAAAACAACTTTATATAATTTATCTTTAGCAAAAAAATATTTTAAAAAATCTTTAAAATCATCTTTAGGAATTATAAACATATCTAACAAGTACTTTACAGATGAATTGTTTTCTATAATATTCCAACAATTTTTAATCTTACTTTCAATTTTTAAAACCTCTTCTATTTTCCTATCATTTTTACCTAATGCATCTATAAATCTTTCAAAAAACAATAATAGTTCAAGACCATATCGTTCTGATTCAAATAAATATTTAATATAATTTTCAAATTCATTTCTTGGCGTTTTATTCAATTTATTAATATTTAAATCTAAAAAATCACCTTTTAGATGTTTCAATTTTTTAATTAACTTCTCATCATAACTAATATCAAAGATATATTCAATTAATTCAAAAAAATTATTTTCATTTTTCACTTTAATAATAAACTCAATAATATCTTCATTCAAATTATTAAGTTTATTTTTTAATTCAGAAACCTTAATTTTATCTTCTAAATAACCATTTATAACCTTTTTGCCCTTACTCCTGCTATTATATTTCATTCTTTGAATAATCAAATCTATTTTAAATTCATTAGAGTAATCAAATTCACAAATTTCTTTATATAATGTTAAGTCATTAATAACATTATTTATCAATAATTTAGATAAAAAAGATTGTAACATTTGATGTTCATAATTTCTAGTGCTAACATTAAAATATTGAGTGCAAAATTTCAGGCCATCTTCAAAACTAAACTCATTCATAACTTTATTAATCATATTAATTTTGAATTTTTCTTCAAAAAAATTAGGAATTAAGGTGAAAGGTAAAGATATAAAATTATAACCCTTGTGTTGAAGTAAATTCTTAAATTCTCCATATACCCCATCCTCTAAATCCTCATCAGTAAAAAATAATTCTTCCAAATTCTGTGCAAAGTAATCTTTAAAATCATCTTCTAGCTCTTCTAAAGAAAACTCATCAATATTCTCCTGCTTGACAATATAATAAAAGTTCTCTAAGTCATTATAAATCAATTCGATCTGACCACTATACTTTTCATTTTCCCGATAAACCCTCAGCAATAACTTACTAATGTAATCATTGAATAAAACATTCCCAATAAAGACTTCTTCCCTTTCTGATACTGCATTAAATAATCTAAATACAATATAGTTATCAATCTTTTGATATTGACCATTATTCTTGATAAATTCTGAAATGAAATCAAGTTTATGCTCTTCTATTTGCTCGAAATTAGCTCTAATATTCTGCTTTATTACTCCTTTTAAGCTATCACTCACAAATTTACACCTCCTAACGTTAACTTCAATATTTCTTTCAAAGCATCTTTCAGCCTAGCTTCCTGCTCTTTTTCAGCAACTAAAGCTTCATCATCAAAATACTCTTCAATAAACCTTAAAATTGAATCATTATCACTTAATTCTTCTAACTTTTTTTGATAATCCCCCCCCTTAGCTAATGAATAAGAATGGATTAAATCAGCTAGTACAACAAAACCACCAGCAGGATGATACTCAAATAATAGGTCTGTTAAAGTAATTCTACTTTGCTCTTCTGGAGAAAATTCTGTCCAATACTTTTTAACCTGATAACTTCCACCATTAACTTTACTTAGAAAAAATAATCCATGATGACTAACTGCAAAAGCAAGAATATCTTCTAAAATCTCATCAGAATAATCTAATTCCATATCTAAATGAATTGAAATCTTTTCCCAATTCTCTTTAATATCCTCAATATAATCTAAAGTCTTAACTTCATGCTTAAGATAATTTTCTGACTCCCCCTTTAACACTAATTGAAATTCTTTATTCTTCTTTCCTATATCATGTAAATAACCAGCTACCTTCATAATCTTTTTCTTATCATCAGCTAAATCTACTTTATCTAAAAGATAGTTTAAAATCTGATATACACCCCAAGAGTGACCTTCTAAGGATACATCCTCTCCTTTTGCAACATAATCTTCTGATTTAGCTAACTTATCAATAGTAAATAGACTCACAGCAATTCACCTTCTTTCTGAGCTTTAATCAGCCTTTTATATAAATAAAACAAAGCTCCATTGATATTCTCTAATAAGATAAGTCCACGAGGATTTCTAGCTTGATGTTCTTCGTTTAACTTGTTTTCATAATTAGTATCATCAACTATTATCTCACCATAATCAAATATTTTATTTTTCCGTAGCCAATTCATATAATCTTTTTGCTCTTCTTCATCTCCCACTAAAAAGAGGAAAAATTGATTAGGAATATTTAACCTTCTGTCTTCAACCATTACTGCTCCACTATCTTTTTGCAAAAATATATCCCCAAAACCTAATACAAATCTATAGTTATCAGTTAATAAATATTTCAACATTCCTTTATCATACTCTTCTAATTTTACATAATAATCACTCTTAAACAGTTCTTCATTCTTCTGTTTAAACACCTTAGACCTTCTTAAAAATTGGTCTTCATATCTATCACAAATCCCTTCTCTTACATATGGCTTTAATTCACCTTGATTTTCAACAAACATTAACTTGCTATGTTTAAGAGTAGCATTTATATCTACATAGACATCCTCACTATCCCCATAACTCATCCAAATAAGACTATCAAAACTTTTATCAGTAGAAGCAATTTCAAATGGCGAATCCAAATCAAATAAATCTCCATTCTCTAAAAACCTTAAAATATAAAAAGGATTTTTACTCACACCACCTTTCAGTGAAACAGATGGCATAGTTCCTCGCAAACCATAATTTAAATCAATCTCTTCTCTCAATTTCTTACCTAACTTTTTAACATTTTCATTAAATTCTTCATTTAACCCATCACCAATTCTGCCTAAATTCTGGTTAATAATATAGTGATATGCTTCTAAAAAATCCTTATCCTCAATCCCTTTAATCTCTTCAAATACTTCTCCAATTATTTCTGAAAATTGATTCCTTGATAGTTCTTTTCCATCTACAAGTTTATTAACTATATTTTTGTAGCTGTTATCCGAAATAAATAATTTCACTCTACTATCTTTTCCACTTCTTCCTGCTCGTCCAAAACGTTGTAAAAAAGAAGCTACATTAGTCTCTTCTGTAATTAACAAATCACAATCAAAATCAACTCCAACCTCTACTGCTGATGTTGAAAGTAAAATCTTTTTCTTATAATCAGCTTCATTAAAAAATTCCATCAAACCTTCTCTTACATAATTAGACATACTACCAGTATATAAAACTACTAAAGTATCTTTATCTTCTTTCCAGTTAGCTATATAACGTAGTACTTTAAGTTCTTTAGTCCAAGAATCATTGAATTTATCTTCTAAAATTTCTTTGAAAATCTCCACATCTAATTCTATATCTTTAACATCTTTAAAATTAATATCTTCTTTTATATCTTTTAAGCTCAACTCTTTTGCCAATTTATTAGCTAACTTAGGACTATAATTCAAATATTTATCATCACCGTATTTAATAAATTTAATATTAAAATATTTTTCTTTTTCTATAACAATTTTTTCTTTTGCTTCTATCTGATCCTGAAAAATATCTTTGATTTTATTGATTCCATCTCTAACTTTATCTAAAACTAATTTTTTATCATCATAAATAGATAAGTCTTGCTTTATTTTTAAACCATTATAAATTTCACTTACATACTTGTCTCTAGCTATCTTTTCTTCTAAATTATCAATAAAGTCACCAGTTTGTCTATCTGATTGCTCAATTACCTTTTTAAATCTGTTATACCCTTCTTCTAAATAATTTGAAATTATAGCAAATACATTCTCATTGTCAAAATCCAACTTTAAACTACCATTCTGCTCTAAATATTCTCTTAACAAAATTTTATCTAGTAATAATTTTAAGTTATCTTCTTTCTTCAATAACTCTTCTATTTCATTTTGTTTTTCATCCTCTTCAATATTCTCTAACAATTTATCAATACTCATCTCAACACCATTAAGAGTAAATCGATCTATATCTTCTTCTGATAAATCTTCTGTATCTATTTCTTGCGTATTACTGTAAAACAATTGATGAGCTACCTTAGCAGAATTTAAAATTGCTACACTACTTAATTTTCCATCCACTTCAATAACATCTTCTCTTAAACTTTCTTTAAATAATTCACCACTAAACTTATCTTCTTTATTTATTACTCTTAAATTAATATTTCCACAATTTGATTTGCCAGGTATTTCATCAACCTTACCTTTATGAATATTTTTTAAAGATTCATTTGCAGTTGCAGTTAAAATATGATACCTTTGTTCTTGATCAATCATCCTAGCTAGTTTCTTCATTCGCTCAATTAAAAAGATAAGATTATTCAGTACTAATCCTGTAAATAGATGTGCTTCATCAATTACCACTTCATCAACCTGGGCCAACCCATAAATTAAAAATGAACTATACTTGATATTCTTATTAAAGAACCAATAAATTGAATCAGGCGTAGCAATAATAATCTTCTTATTAAGTGCTGCTATAACCTGAGTTCGACTCATTCCCCCTTTAATCTCTGCTATCTCATCTTCTAGTTCATAAATGTTAGCCAGTTCACTCATTTCATTTAATTGATCCTGAAGCAAAGCCCGAGTAGGATAAAGTAATAATATCTTATCAACTAATCCTTCTTTTACTTTATAAAATAATGGAATAGCATGGGCCAACGTCTTACCTGCTGAAGTACCTGCTGTTAATAAAATTTCTTCATCATTCATTATCCTTTCAAAAGTTTCATGTTGATGAATATATGGTAAGAAATCTACCTTTTTATCTTTATCATCACTCATATGCCTTTGAAACTTATCTATTAACTCTTCCGTCTTTTCAGTAATCTCATCTTGACTACAACTTTCTATCTCATTCTTTTTAACCAACAGTTCTATCATTTACACTCTCCTTTCTCACAGCTTTTACTATCAACTATACACTATCAACTATCAACTGCCATAAACCTCCCCCATCTTCTCAACCTCAGCTTTGATCTCATCTCTTAAACTCTTTGGCTCAATGACTTCAGCATCAGCACCATACTTTAATATCCAACCCTTAATCTCATTAAAACCACAGCTTACAAAGTTCATTATTATATTTCCATCCTCCAACTCCTCAATCTCTTGAGTTCGATGATGATTACTCTCCTTCATCCACCTTGCTAGATCACCACTGAACTTAACCTTGACCTTAATATCCTCTTCTCCCCGCATTATCCCCCAGGCATTTCCTAAATACTGCTTTAATGAAAAATCTTCTGGATATTTAAACTGATCAGCAGTAACCTCAAGCTCCCTAATCCTATCTATTCTAAAAACCCTAACCTCTTCTCGCTTATGGCAATAAGCAATTAAATAAATAAATCCCTTATTGAAATTTAAAATATAAGGAGATACAGTCCGTTCACTAACCTTATTACTGGTATGGCTATAGTACTTTATCCAAAGATTGCTTTCTTCTCTAATAGCATCATTTAACAAATTAAAAACTTCTCCATGCTTCTCATAATCAACTAACGTATTTAAACTAAAATGGATTCTATCCTCTAAGTGACTTAACATCTCCCGTGTCTTCTCCGGTAAAGAAGCCATCAGCTTAGCAATTGCCATATTCATCTCCTTAAAATAAGGCAAATCACTATTATTTAAAATACTATTTCCAACGACCACCAGGGCCAACGCCTCAGAAATGGTCAAGTTGGGCGGAGTCATATGATAATCTTCTCTGATCTTATATCCTCCAGCTTTTTGATCATAATCTATTGGTATATCTGCCTTTTCAAGTTCTTTTAAATACCGATAGAAACTGCTCTTCTTAATTCCTAAAATATCCATGATATCTTGTCTGTCATATTTAGCATACTTACCTTCAACTAAACTGATCAACTTGATCAATCGCCAAACCTTCCCTGAAGTCCCCATACCACCAACTCCTTCATATTACAAAAAAATACAACTATTAATAATATTCTAGTTAATAGATTATTTTTCCTTTATTTTTTCACTTGACTTTCCTTAATCAGCTTCTTATCCTTAACTGATAGATTATCAGCAGCTACTTCTAAACTGCAAAATGGACAATCTTCCAACCCTTTATCACTTTTTGGAGTCCAATACCACAAATCACACTTAGTACAATAAACCTGCTTCATCACTGACACTCCTGATAATAAGGACAACTCTGATAACAATTATCTGCTACACCTGGATCGATCTCTTCATTAACCATCCTCATCTTCTCATCCCGCTCTTCAATAAACCACTGCCGCAGTTCATCATCAATAACTTGAAATTCCTTCTTAATTGCTAATCGCCCTTGCTTGAATTCTGGATAAATAATTGCCCCAATCGAGACAGGAAAGGAATAAATCGCTTCCATCACTAAGGCATAACCGGTAATCGTTAGTTTATGAAAATCCCTCGGCTGACCAAACTTCAAATCCAAGATCATCGGCTCTGAAAAGTTAAAAGCATCGGCACTTAAGTATTGGCTTAATCCTAAAAAAGAGCCATCTAACTTCTGCTCCACCGTAATCGGAATCGTCAAACTGGCTAGAGAATCAACCCCAATATAAGGCTGTTTAGCCAATAAATCCTGCAATCTAAAGACCAATCGATTATATTCAAACTCCCAAATCAACTCTACCTTCTCCTTTAACTGGAGATAAAAATCATCATCAATTCTTTTCTGCCAACTTTCTAATGCTTCAAAATCAGGCTCCTTCAAATCTGCCATAATCCGGGTCAACCCCTCCACCCCATGTAGATAGATCAGCTTCTTAGCAGTCACTAATAGATTAGTCAAAGTATTATGAAAGATAACCCCCCGAATCATAGCTTGATTCCACTTAGTCTTAACCCCCTCTACCTTTCTCAGATATAGGTCTCGACCAGTAGGACAATACTTACCCGCAATTTCATAAAGTGCTAAACTTTTTTGATAAATTGGCTCTAAAGGCGGTTGATTCCAATTCCACCCTCTAAGCTCTTCTACAACTTGATTTTTACGGGACTTAGGCAATAAACCTCGTACCAGTTTCTGTTTTTCTTCTTCAGTTAAAAAATACATTAGACATCACCACAGAAATTTTGATATTCACAATCCTTACACTTCCATCTTTCATAGCTAGCTTCGGGTAAAGTCTCATTAGCTACCAACTCCTTAATCTTAGAAATTATCTCCTTCACCTTTACTCGCAAACTAGGAGTCAATTCCACTTCAAAAGTCTCCTGCTTAGGAATCAAATGAATCAATCCTCTCCTAACTGAAACATCATACTGATCCTCAATCAATAATAGATAAGCTCCTAATTGATATTTATGATTCAATCTCGGCTCTCTAGTTGAATACTTCAATTCAATTGGTATGTATTCTTGGCCCTTAACGACTAATAGATCCATCTTCCCCTTTAATCCCAACCTTGAAGATAAAAGATCAACCCCATACAACTTTTCCCCCTCTTCTAAATTATACCTCTGTAATGTCCTCCTCTTTTCTAACTCTTCTGCTCTGTCATGTTGATACTGCCCATAATCCATCTTATAAGTCTTCTTAATTGTTAGAGGCATACAGTAAATAAAATAAATAATCCTAGGACAATAAGCATACTGCTTCACATCAGTTACTCTAAACAATCTAAGCAACCCCTTTTTTAAAAATCAGTGTACAGTTTACAGTTAACAGTTGACAGTTAATCTGGTTTTATGAATTTCACGGAAATTTCATTAGGACTTATAGTTTTTTTTAGATTAGATCGAAAACCTAAAAGATTTGTTCTTTTAAGTCTTGAAGTTGTATTTAACTATCAATTATCAACTATACACTATCAACTATCTATCAATTTCTTGCATCAACTTCAAGTCCTTACTACAGATTGGATACAGCCTAATATTCCCCTCTGCATCACCCAAAACTCTACTTATCTTTAACATCAATTCCTCTCTTCGATTATGATTGAGCTTACCCAAAAAAGCACTCCACTGTACCCTCTTCAATCCATAATCCTTACAGCTTTCAGAAACCTTCCTTCTAATCTTATCGTCAGAAATATCATAAATTAATAAGCTATACATCTTACCACCCACTTATAAAAGGAGAATAAGCTCGATCCTTACGAATAAAACTGGCAGCTCTTCTAGCTTGTCGTTGTAAAATAACCTCTAGTCTATACTTTTTCCCCTCATATCGTTCTTTGCTCTTTAATCTATCCAAAATCTTCTTAGCCAACTTCTTTCTTGACTCCTTTTCTAATCTTCCCTGTTCTAATTCAAACTTCATACCTTGATTAAGCAACCCTATTGTGGTCTTATCTACAACTGTCTGTCTAAACTCCTCAATTAAATCTAAAGTTAAAGAAGGCTTACCTGGGCGATCAGCATGTAAAAATCCAGCATATTGATCTAAGCCCGCCCGTAAAATTGCACTGCTTACTCTAGAATATAAGATTCCATAGCCATAATTGAGCAGTGAATTTACTAAATCGTTGGCCCCTTGGGTCTTACGACCTGGAAAATCCAACTCATCAGGTAACACTTCCTTCACCACTTGCCAGTACTCCTTAGCAGCTCTACCTTCTACTGATAAAATATACTCCCTTACTTCATCTACTCGTTGGCCCTCAATTTCTTTTAACTCTGCACTGATCCGTTTAATCCTATCAATCTGATCATAAATCAAGCTATATAAATTTTGATCTTTCTTCTTACGATATTTAGCTAAATACTTCAATAAAACTATTTGATTCTCTATCTTACCTTTAGCAAAAGCAATCGCTAATTCCACTCCTCTTTGATCCTGATAGGCAAATAACTGTTCCCTTCTCGTCTTAATTGTGCCCAACATCGCTGATGAAGAAAGCTTGGCCAAGTGATCTCCATTATAAGAAATAAAATCAATCTGAATCCCTGCCTTGGCACATTCATGAACTAAAGCTGCTGATAAAGATACAGCTGAGGTCGTGATTAAGATCTCTTTTAATTTAAAGAATGGTACCTCTTTGATTATCTTCTTTTTCTTCTTTAAGACTACTCTTTCACTCTTCTTACCAATAAAAATACCATAATCAGAGACAACCAATGATTCACTCCCCATCATTTCACCTCCTAATCAAGCGTTAAAGCTAGTGTAACATATCCCATTCCCAACACCCTGGGAATGAAACTAAAAAAATTTAAATTCTCAATAAAAAAAGAGCTAATCCTCCTATTACAGAGAAATCAGCTCATAATATTATCTTAAAGCATTTAATACTTAATATTGAATATTTAACAGTTAAAAACCCCTGTTCTTAAAACCTTAACTAACCTTATATTAGCTATATTAATCTACTTTATTAAAAATAATTTTCTTTTGAACTATAACTATTAACTATTCTCTATTCATTGCCCTTTTGTCTCCTACTTAACGGAGTTTAAAAAGTATTTAATATCTAATAATTAATAGTTGAAAAAATTAAAACAATATATCTTTTTTATTGCTTTAATTTACTTTATTTAAAGTCTTTTTTTGATCTCTACTATTCAATATTAACTATTCTCTATTCATTGCTCTTTTGTCTCCTACTTAACGGAGTAAGTGTTGTAACCTTTACTTACCTTTGAGTTATAGCCCCAAATTGTAGTTCTTTCAGTCTCCTACTTAACGGAGTAAGTGTTGTAACGAGGGAGCAGATAACACAAGCTCGTTAGCACTCCGAGCTTTCAGTCTCCTACTTAACGGAGTAAGTGTTGTAACGTGGTCTGTCTTATACCTTCTAGGACTGATACGAGGTATCTTTCAGTCTCCTACTTAACGGAGTAAGTGTTGTAACACCCCGTCAGTTGTACGACCCCCGATATCAATTATCTTTCAGTCTCCTACTTAACGGAGTAAGTGTTGTAACCCTATGCTGAAGAGAATGGTTTTGATGTCTTTAAATCCTTTCAGTCTCCTACTTAACGGAGTAAGTGTTGTAACTTTTTGTAATGGATATACTAGACTTACTAAGAGCAGACTTTCAGTCTCCTACTTAACGGAGTAAGTGTTGTAACGGAGAAGTGGTTGAGTGATGTGTTGGTTTCAATAAGCTTTCAGTCTCCTACTTAACGGAGTAAGTGTTGTAACCGAAAAACCAGACGTGAGGTTGTGATCCTATGAGGAGCTTTCAGTCTCCTACTTAACGGAGTAAGTGTTGTAACTCGTTGGTTAAGACTTGACCTTAGTAAGTCGTTAAACTTTCAGTCTCCTACTTAACGGAGTAAGTGTTGTAACATGGATACAGATTGAGAGCGGAAGCAATTTATAAGAAGCTTTCAGTCTCCTACTTAACGGAGTAAGTGTTGTAACCAAATTTCCAAGCGTGAGCCTGCTGGTTAGTTTGCCTTTCAGTCTCCTACTTAACGGAGTAAGTGTTGTAACTCGAAGGATTAACTAGACTAGTAGAAGCCGAAGACTTTCAGTCTCCTACTTAACGGAGTAAGTGTTGTAACCTAGATGATAACAACTTTGGCACATTCGACACAACCTTTCAGTCTCCTACTTAACGGAGTAAGTGTTGTAACGGTACTATATAAAGGCAACGGTTACATTATTAGATGCTTTCAGTCTCCTACTTAACGGAGTAAGTGTTGTAACCACGGAGAAGGTTGGGCTTGGGAGCTGTATAGATGTAACTTTCAGTCTCCTACTTAACGGAGTAAGTGTTGTAACCAGGGTTTATTCTAAGTGTTGCAGTCAGTTTCTTGTTTCTTTCAGTCTCCTACTTAACGGAGTAAGTGTTGTAACTCGAAAACTGCTATCTCATTTTCTTCTACCTCTGGCTTTCAGTCTCCTACTTAACGGAGTAAGTGTTGTAACCCAGATTATAACTGATATCCAAGAGACTATTGGTCACTTTCAGTCTCCTACTTAACGGAGTAAGTGTTGTAACACCTGTTATAGATGAAGATGATAGTGATGGCGTTGGCTTTCAGTCTCCTACTTAACGGAGTAAGTGTTGTAACTACAAATATGACTTTGGTGATGGATGGGTTGCTTGTGCTTTCAGTCTCCTACTTAACGGAGTAAGTGTTGTAACGAGAATACAGAATTTTTTAGCACGAAACTATGATTTCTTTCAGTCTCCTACTTAACGGAGTAAGTGTTGTAACATTGAGGGATTAACTAGACCAGTAGAAGCCGAAGACTTTCAGTCTCCTACTTAACGGAGTAAGTGTTGTAACGAAGCGTGGGGAGTTAGCTTCTAGGAGGTGAAACATCTTTCAGTCTCCTACTTAACGGAGTAAGTGTTGTAACTTAGGAGAGGACAACGTAGATTACAAAGGCAGTAGCCACTTTCAGTCTCCTACTTAACGGAGTAAGTGTTGTAACCGCGAAATTTCAATATCCTCGATCCTATGATAACAGGCTTCACGGTACTTTCATTTTCACAAATCACCTCAAACTTTTCGCAAACCCAATCTTGTACGAAAACCTAGGAGCTTTGCGAAACCCTAATCAACCCTTGAATTGACAGGCCTTAATAAGATTTTAAGAACTAATCAGTTCTAATACTAAAACCCCTCACTGGCCCCTTTTACCCCAGTTTGCGAAAATATCTATATCTCCCCTACAAACTCACTTACTAAAATTATATACTAATTTAGAATTTTATTCAAGCAAAAGTTATGTATAGCTTTATAACTTTTTGAAGTCTTTGTCAGCGAAATGTTGTCAATTTTCTTTAAAATAAAAAAAGACTTGTTTTAGTCAACAAGCATCAAAACTTACCTCATCAGTGTTTATAGCTGGTCGGGCTGACTGGATTTGAACCAGCGACCCCTGCGCCCCCAGAACTATCAATTAGTTTTTTTAACTCCTTAGGGGGTAATTAAACACTATAAATCAACCTTTCCTAATAAATCATTTCATTTAGCATTAATAATAAAATTACACTGTCGGTAGAGTGTCGGCAGATTGTCGGTTATTTAAATCCAGGAGTTTCTACTATATACATATTACATTATAGACACGATAATTAAATGGTCAATTTTTTAATAAACTAGAATTGGCTCACACCTAACCCAGCAGTAAAGAATAGTAATCTATTCAGATAATCATTCCTTTTCAAGTTTCTATTATATTCTTGGAGTGAATTTATATAACCCTCTTGCTTCTCTATTAATTCATTAGCTTTCTCAATAGCTTGATCGTGACTCTTCCTTTCAATCTTCAACCTCTCTTTCAATAAATCATTCTGCTCCTCCAACTTTTCTACTTTTAAATGCAAGTTGTTAATATGTTCGCCAATCTCAATCAACTCATGACCATAAACCAAATACTCTTCCTCAGGAACTACATTATCAATCTCTATCTCCTGAGCCTCGGCTAGTAATGTCGCTGAAAATATCATTAACACTACTAGAATCGGTATCAATTTCCTCATGCTCTTCCTCCTTCTCTTGCAGTTGCTGATCAGTTTCCGTTCTAACATCTTCAGTCTCTGATTTAACCTCTTTATAATCAGATTGAGCCTGATTCACTTTTCTCTCAACTTGATTAACCTTTTCTTTCTTATCTGGTCTTGACTTGCGAGAAAGAATATAAGCTACAGCAGATAAGCTCCCAGTTATGAAAGTTAATATTTTTTTAAGCACTTAATTACCTCCTAAGGATGTCCGCTATATCGGTACCTTCGAATAATGCAACCGCCATTCCAACTGCAATTGTCCAGTCTCTACTTTCTATATAGTCATTAAAAAGAGCTACAGTGGAGATTATAATCACTGCAGCTACTATCAAAAATTCCAATATTCTTCTTGTTTTCTTATCTTGTTGCTCATCCATTACATAGCCCCTCAAATAACCTGTTGGCCCAGCCACCTAAAAACACTTGCTGGCTAGAATTATTCCTGACTATATTCAAATATCTCTCCCCTTGCAGCATGATGACTACTTTCAGTAATCTATCTGGATGACGATGGTTGTTAACCGCCCCTAAGGTCTGCGGGCCAATAATCCCATCTTCTGAAATTTCACCATCACTAGGCAACAAATTGCAAGCTTGCTGAACAAATCTATTGGCAGTCCTGGAGCCCATATTGACAGCTATATCAAATAACCTAGCAGCCAACTTATCATCATCAATCTGCTCATACTTGTTAGCCTTCCAATATTCTCTATAATAAATCTCCTCCGCTTCCTCTTTAGGTAGTTCCTTCATATCTCCTTTATATCCATTTTTTCTAGCTACCTTCTGGGTAATGCCATAATTTGTTGGCCCGCCTCGATCATCTGGATGATCTATATAGCCACCTTCTAACTTCAAAACCTTATCTACTGCTTGTTTAAAATCTTTATCCATCAACCTAACCTCCTTCCAAACTCCCTCATCAGGTGCTTGTAGTTTCCTTATCTTTGATTTTTGCTAGTGCCTTCCTCAATGGTTCAGGAATATCAACACCAGCTCGTGCCAAGTTCTCAAGTATACTTATACCCTCATTCCCCAAATAAAACATAATAGTAGTAGTTCGCAAAATTGGATCAGGATTAGCTAATATTCCATCAACCAAGTTTGACACTGCTACTGCTGCAAAAATGCCTACTTTTTTCAAAATTCCAATTCGCCCGACTCCGCTCTCTAATTCATTTCTGCAAAAAGCTACTATTATTCCTGAAATGTAGTCCATCGCAACGAAAGCTACAAGTATTTTGATGGTCGAGTCCCAACCGCCGAGCAAATAAGTTAACAAAGTTCCTAAGATTGAAAATATTAATCTAGCATATCGCAATATAATTTCTTCATTGATTGCCATCACCTGCCTTATAGATTATTCACTATCTCTTCCTGCTATTGCTTCTTCAAGATCTACAATCCTTTTTTCTTTTTCAAAAACTAGATAATCACCATTTAGCAAGTTCTTTTCACCTTTTAAATTATAACCCTCGTTTTGATATTTAGTTATTAAATTTTCTTTTTCTTCTTCGTTTTTATATTTAATTTCCACTCTAATCCCCTCCTTATCAAATATTATTTTTCTTCAAAGCGATTATAATGTCTGACCATAGTTAACTAATATTGAAACTGAGTTTAACCTTGAAAAGGCGTCCCTAAACGGGGTTTGGTGTTCTAAAAAAACTTGAATTATATCTCCTGGTTTAAAATTCATATTAATGTCTTCTTCATATGTACCAGTTGATGTTCTTGTTGTTCCGATTTTATTACCATTTAACAAAAGATGAAATTTTCCAAAACTGTCACCTGACAGCGAGTATTTGAACCTTAATGAGTTAGCATTGAAATTAATTTCAAAATAATCTGATGTAGTTAATGATCCAGAACCACTTTCTTCTATAGTTCTAGTGTTTTCCAACAAAATAGAATCTCCCGCTTCAAACCGTTGCATATCAGGAGTGATTTCAATGTTACTTAAATCACTTTCTAGACCATCTATATCATCTCTATTTTCTTTAATATTACCCTCAATCCGATTAAAGTCATCATCAGTTGGGGCATCATCAGTTGTATAATCAGTCTTATGAGTTTGACTCATCTTCTATCTTCCTCCCTTTAGTTTCTGCTGTTAAAGCACCATCATATTCCAAATTCTGCCTAGTTACATAGAAGTTACCGAACTGCTGGAACTCAGGAACTGCTATCAAGCCAACTAATATTAGAGCAGGATTACCACGCCAATCTAGCTCTACATCACGTCTTGCCTCTTTAGACCCAGCCAATATTATGTCAGCTATCTTTTGAGCCAACTCCTCATCTTGAATCAGATGGTTATCTTCTAACTCAAACTTAATCTTTTCATTATCTATGATACTGTCTCTATCTTGTGATTTAACTCGCTCTTTACCTCTAACACTTAACGGTTTCCCTTCAATAATTAACTCTAACTCATCAGTTTTAGTTCCAGTATTCTCTAGAGTGATTTCAGCACCCCAGGCAAAGTATTCTTCTTCAATGATTTCTGTTGTATCTTCATCAATCAAACTAGCTTGAAGTTCAACGCTTGGCACATCTGAATTATCTAATCTAACTGTTATAATTCTAGTTGTCTCTGATGCTATCGTTACCTCTCTATCATATAACTCTTCTGATTCATCAGCAGGTCTTAAAGGGGCTGTTTCTACTACGATATAATTAGCAATTTCATCTGAATTGGCTGGCTGATCTTTGGTGCGATAATTATCCTTATCTATCACATAAGCTCCTTCAAAAATTGAAAGTAGCAAGGACTTAATATCTATCTGAGCTTGACCAGTAATATTATCAAATCTAGCACCTTTCCATTTTTCTGGGACAATATCAACATTAGCTTTTCCATCTAGTAATATGTTATATATCCTTAATCTAACATAATCAATATCAATCTGAACTTGGCCACTAATGCCAGCAGTTGCACTAGCTATATTAATTGCACTCGCATTTACATTCGACATTCCATTAATCGAAACGGTATATAACCTTTCTCTTATATGGTTAATATCAATATCAGAGATGCCATTGACTCCAACACTATATACCCTATTTCTTATATAATTAATATCAACTTTAGATGTTCCATTAATCGAAATATCATGCAATCTTTCTCGTACATAATCAAGGTTGACATTAGATAATCCACTAAGCTCATCTAATCTAGCTCCCATTATTTTTTGAACAGCTGTTTCTAACCTAGCAAAACCATTAATATTATCAAATCTAGCACCTTTCCATTTTTCTGGAACAATATCAACATTAGCTTGACCTTCTATTATTATTGGACTAACTTCTATTAATTCAAATAATGAAAACGGCCCAGCATAATCTATTATGACATTCCCCGCCTCATCTCCTGCCTTAGCATGAAGATACCAAGTTCCTTTTTCTGATATTAAAATTGGGTTTTCAGACCAATTTTCCCAATTGTTCGGCTCGTTTTCGGAATCATTTATTTTGTATTTTTTATCAATTAACTCAGAGGGTCCGAGATTGCTATAAGTTATATCTACTTCTATCTCCTCTTTAGCCAACCCATTTTCTGGGGAAAAGCTAATTTCAGGTGCTTCTTTATCAGTTTTATATGGCCCGTAATCTTCAGCAGTAGTATTACCAGCATTATCAGTTGCCTTTACTTCCAGATCATACTCTCCATTTTCAGAAATAGAAGCAGTTCCGCTTGACCCACTTATTATGTCCCAACTACCTCCATTCCATCTGTATTCAACTGCATTTACTCCTGAATAATCGTCACTAACTGATATATCTACTTCTATGTTTTTATTATCCCATTCTCTTGAGGTAGGAGACACACTAATTTTAGGTGCTTTTTTATCAACCCTGTAATCTCCATAACTTTCAATAGTTGTGTTTCCTGCATTGTCAGTCGCTCTCACTTCTAAATCATGACTACCATTTTCTGATATGCTTGCAGTACCGCTTGTTCCAGATATAGATTGCCAACTACCTCCATTCCATCGATACTCTAAAGTATTAACACCACTTTGATCATCACTAGCAGAAATACTAACATTTACATCAGAATTATCCCATTCTCTCGAGGTAGGAGAAACTGAAATATCAGGTGGGTCATCGTCTTCTTCATAAGTTACTGTTGCATAAGAAACAGAAGAAACACCATCGCTTATTCTAATCTCATGTTCACCTTGATCTGTTTGTTTATCTGCAGACCCAGACTTACTATCAAATCTACGCAAAAACAGATCGAAAACTATATTATTTGTATCTAAATTTTCGATCTCTAATAATGTGCCGCCACCTGCAGTTGATTCTATGTTATAGGAAATACCTACCTCTTGAGGATAATCAATAGTAAAATTAGTTGACCCTGTTCCTGTTTGAGTAACGGTGGGGTCAACAATTAAAGGATAATTAATATCATTTTTAAAGATTTTATAATCAAAAACATAACTTAATTTCAAATTGTATTTGTCAATAAATTTGATTTCGTAATAAATTCCAAAGTTTTTACTCTTATTATCTTCTAATGTAGGTGATTGGAACTCTACAGCATCATCATCTGATTTAATCACAAATGATTTTTCAGTGGTAAAATTATTTTCCTTAACTTTACCGTCAACTACGATTTCAAATTCTTCCTCAACTTTAACATCATATTCAATACATAATTTAGCATTATCTATTTCGGGATTTTTTGGTTTGTCTTCTATGTATATATTATGTTTTAGCCCACCCCGCAATGGTTGATATTCATCAACTACATCAGGAAAAACACCAGCTTGAATAACCAAGTTATAATCATTCTTGTCTTTAATTTCATAACTATTGCAATCTAGAGGTTCAGATATCAACTGTAATTCATCTTCGTTTACATAAGCTAACTTATTGAGGTTTAATTTAATTCTTAAGCCTTCATCAGTTTTTAAATTAACATTATACTCTTCTTTAACGTCGGATTTGATTGTTGTTTTAACAGAGTTATGAATATTTCTGAATTTATCAATTTCATCTTGAAAAGATAATTCTATTTCTTCCCATTCTCCTCCTTCTGTTTTGTACTTAATAGGATTAGAATGCAACGTTAATTTTTTGCTGTTTTCTAATTCTTTTATCTCTGTATATTTAGGATTTATATAAACCACCCCTTTCTTTTTAACAATTATCAATTAATCATGTTCAACTGTTAGGTTGTTGGCCGGAACTTTGAATAAATCATCTTCTCTAATAGTCTTAGCAATGTTAAGTTCCTGCCAATACAAAGCGTTACCACCAGTTTCGCTATCCATAATATAGACATGAGTAACTTCACCCCACTCATCTGTCGCTTGGGGAAATTCTATATCAAACTCATTCTCAACCTCGCTATCAACTACACCAGAAAAATCAATCGACTGTCTTTCGTAGTTCCCACCATCAACCTCATTACCTAATTCTCCTGCTTCTAAATCAGATTCACTTGGGTTATCAGTTAATAATGCAAGATATACTGTATTTGGAGAACTCCAAGGAAGATTAAGTAGTGTATGTTCTAAAAGTTTTTCTTCAAGATAATTAGTCATATTAGCCATTAATCATCACCTCCGATATTTTCTAACAAATTGTCTAAAAAGCTTGGCCCTTCTACTCTTACTACTCCACGACGATCAGCATAAACTTGTCCTACGCAAGCTTCTGCTATTTTTCTTAATGCTTCTCTATGGCTCATTGGTTCAAAATATCCGTAAGGTATTTGAAATTCTTTCAGCTCATCATCAATCCAGTACTGATCATCATCTAAACCATAATCATCAAATATAATTTCTGCTAACTCATACAAATCAGTATCTTCAATAACTTTACTGCTCTCAAATTCAGATTCGTCCATGAGTTGCAATCTATCACGAGCAGTAGTTTCAGCATATACTTCCTGCTCTGGAGCGTTCCAATCTCCTGACCAAAAAACCCCTAGTGGCTGATATTCTATAACCCCACTGTCAAGTTCAATTCCAAGCCAAGCTCTAATACGTCTGTTCTTCTTGACCAATCCAAAGAGTGGACTATCTTCATTTCCAGCAAAAAACTCACCATTGATGTTATTAAGTCTAATGTCAAGTTCATTGGAAGTTATATTTCCGATTGGTAAGCTGCCATCTGATACTTCTCTTTCTTCAAGCAAGTTAACTTGTAATATGTCGTCATCTTCATAAATCGCTCTAACAGATGTAAAAAATTCTATAATTTTAGCTTGCCTATTTGCTTCTGACCATTTATAGATGACTAACTCCATTCTTGTTACTTCCTCTAATTCTTCATCCACAACATCTCCTTGCCAAAATATATCAGGATTATCTCTGACTTCTTTTTTATATAATAATTCGCTGCCTGAATACACATTAATATCAAAATCTATTGGCCATTCTTCCCTTGCATTATCTCCTACAACTTTCAGGGAGTATACTGGTCGAGCAAAAAAACTTACAGTTAGTGTTGGGTAAGGTGCAGAAAACTCTCCATTTTCATCTGAAAATTGTTTGCCCCACCAGCCCATCTGATAATCGTCAGCAGTTTCTCTGCTTCCAGGAGCAAGATGATACTCTCCTAGTTTCCAACTTCCATCAAGGCTGGCCCATTTATGAGTAGTGTTCTCTACTCCATCTGCAACTTGATAATCCCAGCTTGTACGAGCTTCTTCATTATTTGATACCCTAATACTTTCGTCTATCTGTGTGTCAGTCCAAACAACTTCAACCCTAGCTACAATATTCCTCCTGCCAGCTTTAATTTTTTCTAGAAACTCTTCGCTAACTGGAAGCATCAGGGTTCACCTGCCTTAAAGTTATTTCCACATCAGCCCAATACCATGGGCCAATCACCTCTATCCTTTCTTGGTCAAATGGCTGAAACTTAACTTCATGTTCCTCTTCTTCTCCTTCTTCATTAATTATTATAAGGTTAAGAAACTCACCAAGGTTATATAATTCTATTAATTGCTTCAAATGTTCACCTTTGATCTCGTCATAAGTTATAACAAATTCTTTTTTTCGCCAGAGAATATCCTCTACATATCTCCCAGAAGCCATTTCATCAGACCTAGTTTCTTCAATTCTATTAATTTGAAGGGGTTCACGACCAAAAGGTGTTAATTTATCTTCTTCTCCTTTTGGTCCTAAATATATTTCTCCAGCCATTATAAGCTCACCCCTCTATCTATTTCTTTTCTGATCACCGGTATTATTTCTTCTCTAGCTAACTTTTTGATACCCAATCTATCACCGATTAATGTTCCTATTTCAAAAACTAATGAAATTTCTCGTTTGCTTTTATTGCTGTTGTTATTATTTAACATATCCAACGCTGATGAATTTGAGTTACTTTCTTCTTCTCCGTTCATATTTTCAACTATACCTTTTCCTAAGCGAGAATATACATCATCACGAAGTGGCAAAACAGCTTCATCATCACCAGCTTCACCAATTAATGCCTTGGTTTCATCTGTTACAACTCCACCTTCTGCAAACCCTATCATTTCTGATGCTTCACTGCCTAAACTAGACAACATTGACATTCCAGTCGCTATAACTCCGCCTGCTGCTACAGGAGCTCCTGGGCCAAGAAAACTAAAGAATGATACTAGACTAGCAAAAGCAGATTGAATGTATCCTGCAACTGCTCGAGATATATTAGTAAGAGTTTCAGCAAGCCATTCTCTTTGAGCAGTCAAATTTTCAAGCATAGATCCAGCAATAGATGAAACCATTTCATCTAAAAGTTCGTTTGCTATTTCAGAAAAAACTTCAAGTAAATCCTCAGTACTATCTATGCCTCTAATCATTTCTTCAATCGCATGTTTCATATTATCATCAACAGTATTAGCCATTGACTCGCTGGCTTCTAACCAAAACTCTTCCATAGCAGTAGTAGTTTCTTCAGCTTGATCTTCTAGTTGATTATAAGTTTTCATCAACTCTTGGATTCTTTCATCTTGAGGATCAACACCATTTTGAATTAAATCATTAATTGCTCTTTCGGTTACCCTCATCTTCTGTTCTACTTCATCGTAACTGTCTCCCCAAACTTTATTAAGGGCAGATGCTTCATCCATTTTTTCATTATGCTCTTCTAATACTTCATCAATTTCAGATAATTTTTCTTTTTGTTCTTCACTAGCTTCTGAATTATCTTCTTTGGATTCGGTGTTATCTTCAGTAGCTTCAGTTGTTCCTTCCAATGCCTCTTCTAAATCTTTGGTTAATTGAATTTCTCCTTCCTTAATCTCATAACCATCTTCAATCATATCCTTGATCTCTTGTTCAGTGAATCCTCTTGTTTCCAACTTTTCTTTTAAGTGTTCTTCTAATAGTTCAGCTTGATTATCCATCTCTTCTTCAGTTACATCAGTTTGATATTCAGCTTCATCAGCTACAACCTCACTTGCTTCTGCTGATTGCATCTTAAAGTTATCACCAAAAGAAGTTACTTTGCTAATCATACCATCAACATCATTGGCTATAGCTTCTCCGGTATCACCTAAGCTAGCTTGCATATCATCACTAGCTTCACCAACTCTTTTGGCATTCTCTTCTGACTTAGCTGACAACTCTTCTATCTTTTGTTCTGATTGGTCAGCACTATCAGAAATTGCATCAGTCATGCCTCTGAAATTGTCTCCAACTCCAAAAGGTAGTTGTTCTAGCACTCCTAACCGCTCTAAAATATTATTAACTACCCTTAATACAGTAGCTTGTAATTGTTGAAAAGAAATTTGGGCGTTAATAACAAAATTTTCTACCTGGACACCCATGAAATCCCAAATAGCTGATAATGAATTACTAACCTCGTCCCAGTTACGATATACTAATTCAGCCAACCCTAGAAAAGCTGTTATAGCTGCTATTATTGCAATTATAGGTGCATTAAGAGCTACAAAAGTTGCTATTTTAGTTGTTAATGCACTTACAACAGTTCCGATTATCCCAACTGATGCACCAAGTAGTGAAATGAATTGCCCTATAATTATTAAGATTGGCCCTGCTGCTGCTGCTAAAGCACCGAACATAGCTATGTTACTCTGCAGAGCGGGATCTAGTTGAGAAAACCAATTTACTGCAATTTCAACCATACCTATTGTAGCATTAATCAAAGGTATTACATTATCTCTGACTATAGGGATGAAAACTTGTCCTAATGTTATAATTACCCCTTCAATCGCTGATTTAATCTCTTCTAGCTCAAACCCTAGATTATCTCTGATCTCTTCTCCTAATTCTTCTACTGCTCCATCTGACTCCCTTAACTCACCTGTAAACTGTTCTAACTCTCCACTTCCCTCTTGCATTAAGATATTAAGACCTCTCATAGCTTGTTGTCCGAATTGTTGGTTGAGGAAAGCAGACCTTTGTTCATCAGTCATATGAGCAGTGCCACGCTCTAGATCGCCTATGATCTCGTGCATATCCCTCATGTTTCCATCAGTGTCGAATATCTCAACACCAAGGTCTGCCAGCTCTTCTTTAGCTGACTCTGACATGCTCGTCAAATCAGTAAGCATAGCATTAATGGTAGTCCCTGCCTGGCTTGCCTTAATACCATTATCAGCAAGCAATCCAGCCATACCTGCAGTATCTTCAAGGCTTAGACCTAATGATGATGCTTGAGGTGCTGCATACTGCATAGTTACTCCCAACATCTCTATATCAGTGTTGGCATTTGTAGCAGTAGCAGCTAATATATCAGTCGCCTGGCCAACTTCATGAGCTTCCAAACTAAAAGCGGACATGATATCCGACGTAATATCAGATGCAGTAGCAAGATCCATCTGTGCTGCTTCTGCCATCCGCAATACCGGCTCTAGACCTTCAGCCATCTCAGCAGTTTCCCAGCCAGCCATTGCAAGAAATTCCATGCCTTGTGCTGCTTCACTAGCTGAGAATGAAGTTGTGGAACCCATTTCTCTAGCTGTATCTTCTAGTTGTTCAAATTCTTCTGATGTTGCCTCAGATATGCCAGATACTCTGCTCATTTGAGTATTGAAATCATCTGCAACCTTAACTGCACCACCAATAGCTGCACCTATTCCCAACATTGGCCCAGTCACAAACTTAGTCATTGTTTTGCCTGTGCCAGTCATAGCAGTACCGACATTTTGGAGTGTATCCCCCATATTTTCAGCACCGCTTGTTATATCTTTAATCGATTCTTCTGCCTTATCTACTCCTTGCATTGTCAAATTGCCGACCACTCTAAAAACTTCAAAAGCCAAAAAATCACCTACTTTCTGGATTCAAATCCAGAACAGGCGATTTATCCAACCAGTTCTTTTATTCTGTTGTGCTCTTTTCTGATTTTTGATCTTAATCCTCTTATTTCTTTGACAATTTTATCTCTTTCATCAATAGTCAAAGTTAAATCCTTTCCTCTTTCAATCAATGACTTAACTTTATTGTTCATCTCTTTGATCTTTTGGTTACCAAGAACTGATTGATATTGTTCGCCACATTCTGGGCATTTGAATTTGGCTATTTCTATATTTTCACCTTCTATTCGCTTCATCTTAGTCTTAGCTTTTATCTCAAAATCTTCATTGCAATTATCACAATTAACTTTCATCAATAACACCTCCGTAGTGTTTTCCGATTTTAGCTGGGTAGAAATGGCTCGGATAACCACTTTCAGCCTGCAGACCTATCTACCCAAGGTTATTATTTTTTGAACATGTCTATAATCTTCTTCCCTTTATTAATTGATTTCTCAGATTGTTTTTTCAACTCTTCCTCTGATACTTCTTCACTCTTAGTTAATCCTAAAGCTTCTAAGTACTTATTGAATGACAACTTAGTAGCTCCATGATAGTAGGAAAGATAAGCTAATGAATAAGCAGAAGCAGACTGTATAGATTTTCTTTCTTGCTCTTTTTCAATGATTACAGCCAACTTCCGATTATAAATTTTATAATCTAGACTTTTGACATATTCATCTGTCCATCCATAACGACTATGAAATAGATCAAATTCATAGTCTATCATCTTTCTTATTTCTTCATCTTCTTGAACAAGGCAAAGGCTCTTGTAAAAAAACTCTTTGCTTCCTCCTTGGTTACAACTTTTTCTATAATGATCATTGGTGTATCAAATGACATCTCATCAAATTCTTCTGCTGTAACACCAATTAAATCAGCAAACCACTCTTTTAGATCATTCTCAGCATGTTCTAAGCAAACACTCAACACTTCATAAGCTATTTTAATTCCCAATTCAACTTGTTCTGTGCCAGTTAACTCCTCTTTACTCTCTATCTTCTCCTTAACATCATCAGCAGTAATAAGGTTAAATATCTGATCTTTTGCCTTGCCTGTTACCTTCAACAGCATCTTAGAAACCGTAAAGACATCTTTTGCTTTTAAATCTCTAACTTCTATTTTATTTGGCACTTAAAACCCTCCTTATTCTTCTCCATTATCTTCTTTAGGGTAATGGATCTCCCAAGGTTCTTCGTCTAAGTTTTCTGGATCAAAATGCCCAGTGAAGTTAAGTTCTAGTGTAGCCTCATCATCTTCTGAGGTCTCAATTGAAAAGTTATCGTCATGTAATCCGTTTTTGAGTACACAAATAATTGGCTCATCTGTCTGGTGTATCGTTCCAACCAATGCTAACCGGCCAACATATTCAAGTGCATCTCCGATTTTTCTGCTAATCTTATCGTGAGTTGCATCCGTATCAGGATGATCTTCAGCAGAAGCCCCTGGTAGAGCTTTGAGGAAATTGTCAGTTGACATTTGAATAATATTAGCTGTCAATTGTACCATTACGTTGATTATTCTTCTGCTTCCTTTAACTGGCCCTTTAGCTCCATCGACCTCCATCTCTCTAAACTCCTGCTCTATCGTGAATGAGTTGCCATCACGTGTCGCACCTAAAATATCTTCATCTGTTAAGTTTTCGATATCAGTTTCATCATCAAAAGCATAAACTGCTCCAGCATCAATCAAAAAGTTCTTATAAGTTTCTTTGCTTATTCCATGTCGTTTCAACCCTGTTAAACTCATCAATTATCACTCCTTATACATTTTCTGATTCTTCTACAAATTGACTATCCCAAGCCCAAACTTCAAATATAGTCTCATAATGAATAATGTTTTCCTCTTCCTCTTGCACTAAATCGCCAGTATCATGCTCTACTCTAATAGAGCTATAACCATCTGCTTCATTAATCCTTAACCTGTGCAATAGTATTTTCAACCTTCGTGCTATCTGCTTAGCTTTGACCGTTGATCCACCTTCGCTATAATCAAATATATCTATTTCTAAGTAATATTTTTCCTTGTTCCAATGATTATCTGGTACTGACCTTAGCTTGAATATCATGTAAGGGAAATTGCTTCTCTGACCCCAGTCTTGGAATATAGCAGGTACTGTAACACCTTCTGAAATCTCATAATCAGCTAACAAGTCAGTTAACTCTTGATCTTCACTAAAGATAGAATAAAAAGTGGGAGCCAACATTAAAACCACCTGCTCCCAAGAATTCTTTTAATTGCTCTGGCTTCTTGAGTCAAGGTGGTTCTGATAGCTGGGTATTTTCTTGTTTTGATTGTACCTTTTTCTAGTAAATGAGCCTTCTGATCGGTGCTTCCTACTCCACCGATTGGCCCAGATGTTTTCTTTTTCATTTCGTAATCTATGCTTTCTTTGTATCTGCTGGTTCTTTCAGCAGGGAAATTACCTCTAGCTGCACCTTCAAGATTGTTTTGAGTTGCATTTTTACCATGCTCCAATGCTTCCTCCATTTTTTTCTCTGCAGACTCATTCATCTTATTAACTAACTCCGATATGTTACTTTGAATTTGAAAAGAATTTATTTTCATCTTGCATCACCTTCTATCTCTTTGACCTCAATCTCTAAATCAAAACCTATTTCATCCACATCTCTAAAACCCTCTATGTGAAATATTCTTTCTTTTTCTAGAATATTTTTCTTAAATAATATCCTTTGGGTGGTTGGTATCCTTGGCCCGCGAGTCTTAATTCTATGAGTCATTTCAACTTCTGTCTTAGAGTAATCAGCTTTTTCAGCAGTTGAGATTGGTTGAATGTTGGCCCAGCGAGTTTCAACAGTTGACCATTCTTCATCAAATCCACCTTGACCATCAGGAACCGCTGTCTTATCTTGTATCTCTATTGGGTGTCTCATCTCTCCCGCTCTCAATTTAACCACCACCTAAAACTTGCTCAATCTGTTCTTTCATCCTGATCAATTCCTCTCTGCTCATTGCTTCAAATTCAATTTGATCATCAACAATAAAAACAGGGGCCTTGATGTTGTATTTGTCTAATTGATTCTGTACTGTTTCAGACAATTCACAAATGTGATTATGTGCTAGTGGCTCAGAATATTTAATCGCCAATATACACTCCTCTGACAAATCTTCAACCTCAAAATTAATATTAATTTCTGCAAATAACTCTTTTTTTGGCATAATGTTACTACCACCCTTAGGAGGGTTTGTCATTTGCTTTTCTTCTCTGCATTGAGGTTGATAACCTTGTCTTTTCATCTAACCACCTCCTAAGCTTTATAATTTCTATCCTGCCACAACAAGCTATCGACTGCTTTTTGAACCTCGTAAGGAATAGCACCAGCATCAGCTACCACTTGCTCTCTATGAATGTACCAATGACCGATTAGCAACTTCATTGCCTGCTTAACTTTCTTGCTCACTTTATCAATTTCATCATATCCAGCTAGATAAGTAATCCTGTAAGCTCCCATTGGGTACTTTTCTTCCTTGGGCCAATCATCAACTAATATTCTGCTTGAATTTTCATCAACAAAATAATCTTGAACCTTAATAATATCTCCATCTTTATTCTTAAATTCAACTGCTTCTATCTCTTGTAGGGGTGGTCTTGGTAATTCAATTATTCCATCTGGATCAACATCAAGAGTGTAGATTAGTTTTTGAGTGTAGTAAGACAAGTTTTGAAAACCTTCGCAGTATTCTCTAGCAGCAGGAATTAGGTTGTTTTCAATCAGGTCATCTTCCATGTCATGATGAACCCTTAAATGCTCCTTAGCTTCTTCCAAAGACACTGGTTCAATTTCTGGAGATTCAATCACTGTTAGGTCAGTATTCTGTTCCTCTTTCTCATGTTGCTTATAGTAATTTTTGTGGGGGCACATAATTAACCACTACTTTCTAATTCTTTTTGGACTTTGATTGCCTTTTTCTTTCCCCTAACACTTTCCCCATTGCTTAATTCGTACCAACCTCCACCGGTTGAAATAGGATAATCTCTTTGCTCCCCTCCTTGATCAATTTCAGCAGTTTCTTTTTTTTGTTTCCTAGCTGGCTTGCCAATCAAACCTTTCTGTCTTAACTTGTCTGCTCTATCTCCAGTAGCTTCAATAGTATCACCTGAAATCTTCCTAACTCCAGACATAGCATCTATAAACTCACTAATAACCTCAAATTCAGCCAATAAACTCACCTCCAAAGATAGGAGGGCCAACAAGCCCTCCTATCTTATGACTTAATTGCATAATTATCTACTTCTTGCTCGAATGAATATCTAGGCAACCCTCTTAACAAGCTAACTGCAACCTCAATATCTTTCTCATCTTCATTTTCAACGTTAACTGCTACATGAGAGAAACCTTCTTCCCCTTCATTGTTCAAGACAACAGCATCAACTTCTAAGAACCCAACTCCCTCATCACCATCAACTGTAATTTCTAGTTCTTCAATATGCTCAGAACTATCACCGCTATCATCTTTAGCTTTATAGACCTTAGCAGTTATTTCTCCAGTCGCATCACCATGAGCAGTAACAACAAATAATGCTTTTCTGAACATTTGCAACTTGAACCAATCGCCAGTCTCATCATCATTATTAATGGTTTGAGGATCTAATCCAACATCAACCTTTAGAGCCTCAGACATAAATCTATTACTTTTCATTAATTATCACCTCTCAAACAATTTTGATTATCCTTGTGGTACATCTAATCCGACAAATGGGCTTACTTCTGTTTCTCCATCTTCAAGCAAAATTTTATCTTTCAACCATGGCTGACCATCTACATTCCAGAACGCTTTAATGACTGTCTTATTCTTTCTAAAGTGAACGTGCTCAGAAGCATCAACAGCAATTCCAAAACCATCCTTAATCATGTAGTAGCTTAAATCCATCATCATAATGTCGCCTTTATTCCCTAAAGTCTTACTTCTTTCATTAAGGATAACAGGAATTCCTAGCAAGCTTCCTGGTGCTCCTTCTCTAGCATTTGGTTGCCAGATCAAGTTCCCTTGAGTATCCTCTAGTTGCATTAGCTGAGGTAGTGCAGTTTGTGTAGTTGTGATGATCGCAGATCCACCCATCTTCATTGAGGAATACATGCTGACAATATCTTGGTACACAATTTCATTAGCTCCAGCACGATTAATAAACTTAGTTGCAGGGGCTTCAAGGACTCCAAGTGGAGTTCCTACACCAGTACCAGCATAGAATTTGTGATCTTCTGCTGCCAAGATAGCCCCTCTTAATAATCTTTCAATTAAAGCATTAAGTGCTGGTGCATTTCTTAATAATTTATCTGATACAGTAATATAAGCAGCTACCTCATTAGGATCTAGCTTAATTTCATATAATTCGGCATCAGTTTCTTGCTTGTCTCCACCTTCTTCTAACCAGCTAACCTCTACACCACCATACATATTACTTTCAGGTGTCTGATCAAGTGCTGGCATTGAAATAGAAGCATCTGGACTGTCTCCAGCAGGGATTACAGTAGAACGAGGTCTAAAGATAGCATCCTGTGGCTCAACCTGCATAATGTCAGTAAGGAACTCATCAGGCACTGTAAAACCACCATCTGCTCCAGACTTCATCTGCATTTCTCTAGTTTCAGATAATCTTTTGTCTCTAGGGTTGAATCTTACAGTTTGAACAAACTCACCTAGTGAATCGAATCCTGATACTTCTCTTGATTCTTCTTCACCATCTGGGTCAGTTCTTCCTCTACCTTCAAAACCTCCAGTATCTTCTAGTTCAGACTCTAGGCTATGCAACTCTTCTTCCCTTTTAATTTTTTCTCTTAACTCCTGAGCTTCTTGTTTTAGATGATCATATTTTTCCTTGTCCTCAGCAGTCAAACTTCTTTCTTCGTGTTCAGCATTATCAACAATTTCTCTCATTTCCTTAACCTTCATTTGTCTTTTTTTCTTAAGATCAAATAATTTATCAATGTCTCTTGACATCTGTTATCACTCCTTTTATATTTCTAATTCCATTATTTCTAACTCTCTTTTTAGCACATCTAAATCACGACTATAATCTTTTGTTGACTTCCTTGCTTCTTGATGTACTTGCTCAGTAGATCTAACACTTGCTTGAGTGTCAGGATAAGCTGGATAAGTAACTGGGCCAACATCAAATAACTCTAATTTTACCAGTTCCCTCTCGTCTAATTCTTCGCCATCCTTGAAGTTCCAATTTTCTTCTAAAGCATTGAATCTAAATGAACCTCCGTCAATATCTCCACGATCAATTAATTCGACAATATACCTGCCAAAGTCGGTATCAGGAGGCTGTATCTCTGCTCTTAATCCCCTTTCATCTTCTTCTAATGTTAGAGTGCCTGATTTCAACCTTCCTAATAGCTGATCTTTATCGTGATTGAAGCAAGCAATTACATCATTTTCTCTAATCGCTTCTTCAAATGCTCCAGGGAGTATCCTTTCTCTAAAACCTGCCAATTCTTCTGACCAGCTATTAAATACAGCAGGATACATCTCAATAACTGGCATACCTTCGCCATCTTGTTCTCTAACCTCTATATTTTCAATCGGGATAGACCTTTGCTCTGGCTTACTCAAGCTATCACCTCCTTATTCGCTTTCTAGTTGGCATTGGCATCCCTGATGGAGGGGAGGGTGTCCAACATTGTTATATATTTTCATGTCCCATTCTTCCTTATCTGTTTCAACATTCTCTAGGGCAGGTAAAAATGATTGATCTATACCTACCACTTTTCCATCTAATTCTAAACAATAAGGACAGGTATCATCACCTGCATTAACCCATCTAAGTGCTGATATTCCAGCAGCAACATAAACTGTCTTGCTTACAGCACTGCCTAGCTTAGTTGCTTCATCCATGCCAACTTTATCAGCTCTTCTTTCTTGCCATTCTTCAGTGCGTTGATTAACTGCTTCGACTGGATCTTCTTCCTCCTCAAGTGCATCCCTAACTACTGCTGCTAATTGACCTTCTGAACTGTCAGCATATCTGTAGCTGAAAGTATCAAGATAATCAGCAATAAAATCATTAACCTCTTCGCTTGGATCATCAAGATCAACTTCATCCGCTGCCATATCTGCTATTGATTCAGCAAGTGTCCTAAATACTGGCTCTAACTCTTGCTCAATCTCACCTTGGAAATCTTCATAAAAATCAGTTAACCATGTATTCCAGGTCTCTATATCTCTACTACCAAGTTTCTCCTCAACTGCTTTTCTAACTGCTTCAACTTCTCTATCAACCACCTTTTGACACCTATCAGCAATCAATGGTCGAAACTTCAACTCTTCTTGAAGTCTATCCTTAGCTGACCTAGTTTCAGTGTTAGAATGTTTGAGACTTCTTTCTTCTGCTTGTCTCATTTTCATTCTTTCTAATTCAAGTTGCAACTCATCGGGAACATCTTCTTCGCTTGGCATCTCTAGGGCTTGCTCAGCAGATATCATATTCTGAGGGAACATATAAATGTCGCCTTTCTCACCGATTGGGTTCTCATTCTCCAACTCTCTAATGTCATTAGCTGAATACCAACCCCATTGTCTAGCAGTAGAATAAGCATTGTATCTACTCTCAATATCTCCCCTAAGCAGACCATCAACCAAAAATTCAGGGAAGTAATTCTTTCTAGTCTCTGTTCCAAGGAATAAATCTTTTTTCATCTGCTGTTCCCATCTGACTATCCAAGGTCTTAAAGTATCAACTACATAATCAATATTCTGTTCTTCGATGTTAGAGAAAGTAGCATTAGTCAAGTCTTGAATCTTGTGCAATGGCATATTATAGATTCGAGCAACTTCCTCAGTCTCAAATTTACGAGTTTCAATATATTGAGCATCTTCAGGAGGTATACCAGTCTGTTGCCACTCTAGTCCGTGCTCTAATACTGCTACCCGATGAGCATTTTCCAGTCCACCTTGAGCATTTTCCCAAGACTTCTTTAAATTTTTCCTCGCTTGGTCGTCAAGAACTTCTGGTGTCTTTAATAGCCCTCCTGGTCTGCTATCGTTAGCATAGAATTTAGCTCCATACTTCTTAGCAGCCATGCCTAACCCTATTGTTTCCCTGTGCCAAGCTATAGGAGAGTAACCTTTCAGACCATTCCAAGAGTACCCTAACATATGAAAGACCCTGTAAGCAGGCAGTTTGTAGTTGCCCATGCCTGGTATTGAGGTTCTATATTCAATCTGACCAGTGTTAGGATGGCGAACTGGATAAGTTCTGTCAGGTAATAATGGCCATAATGCCTTAACTCGACCAGCATTATCAAATACTATCTCTGCATAAGCATTACCCCAGGTCAAAACATGACCTTGCATACATTCCCTGAATGTAAAAGAAGTCATTTCAGGGTTAGGTTGATCGTGTAACACATCATATAGATAATGGTCTTTTGCTGGTTCCTTGCCCCTTGGTTCCAGCTTTCTGTAAGTCTTAAGTGGCAAAGAGGCAATACTTTCACTTAATCTAGTCACACAAGCCCAGACAGCAGTATTACTAAGAGCATTTTTCTCATTAACATCAATCCCTGTCGAGGAAGGTTGTCCTCCAATTAGCTTCATAAGCCAATTTTTAGGACTGCTCAAACTAGAGCTTCTACTTCTTTTCTCCGTGAGTTTTGAAATTATACTAATCGTCAATCACCTCCCTCATCTGGCCAGGCTAATTTGAGCATAAGAAAACCACAGGTAATGTAACCTGCGGGCGAGTAGATCATGTGTGCTCCTATTGTTATTAGTGCAACTCCTATTGTGATCATAGTCAATTCAACTGTTATCATAGATAATAATAGTAATACCAATTCTTTAAGTTTGTCTTTCACAATTTGACCACCTCCTACAAGAAGAATATTCCTCTGTCATCATAAGGGGTTCCATTATCTCCTTCGTTTCTTATTAATCTATCCAAAGCCATTATCAAAGCAACTATTCCATCTATACGTTCTTGTGATTTATCTTTATCAGGTTTAATGTTCTCACTTGGATCAGTTTTAGCAACTGTATTATCTGCCATCCATCTTAACACCGGATGTCCAAAGTGATTCAACTTTTTGCTTAGAATGTAAGCTTCAACTTCTTTCATTGGCTCGCTCATAGACTTATAACCTTGGCCCATCGGAATCATATCAACTCCAGCATCATCTAGGTTTTGAGCAAGTTGTATAGCTCCCCATCTATCATGAGCAACTTCTCTAATGTTGTATTTCTTATAATCATCAAGTATCATATTTTCAATAGCTCCGTAGTGAACAACATTTCCTTCAGTGTCATTTATATAACCTTGCCTAGCCCAAGCATCATAAGGAACTCCATCTTCTCTAGTTCTTTCTTGTATTCTATCTTTAGGGACAAAAAACTCTGGAATGACAATTACATTATCTTCTCTAGGAAAAACTTTGACATAAGCAGTAATATCTATTTTGCTACTTAGGTCAAGTCCAGCGTAGCAATATTCTCCCTCTAACTCTTTCTTGATTCTTTCTATTTCTTCAATATCATAACCAGCTGATTCATCCCAGTGACGCATATTCATCCATCTGCTTTCTGCATTAGTCCAGATATTAAGCCTTTTGCAGATTATCCTATTACGTTGTGCTGGCATCCTTTTAGCTTTATTTATTCTTCTTCTGATATTATCTTTACTAACTGATATGTCTAAATTAGGGTTAGCCTTAACCCAATTATCTTCATCTTGCCAATCATCTTCTTCATCAAGTTCTGCAATGTAAGCAAACTGACTATCATCTACAAAATCTTCTTTTCTTGGGTCTAACATATCGACGCAATAACTTCTATATTTGTAGCAAAACGACTCCTGGTTGAACCCAGCAGTCGTGATCGCAATCATCAAAGGTTGTTTTCTTGCTCCTGTACCATCATCAAGCACATCCCAAATCCCTGAGTCAGGATGGGCATGTAACTCATCAACTAACCCAAAATGGATATTTTTTCCATCTAAGGTATCATAGTCAGCAGACAATGGTTCAAATTTTGAGAAACTTTCTACATGAGAAAGATTATTTTTGTAATCTTCTACTCCTTCAATATAGTCAGACTTAAGAACCATCTGTTTAGCAGGGTCAAATATCTCTTTGGCCTGATCGCGGGTTGTGGCGGCTGAAAAAATTTCTGCTCCTGCTTCATTATCAAAACATAACCCATATAATCCTATAGGAGCCATCAATGTGGTATTGTGGGTTGGAATAAAGCCTTTTCCTGCTAAATATAGCTTACTTTCAGAATTTACTTTAATACATTTAACGGGTCTTGATTTTACTTTTTTTACATTGACTATAGTCCTTCTTGAAGTTCTAGTTTTATTTTTTGGTTTTTCTTTTTGCCGCTTGAGTTTTCTGTCCAATTTAAAAACTGGTGTATTTTTGTAAGCCCAGAATTGTATTCTATACTTAACGCCACAATCTTTACCGTTTAGTGTAGCACGCTTTTTATTGCAGGTGACCTTAAAACCCAAACTAGCGATTAATTTTAAAATTCCATCTTTAATTTTATTGTTTGTTGTGGTGAATTCACATTGACCAGCTTTTGATATATAGCCATCTGTATCCAGCAATCCTCTTAATAGTTCTAGTCTTTGCTCTATACTAGCAAACAAATATTCCTGCGGTATATGTTTATTGTTCAAAAGGTTCTTCTTTCTTAATTTTTCCTGTAAAGAAAATCTAGTATATTCTGGTATAGGTTCGTCCTCACCTCTATTTCTAACCATGCTCCTGCATTTTTTACATCTACCCCTGGAATTCGTGTTTTCTTCTGTCATTTTGTGCCCGCGACGGCAATATTCTGATAAATCCAATGAACCAATCCTAGCTTGGTCAGCCCTTTTGTTTCTTCTATGAACTTTTACATTGATGCCACTTTTTTCAATCTCGTCAATAATTTGTTCATCTTTTTTGTTGAAAGTTATTTCTGCGGTTGCACTGCTTCCGTCTCCCAGCCAAACTCCCAAAACATAAGGATTAATTAAAAGATCTTTCTTTTGGCTTTTAATCGGTCGAGAAACATCTATTGTGTGGTTGTTATCTCCTCTTTTCCCATAAACCTGAGTTATATATATTTCTTCAGTAGTTCTGACTCTTTCTTTTCTAGCCCTAGGATGATTATTGCTAACCTGTAAGTCTAATTTATTATCAGGATTATTTACTTTAGCTTTTGTAAACCATAAATGGTTTTTGTCGGCAACAATTTTATTACCATCATCAAATTCAATTTCATAACATTCTTGATTTCGTTTTATATCTGTTGCAAAAGTTACTTCGCATATATTCCCTTTTTCATCAAATACTTTATCTCCAACTTCAATACCTTTCATTTTTTTAAACCCATCTGGTGTTGGAATAGGTGTGTTTATGTCTAGTGCTTTACCATTCTTTCTTGCTACTTGAATATATGCTTCTCTAAACCTTCTTGTATCATCATCTTTATTTTTCCAACCAAACAATGACCCAACTATGAATTTCTGCCAACCTTCTAATATTATTGGTTGTCCAGCTAGTTCGCCCTTAACATGAGGAGTAAGTTTGTAAAAGTTAATTATTCTAGTTGCTGCCTTCTCATCGAAATAAACATTATCTCTTTTTAAATCATCAAGATGTCTTTGGCAAGCCCACTTAACAAATTTACCTGTTACTATGTCTCCGTTAACTACTTCCTCAGCGTAATCAGTTACAACGTGAGTCATTTATCACACCTCTCCATTTAATATCTGCTCAACTGTTGGCTTATCATCATTAGGCTTATCTATTTCAATCTTAGTTCTAGCTGAAGGAGTGAGTCCGAGAACATTAGCTAACTTCCTTTTCTGATCCATGAAGTCTTTTAAGATACTGACTATAGGTCTCTTTTGGTAATAACCACTGTCGGTCACGAACTCATATTCTTCATTTCTTATCTTTTTGTTAAGCCTGATGCAATGAGCATGACACTCACAGTAATCTTGAAAAGTTGATAGATCTGCTTCAGTGAGCAACCCAACTTCTACAAGGTGAGCAGCTGCTCGATTCCATTCTTTCTTAGCGTAGTAATCTAAGTAATAAGGCGGATCAGGCACTTGCTGCAACTCCTTTGGTTTCGGTTCATTCTCGTTTACCCTATCTTTCCTATCTGTACCCTGTAAAACCTTCAATTTTGTCGGTTTATTAGGCCTTCCTCTGTCACTCATTGTTCTCAAACCCCCTTCCTTAATTTTTGACGAGCCGTAAAGACACCTCCACGTGCGGTCATTTTGCTCAGGGCTGTAGCCCTTAAACACCCCCTACCATATTATTACAACTATCCGAACAGCCTCAACTGATCTGTTCCTTTATCTGATTTGATAGAGTTGCATATAAAATGAGCTAACTGAACATTTCTTTTTGTGTGGCTACCTCCTTTAGATATAGGGGTAACATGATCTATTGTAGCTGACATCAAATGAGGGTATTTTAGTTCTTTATCTACTGGCTTACCGCATAATTGACAAACCCAACCATCTCTTTCAAATATCTCTGAACTGTCAAACTTATCTACTTTAACATTATTCAGCCTTGCTCTTCTCCTTCTTCTTTGATCTCTTCTTCTTTCCTCCTTAACTTCTAATTGGCATTCATCGCAATATTTCCTGTGTGAAGCTACTGACTTCATGCATTTATATTTAGAACCACAATTTACGCATGTCTGTTCAACTTTATAATCAACACTTTCATAACTTTCTCTTTTTCTTTTATTATACTCTTGCTTCTTGCATTCTTCACTACAATAAAGTTTTCCATTCCAGCTAACAAATTCTTTCCCACAATAACTGCACTCTTCAGGGTTATCTCTTCTTCTGCATTTCCTTGAGCAATAATCAGGTTTTTTAAAATAGTACTTAATATCTTCCCCACAATATTTACAACTAGTGGTTTTATGATCTTTGTTTTTGTTAGCACATTGAATTGAACAATATTTATAATGCCTTGCATCTTTTATTTTAAATTCCTTACCACAATAATTGCAAGTAGTGTACCCTAAATAAGTTTGCTCTCTAGCCTTCTTCTCATAAATACCTTTTTCTTTCATTGTTTTGGCAGCAGCTTCTGATCCACACTGCTGGCTACAATACTTAACTCCTTTGCTTTTAGGATAGAACACAGCTCCGCAAACAGGACACTCTTTTTCTCCAAATCTTTTACTTTTACAATCACCTGAGCAATACTTGCTGTTGTGGTAACCTTCAAACTGAGCACCGCAAACAACACATTTCTTTTTCATTTTATCCACCTCTGTTAGTAGATTTCTGGATATATAAAAATAGCAGGAAGCAAGCCCAGATTGCTTCCTGCTATAATATTATTATGACATAATTAATCATTTATCTCTAGCATGCTTCTTCATATGGCAACTATGACAACTACTCTTAAGGTTTTCATAATCAAACCTCCTGCCCCAGTCCTCTGCTATAGGTACAACATGATCAACTTCAGTAGCAACTGTAGTCTCATCATCTTCTAAACAATACTCACACAATGGATACTCTTTAATCTTCTTATCTCTTAGCTTCTGCCATCTGGCAGAACTATAGAACTTAGCTCTCTTTTTATTCCTTTGAGTCTTATCATACTGCTTATGCCTTTTCTTTCTATGTTCATCACAATACCCTTGACCAGCTTCAACCAGCTTGGGACATCGTGGATAATTACACGGTGTCTTTAGTTTACTTGGCAACTGGTCACCTCCTAATTCATCTATTAACTTAAATTTCCAAACCTAAAAAACAAAAAGAAAAATACTAAAAAGAAAAATAAAAAGACGCCCAAAGGACGCCTGGACATTGAAACTTCAGAGAAGAATTAGTTTTATAAAGCGAGTGACTAGCCCGCTTGAAACTATCACTCACTAACACTATACCACACTTTTTAACTCAATGTATCCTTGAGCCGTTTATATTTACTCCTTTTTTACTCCTTTTTTAAACATACCCTAAAATCCTAGCTATTTTCTCTACTGCTTCATCTTTAATCTCATAATATTTATTCTTAGCATATGGGAATTTGCGACCTTTCCAAATATCAACATCAGCTTTCTTCCTACCAGTTAAGTACTTTTCTCTGATAACATGTTCTTCGATTGGACTTAAGCCCACAATAGCAAATTCAATCAAATTAACTATATCAAACTTCTCTCTATACTCATCAGCTAAATCACTTTCTAATCTATCAATCACCGCTTCAAGAGTACTGTCAAAAATGTTACTGGTCTGCACTCCTGGAGACTCATAGTTAATTGCACCATTGGTATTAAGTTTTGATTCCAGTTCATACTCAATAACCTTCAACCTTTGCTTATACTCTCTATAACTTAAAAGCTCTCCAACTACTCTACTGTAATAACCCTTATACTCTTTAGCTCCCACCTTTACCCGCCTCCCTAGATATGATATAATAAGCTTGTCTATAGCTTAGGAGACGGGCGGGAGTCTGTCTTTTTTATTTTTAAACCACCATTACATCTTTTGGCTTCTCTGGGCTAAAGTCCATCACAGTAATCAAGATAAACTCACCAGGTGTAACTCTAAGTACTAAACTCAATCTCTCACTTGAATACATAACCTTGCCGCAAAAACAGAACAACCTTAACTCTTTGTACTTGTCTCTGAGAATATAATAAATCTCATTCGGGTCTATCTCTCGCTCTACTAATCTAGCCTTAAAATGATCAGTTGCTATTAACTTATGACCTTTCACCCTTTCTTTTATATCCATCCATCCTGCAACCTCCTCTAAAATATTTCGATTAATTCTGTTTTGCCATCTGAATACTCAATTTCAGCCATTCCAGCAGGCAATTCTTTATTGTAAATCTCAAGCCCTCTCAATTGATTGACTTCAATCCTATCGCTATCAAGTTCTATGATTTCAGTCTTTAGCATCTCTTTTGTAAATGGACTCATTGAAATCTTAATTGCAATTGGATTAGCTCTTTCTAACTCACCAACTACTTCCAGTACATTATCAACTATATTAGCCATCAAATCCCTCCTCATAATAATTTGACTTGACCATCCTCTTCTGTTAGCTTTATCTCACCCACCTTTTCAACCAGAGCATCATCAATATGACACTTGCTGACATGTCTTAAGCATTTAGATTTAATTCCATCTACATAAATCATTAAGTGGCCTTTTGCAGTGATATTTGCCACTATTCCCTCACAGGGGTAATTGGGATGATTATACCTAATTGAATCACCCTTTTTTATTTCAATTTTCATCACCTCCATTCAACATGCTTAATCTCCCAACCACAATCGCACTTTGCTTTAAACTCTTTGTCTATCACTTCTACTTGATTCATCATTAACGTTTCATGACATTCAGGACACTCAGAATACTTTCTGAGTAACTCGACAACTAAGGTAACTCTCATTTCTGCAGCACCTCTCTTTCTATCACACTTAAATAATCAACTAAAATCAACCCATAACTTCCAACCCTGTACTGCTCCTGGGCAATCTCGTCATAAGGAATCGACTTTCTCCCACCTTGGAACTGACCTTGCCAATACTCATCCAATAACTCAAATGGCAAATAATACTTCTCATCTTGCTGTTTAAACCAAACAATTAAAAATCCAATTCCACCACAACTGACATGAGTAGCTAAGTAGGTATATTGATGTTCTTTAACATTGCCTAAATCAAAGCGAGTTGCCACGCTAGTCTCCTTAGCGTCGAAAGCTATACTATGACCCTTGTAAGTTCCTAGAAAGTCTACAATGGACTTTCTGGCATAATGAGCCTTAAAATGACCTCGCCTATCTATCTTGCTAATTTGACTTACAGGCTCAGGAATTTTGTTGACCTGAGCTATACCTTGTATTGAATATTGCTCGTTGCTTAATTCAATCATATCTTCTAATCCTTGCCCCCGATTAGCATAACCCATTATCCTTCAACTCTCTTGAAATTCATTTTAGTTTGTTGGACAGCTTCGCTCATTTGCTTCAAATCTTTTCTCCAAGCTCCATACTTCCCATAATTAGATGGATCAGCTTGAATCTTATAATCATAAATCTTGATCTCATAATCACAAAGCTTTAGTTGTTCCTCTTTAGCTTCTCTCTCACCTTTAACTTTTCTACCATCTGAAAGCATCCAGTAGTTATCTGCTACACGTCGAGGAAATCCTTCTGTTGACTTTTGTTTATCTATAAGATCAATCTTCCTGAACACATCATCAAGCATCGCTTTTTTAGTTCTTTCATCAGCTTTACTCCATTCATCTTCTGGTATTGTGATGATTAAGTCAATATCTACAAAGTTTCTAATCTTGTCTGCAACCTTCTTAGGTGAAGCATACACCTTGCGACCTTTGCTACTCCTTGCTTCTTCTCTAAATTGAAAGCCAATCTTGATATTTGCTAACTTCTGAAAGTCATCCTTGATTACTTCTTTAGCATATTCCTCAACCTGCTCAATGCCAGCTAGAAAATAGTTTGCCACTTTAACCCCTCCTTGGTTGATATTTCGGCTCTACCCCTTGCCCTAACCCTGCCTTACAACTTGGACAACCTCGATAGCTTTTGTAATATCCTATCTTCTCGATCTTAAACTTCTTTAATACATCTCCTGACCAGTTGCATCTTTTACACTCCCACAATTCAATCTCTCCCTTCTGCAAAGTCTATCTGCTTTTCTTCATAACGCTTGTCTATTCTATCTTGCAAGTATTTCTCAACATCGCCAAAAACACATATATCTCCTTCTTTCATTTTCTTATTTGGTTTAACTGCTATTTCAGCAACACCAACTGCAGCAGTAGCTATATGCAACGCTTCTTCTGCTATGTGAATATTATCTTTAGCTGACATCATCTCTAAGTATTCTTCTCTAACCTTATCAACTTGTTCCTCTAACGTCTGTCCTTTTGGGAAACAACTCTTAACCTTCAACTCTATACTAATTTTCATCACCCTCCCCTTTATTCCGACAAGCCCTAAACTGGTCGAATTCGACTAGTTTAAAATGGAACTTCTATAACTTTTTCTTGATTCTGATTATTTTTGTCGGGTCAGTCTAAATCTCCCAATCCCATCGAATTCGATGGTTTTAGAAACTAAGCATTAATCAACATCCCAGAACTTGCTACCTGTTAAATCAAGTTCCCCAGCTTTACCCTGCCTTCTTCTCCTCTTCAGATTTCTTGCAACCCCAAGCAATAATGGAGCTACAAAAACCAAGACTATAATACCAGCTAAAATTCTCTGCACAAAAAACCACCCCTTTAAAATAATTTCTGTTGCAACTCTTCAAGTGGCGGATCACACTTTAATTTATCTTCCTCTTGCCATTTAAGATTTTTGCACCTTGGCCCTCTAGGATAATGAGACCACCTACAACCTTTACCTGTCATATCTTCTGGAACCTCATCATATCCGTGACCTTCTATCTTCTGTAGCAAATCACAGGAGAATACATGAACAACCTTTCCACTTACTGGACACTCTACTTTTTCAGCCATATTATCAATAAAGGTTTCTAAAATCATTACATCACCCCTTGCTAACCAACAAGTCCCTAAGTAGTTCATCATTCTCTTGCTGGGCCAAGTTTTTCCTAACAGACTCATTAGGAGCTTCAATCGGTATAGCCATCTTAGTAATCCTGTCTCTAATTCTGAAATTATAAGGCAAATCCTCAATTTTGCAATTACTGCTGAAAATAGTTACTGTATCTCGATTAATCCTGTGGTTGAGTATGTCAAATAAATGATCATTCGTATCTGATTTGATTGACTGTTGGCCCATATCATCAAGAATAAGAACTTCAACTTTTCTCGCTGCATCTATTAACTCGTGAGTATTAATATCTGAATTTCCATAAGTCGACCTGATAGCATTAAGCAAATCACCTGCAGTTGCAAACTTAACTGTCGCCTTATACTCCTGTACCAATTCATTGCCAATAGCCGATATGATCATCGTCTTTCCACTCCCAGGAGTCTTGGAGTAGAAATATAAACCTTTCTTCTTCCTTTTCATCTCCTCGAAGCGACTAACATAAGACTGTGCTGACTTCTTGCACATTTTAGCTCTCATGATTGACTTTTCTTTCTCATAGTGGTTAGAATCAGCCTTATAATCACTAATAACAGTCCCCTGGAATTCATCAATGATCGTCGCAAACTCAAGTTTCTTGCTTAATAACTTTTCTTCTCTGCATTCGCATTCTATAGCAGCTTGTCTGCCATTGACTTCTGTAAACTCAAGCCCACTTCCATTGCAACGGTCATAAGGACACTTCTCCTGACTCGATAAGCTTTTCAATTTCTCGCTGGACTCTGTCACTTTCACATTCTCCTTGATCCTCTCTATCGCTTGAGATATCTGCTCCATTATCACTCACCTCCAAAATTTGTTTAGCTTCTTCAATAAAGCACTGAATAAATCTGTAGCTAGAAATATTAACTCCATTCTTAGGGTTACCACGTCTATAATTACCTTTGGACTTCTGGTTTAAGACAGCTAAGTCTATTGCTTTTTTAACTACTACTTCTCCATATTGGTTAAGATCTTCATTAAGCAAGTATTCACGATTTAACTGATTGTTCATAGTTTTATGTTTAGCATAATTGATTAACTCGTTATATTTAGGGTGGAAATCTGAATCCTGATTTTTATTAAATTCTGCTGGCCGCACTATATTATCTTTCTTTACATTCTTTACATTCTTTACATTCTTTACATTCTTGTTTGTGTTCTTTTGATGTTCTTTTGATGTTTTGTCGCGGTTCTCCTCTGGTTTTTTAGTGGGTTTTTTGATGTTTTCATCTTTTTGATACTTGCTGTAATTGCATACCTTGATGGTGGTTTTTTTAGTGGTTTTTTCAACTTCAATCATCCCATCACTCTCTAATAACTTCAAGAAATTCCTAACTTTAGTTCTTGACCAACCCCAACGCTCAGATAACTTTCTTTCTGATGTAATTTTCTCTCCTGGCTCAACTGTGAATAATTCATTGCCTAAATTAATTTTCTTTTTCTTGTGGTTAACCATAAGTAATATATCAACCCAAGCTGACCTTTTATCGAATGAATCTCCTTCTTCCCAAAGCCAATGTTCACTTAATTTTCTGTATAGTTTAATCCAACCTTTTTGGCTCATAAGTTCACCTCCTAAGCAATATAAACTGGCTTTCCAGTTAACTCTTGAATCTCTCTCTTGAATCTCTCTTCATCACTATTCCGACTCGATAAATGCAACAGCCATATCTCCTTGACTTCGCTCAAATCATTAGCCTGTAAGAAATCCTTGACATTCTCTAAACTGAAATGAGACCTGAGAAGTCGTTTCTTTTGAGCTGGATGAACTCTACCAGACTTGATATTCTCGTTCAATATATCTAAGGCATAATTGCACTCAATCATAACGTGAGTTAATCTTTGGAACATAAACTTTGAGTAATAACTATCAGTAATATAAACTAGCTTCTCTCCTGTCCTGCTAGCCAAATAAAAACCTAAAGGTTCTTCTGCATCATGTTCTACTTCAAAAGTTTTGATTATCCAACTCCCAAGATTAATTGTTTCTCCTGCGTTGCCAATTTGAAATCTATGAGAACCAAAACTATAATTATTGAAAGTTCCTTCCGACATATAAACATCTATCCCAGATCCTGCAACATCAACAGCAGACTTAATATGATCACCATGCTCATGACTGATCAAGCAACCTTGAACTTCACTCAACCTAAAACCAGACTTCTTTTTAATATCCTGAATACTTATACCGCACTCGATCAGGACAGGAGTTACCCCGTCGCTGACCCAGTAGCAGTTACCAGTTGATCCTGAAGCAAAACTCTTAATCTCAATCATTAAAATGCTGGCTCCTTAGGTGCATCTTTTTGTGCTGGATCCTGCTCCTCATCTTCTTCAACTTGTTCACCTGTATCAATATCAATCACTTCACTATTAGCTTCATTATCAATCTCTTCTTGAACCTCTGCTTCATCATTGAAGCTAGACTCCTGGGAGAAAGCTGAAACCATTTCAACTGACATAATCCCATATTTACTCAGCAACCTTCTCATTACAGTTTTCTTGGCCATCTGATCAAAATTGGTCTGCCAAGCTGATGACGAATAACTATAAGATTTACTGTATTCTTTACCATGAGCTTGGACTTCTTCTTTAGTCATGTAAACAGTTTTAGAAAATCCATTCAGTAATTCCATATAAGCAAAATAACCTACAATATCGCCGGTCTTTTCTCCTGTAATCTCAATAGAACCGGTTAAGAAATCTTCTTCTATACTCATACCCTCGTAAACTTCACCAGCATTCAAATGCTTGTACTGGCCAGTTCTCATAGCAAGTTGAATATATCCTTTATACCCTATCTGAAACTCTGGCTTATTCTTGTATGGTACTATATAAGCAAAGCCCATCTGCTTATTAATTGGAAGTTTCAAAGTAGCTGCCTTTAATGCTTCCATGACTACATTTTTAGGGTCGCACTTCTGTAGATAATTGTCATTGTTATATAAGTCAATAATACTGGCTGTAAAAGCTCCTGCATTTTCATCTAGTGCATTTTGAAACTGCTCCTGAACACTATCCTGCTCCAATACCTTCTTAAGTTGATTGACCTTAGCTAATTGATTTTTACTCATTCTCATCATCCTCCTGTTTGTTTTTAAGTTCTTTAAAAAATTGATTCAATTTACAATCATCACATTTGTATATATAGCCGCATTTTTCATTACAGAAACCACTCGCCATCTTTTCTAGCACTTCAAAATCAACCTCCAACCTAACTCACCTCCTCAAGCTCTGGTTCTTCTCCGAGCCTAATTTTCTTGTTAATCTGCTCAACCAGTTCATTCTTTCTATAAGCACTATAATTTCTAACATTTAATTTGCTGGCTAATTCCCTCAAATCAGAAACTCCTAAATCATCATTAACAAGGTCAGACTCACTAACTATGAACAATTCTTTGTGATGAGGGCTAACTATCAACTTAACCATTTGAGCATCAATATCAGCTATCTGAGTGACTGACTCGGCATTATCAATGAAGATTGGAGCTTTGAAGCTGTAGTGGTCTGAAAGAGTATTAATAATATCCAGCCCGACGTTAATTTGAGCACCTGTGTTGAGCCCAGACCCGTAAGGTACTCCATCAAAAGTAGTTTCACAAACCTCCTTGACCCCACCATTCACCTGCTCCTCAAACAATTTGAACTCAGCATATTCAAATTTACTGTTAATCTTCTCTTCAAGCAGATCAACTTTAGTCCTCACGAACTCTTCAGTAAGATACAATTGCTCTTCCAACTTTTCATATTCAGCTGCAAGCTCTTTCTCTTTCTGCTTCAACTCTTCGATTCTATTCTTAGCCTGCTCAACTTGCTTGATTTTGGACTTCTTGACCTTGAGACTATCAATACTACTCTCAAGCTGACTAATCTCTGATTCAACCTCTTGGATGTCCTCTTGCTTGCTTTCTTCAAGATTATCTAGTTTGCGTTGTAACTCTTCTTTTTTAACTTGTAACTGCTGATATTGACCATTATCTTTGTAAGATTGAGCTTTCTGCTTAAGCTTCTCAATCTCAGACTTGACCTCATCAGCAGCAACTTGTTTCTCCTGCTTTTCCTCTTGCAGTCGCTTCAACTTAGATTCTAAGCTAGACAACTCCTCTTGCTTGCTCTCTAGCTCGGATTTTAGCTCTTTCCCATCCTGATTGATTCCTTTCAGCTTCTTTGCTTTTCTGGCATTGAACTCCTTTCTGGTCTGTCCAGCAGCAAATTCATGACCACACTCAGGGCATTCCAGATCAGGTTGGTACTCCTTTTCATTCCATCTGTGCCAGTTGTCTCTTAGAGTCTTGATCTTATCCTCAAGAGTACCAATTTGACTTTCAAATCTCATAATCTGATAATCAGTATCGTTGTATTCTCCCATGACTTCGCGATACTCTTTGCGAACAGATTCCAACTCTTCTTGCCTCTTATCTATAAGAGCATCAATGTCAGACTTATAATCGTTCTTAAACTCAGCTATTTCAGCTTTAATTTCAGCTAATTGGTTCCGTAGATCAGCAGACTGTCCGCCATTTTTGATCTGGCTCAACTTCTTTTCTTTAGCCTGCTTCCTCATCTTCAAACCTTCAATTTCAGACTTAATATTTTCTTCATTAAGAGCAGAGATATCAGGCATTGACTGCTGGACTTCATCAATCCTAATTGGTATCTTCTCAAGCTCCTTATTGATCTCTTTCCGCTTGGAGTGAATAACCTTCTGATGTTCTTCAAGGCTGCGGTCAGAAAGTACATTAGATAACTTCTCTAATTCCTCATTCTGATTTATCACATCTTCAGTAGTTACATCACCGCAAACTTCAATTAATATCTCACGTCTGTCAGTCCAGTGTAATTCTTCATTGAAATAGCTAGGATTAGTAAGTAACTTAAAAATGTCCTCATCAATGATCTCGCTGATACGTTCCTCGTATTCTTTTTTCTTAACTGGAACTGAATTAATGAAATAGTCAGTAGTATGTCCAGTAAACTTCTTAGTAGCTGATCCGCGTTGCTTAGTCCATTTCTCTTTATAAATCTTTTTGAATTCTAATCTCTTACTGTCAACCTGCAAAATTCCTGTAACCTCATGCTCTAATCCATGAATTACATTACCTTGCTCGTCCAAAGTCTTAATATCAAATGATTGAGTAGAATTCTCCTTGCTATCCTTATCAAATAACAACCAGAACCAGGCATCTGCGACAGTAGTCTTTCCAGTGCCATTATCGCCAAATATTTCGATGTCTTGGGCACCAGGAGCTATCTCTAGCTCCCTAATGCCTTTAAAATTCCTTAGCTTCAAATTGAGTAATTTGATCTCTTTCATTTACATCACTCCTCTTCTCAGATCATAAGTCTTAGACCACTTCCGACCGCAGCTCTTGCAACGATACTGTTCACAAGCCGAGTTGAAGCTGACTTTAACGTCAACTACAGCAACATTATCTGATCCGCAGTTACATTTAATCACTCTGACCACCCCTGCACTTGCCAAATTAACTCCTGGTCTAATATCTTGATTAACATCATATAAACCTGGTAACTTCCTGAATCCATCTGCACAACCTTCTCAACTTGACCTTGAAATGCTAATGATAACAATTCTTCAACTCTGCTCTGGTCGTAATAGTATCGCTTCCCTCCAATTACTTGCAATACATCAATCTCATCTAAGCTATGAAACCTATTAGCTAACTCTATTGCTGAAATGTTGCTACTAATCGGCTTCTTGCACTCATTCAAATCGCAATATTCATAATCTAGTGTCGGGCCAACAATACATATTCTTTTATCCGCCGCTTCCAAATAACTTGCAGTTATTGCCATTGATATTCCTCCTCAAAAATGATATAATAAGCGTATAATTGAATTTAGATAGCCACAGCACTCTCGTTCCTAGCGGGAGTGCTTTTCTTTTTGCTCAATGCTCCAACGAGCTCAACAACTTCCATTAACTTTTCATTAACTAACAATGTGTGTAACTCATAACAGTTAGTCTCCTTCGCCAGTTGCTCCCAGAACCATTGGGGGCTTTTATCTTCATTTATAATTTGACTTACTAATGACCTCGAACAGTTAACTATCTTGCCCACATCAGTCTGACTCCAGGAGTTTATCTCCATCAACTCTTTTAAAATCTGTACTTTTGCATCCAACTTTGACACCTCCTATCAACAATTTTATGCAACCTGTTATACCTCGTAACATTTATTTACTATTTAGATAATATTTGATATTCTGTAAGTAAGTTAGAAATTGAAGTAAGTCCTCAGCTTACTCATGATCTGCTTGTATGATTCGCTGTCTTGTTTGCCTTCCTGTTTGAGCTTTAAAGCCAATTCAAATGCTTTAGCTGGATTGAATTTCTTCAAAATATCACCTCCCTTCAAAATCCCGTCATTCTCCTACCTATGATCTGGATTTTGATTATTTAAACCCCATCATCTAATCTATTAACTACTGTACTAGGATTAGATAAGTCGAGTACATCACAGACATCTTTAGCAACAAACCAAATTTCATCACCATTATTCATAGTACTAACTTGCCCTGAATTTTTATTCTCAAAAACTTGCAAGTTACTCACTATTATCATCCTCCTGTTTGTTTTTTAATTACCCCAGACACAACCACAATCTCTACACTTGTATTCATTTACTCCGTGGGAGCTATGGGTTTTAGTTTGAACTATATTGGTCCCACCACACATATGACATTTAGTATTTGTGTAATCAGGATTCAACTTAACTCACCTCCTCTGATGGATATAATTCTAACACTCTCGAATAAACATCAATAGCATCTGCCTGATCCGACTCTAATTTCTTAAGAAACTCCATCGCAACTGATTCATCTTCGAAAAAATGAACTTCATCATTAATAATAACTACACAATCACACTCTGCAAAATAAACTCCGTGTTCATGCATGCTCATTAATTTCCCTCCTTAATCACTGGGTTAGCAAGCTCATAAACCTTTCGATACACATCTTCTAACTGCTCACCATGTTCCATCACATCGAGCATCCAGTTCTCATGGACATCAACATGACCTATGACCTCTCTCAATGCCAATAGCTGCTTGTCAGTTAATTCTAGCTTGTGGGTTTCAGGCATCCCATCACCTCCTCTTATCCTAATATTGCAACTTCTTTCTGTCCCTGATTCATCACATTGTTTTCATTGATCCAGCGAACTAGATCCTTGCGGGGGATCAACTTCCTCCTCCCCGCAACAACACAAGGAAACTTCCCTTGACGAATTAGATCATAAATTTTAGTTTCGCTTAAAGAAGTCTTTTCAGCGACCTCCTCGACATTATACATCTTAATGTCGTTGCAGTACTCTGGTCTCTGTTCCAGCTTCTTAAGTCTCTGACCAATTGATTCTAGCTGAGAGACAATGTCATCTGTCAGTTTTTCAAGCAGTCCTGGCATCTGATCACCTCCTCGATAAAAGGTGTTTTATTCCTTCCTATTGAATTGAGTTACAGGAAGGAAGTGTTACCATGTCAAAAGCAATACCTATAGCAAAATTTAATTTTGAATGTTTGAGCTGCAATGAACTCTTTAATGTGCATATAGGGTATGTGGTTAAAAGAGAGAAAATTAATTGCCCTAATTGCCAGCAAGAGTTACCTAAAGATGTTTTTTATAATTTACAAAAAATATCTGAAAGTTTCATTAACATGTCTGAACCTATAACAAAAATTGCTAACAAGAGCCAAGAAAAAGAAAAATTAAAAGAAAAAAGCTGGAGCATTGGTGTAGAGACTATCTTACCAGAAAAGTTTAAATATAAAATCTAACTTCACCCTAGCTCCACCGTCCCATCATTGTTTGCTTTTATTATTTTTTCTCTCGGCTGTTCTGGAGCTTCCTTCTCCAGTTCAGCTACCTTCTTCCCCAATTCTTTAATAGCATAATGCTGTTGGACTACCTCCCTACTCAATCTCACCATCTGCTTCATCAAAAATGAATCTTCTGCAATTCCCTCTTTTTTCAATTCTCGCTTAACATCTTCAATATGTCCTGATAACAGATCTTGCTTCACAGACTCCTTCATTGTTCATCCCTCCTTTCAACTGGCTTTAAAGGTTTGTCCTCACTTTCTATCGAATTACGCTATAGAAAGGAGATGTTTCATTTGAAATTTAAATACCTTGAAAAAGAAATCAAGAAAACTATTAGAGATTCTGTACAAAACAACGTTAAAGAAAAAATTGATAGCAGTGATGATCTTAATAACCTAGACCATATGCAAATCGTCTACTCAATTGAAGATGCCATTTGCAATTCATTGGAAACTTATCATAAGAAACTCAAAAATTATCTAGATAAGAACTATCAGAAAAAATAACAATTTTTAGACTGGGTTGTTACAGCAACCTAGTCTTTTTTAAAGATTTTGCTAAAATCTAAGCCGCTAACTTTTGGATTCGACCTTTTAGAATTTACAATTTTTTTAGCTTCATCTAAAGCAATATTAGCTTCTCCAATAGTTATGTCGTGTTCTTGTAATACCCCTATTAACTCTCTTGTGACATCGTTAGTAATAAAATCATATCTTTCTCTATCAAACGGGCCACTCATCAAATCCCTCCTTTCAACTTGCTTATACTGACAATATTGCAGGTATTTCCTCTTTTATCTAGAATAACCATCTCTAAGGGAGAGGTTAAACTAAATTACGAGGTGGTACAATGAAAACTGATGAAATTGCTAAGGAAATAACTCTTAAAATGTTAGAACATGAAAGAAAAAGCCCTTTAATAATAGGTGATTCTGAATCAAATGAACGCTACGCTAATGAAGTAGCTAAGTTCTACAAAACCATTTACAAGGCTGTCGAAGAAGCTAAAAATACGCCTGTTGAAGATATTACTGTAGGCGTTTAACTTAATAAAATACCTCTCCCTCTCACCACCTTACTAAAACCTCAAATCCAATAAATTTCCAATTTGAGATATAGAATAATTTACTATTTCTAAAGTTTCAATTTCTAAATCATTCAATTCTCTCTGCTTAGCCTTCTCTAATAAACTAGAATTAACTTCACATAATTCTTCTAATTGTTGTTTTAAAATTTCTCCTGCTTCCATGGTATCCTCACCTCCTTTCAACTGACTATGCTGATAACTTAATGTTGTTATACATCTTGTCAAACCTTTGCTGGATTATCTCTTTTCTGTCATCGTACTCTAACCCAGCGTGCAACAAATCGGTATTAAGTCTTTGCAAGTGCATCAACGCTTCTAATTGCCACTCTGGAAGATGATCTCTTAGCTCGTCCTGTGGTACATCGTGCTTTTCACAATACTTCTTAGATGTATCGCCTAAAACTATTCGGTTAATCATATTTGCTTCATTACTAAAGTGATACCACTTAGGTGTCTTGCCTTGGGCTTGTCTATACTCTTTGATTGCGTCTGTCATTGGCTTATATTCAAGCCGAGTGAAGTGCCTATTTTTAATCAACTCTTCCATTCTGTTGAATTGCTTAATGTAAGCTACTTTAAACTTCATGGCTTTCTTACCTGTAAAACCCATAGTGATAAGAGTAAATCCATCTCTAGTCATCAAATACTCACGGTTTTTCTTGCCACTCTTATCTTTATAACGACTCAACGCAAAATTGCGTTCAGTAAATTCTTCTTCCAAATCTTCAAGAGTGTTGTCTATCCCTCTCAAAACATCAGAATGTCTTTTGTCGAATACATCAGCTACATCACGACTACTAACTACTGCTTGTTCCCCATCTAAGGTAGTAACCCCAAATTCAGTAACGCCATCTTTGACAGTTAGCCCACTCATCAAATCACTCCTTTCAACTTACTTTATAGCCAACACTCTATCTCGAACACTAAAAGTCAATCAATTATTTCCGAAAACACTTTAAGTCAACCAGTCTGCAAAAAAATATCTTTGTCAAGAAAAACATCCTCGAACTTTTGCTCTGTCAAAGCTAAATACTTATTGATTTCAGTTTCAGTAAATTCGGTTATTCCGTTTTCTTTATTCTTATAAGTGGTGATGCCCATATTGAGTGCTTTTGCCATCTGCTCCTGATTGTAACCCAACTTAGTTCTACCAGCTTTTATTTTATTACTCCTTTCCAAAAGTACCCCTCCTTTCTATATGACTTAAAGTAATATTATTATTCTGGAATCGTCTAATTGTCAACTTTCACTAATATTATAATCTACTAAAAGTAATATGTCAAGGATAAAATACAGAAAAATGTACTTTTCGTACCGAAACCAAATAAGGTCTAGATTGAAGATTGTACTTATTGTATAATTATGAATAAGCAAGGGGGTTCAATATGTCTTTCGGTAAACGATTAAAAAAATTACGCAAAGAAAAAGGTTTAAAGCAAGATGATTTAGCAAAAATGATAAATAAATCTAAGAGTACAATTTCAAGTTACGAATCAGAAAGAAGGATACCAGATATAAATGTAGTGGCTGAATTAGCAGATCTATTTCATGTTGATGTTGATTACTTAATAGGTAAAACAGATGTGAAAAGAGATAAAACAGATAAGATAAGACAAGCTCTTAAAACCAACCCAGAACTAGCAGAGTATTGGGAAGAGGTTACAAAGAGGGAAACCTTGCAACTTATGTTTGACCAAGCTAAGGACTTGCCAGATGAAGCCATTCAGGATGTTATTAGAATTATGATGAGAATTGACAAGGAGGAAGGAAATTATTAACGATGAAATCATGGCAGTTCTAAGTAAATTAAGAGAACATGATATTCAAGTTAATTTTATGTCCTTCCATCCTGCTGTTCGTGGCTTTGTTTACCCCTGCCCAAGCGATCATTACCATGTAATTATCAACGAAAGGATTAGTTTTGAAATGAGAAGGAAAACCTTAATTCATGAAGTGGCTCATATCTTAAAGCATTTACCTAACAAAAGATACTTAGTTAATATTGATAACAAGAGAATATATTTTGAGAAAGAAGCTGATGAAATAAGCAGAAAAGTTTTAGCTACTCTTAAAAAATAACACTTCAACTATTAAGTGAGGTGGATAAGATGGAAGATAAGGAATTGTTAGAAGCGATCAGAGGGATTGTTAAAGAAGAAGTTTCAGAGATAAAAAATCAACAAAAGGAAAATGCCCAAATCCTTAAAGCTATCGAAGAAAGAACAGAAGTTAATAGTGCTAAATTGGATAAGATAGAACATAATATAGCCCAGATTCAAGGGGATGTTTTAGAGCTAAAGGCAGTCACTAAAGAAAATCTATTTGCTATTGCCAAGCTTAAATCGACTAGATAAAAGGGGGTAATTATGACAGAAAAAGAAATGTTAGAGTTATTAGTTAATGAAGTTGGCAAGATTAATGGTAGGCTTGATGGGATGGATTCTAGGTTAGATGGAATTGATTCTAGACTAGATGGAATTGATTCTAGACTAGATGGAATGGATGGCAGATTTGATACATTAGAAAGCAAAATTGATGAATTGGCTACAGAAACTGAGCTTATCAGCAGGACAGTTAATCGCATCGAAGTTAATTTTAAAAATCATACTCATGAGATTGGCAAAACTGAAGTATTAAAAGAGGCCTAAATGTTGGCCTTTTATTTTTAGACATATAAGAAATATTTGACTATAAAACTAAAATAAGGAGTGATCTTGTGTCAAAAGATAGTTTTGAATTATGTCCTGAATGTCATTCTAAAAAAATAAAAGTAAGGGGTGGTTGTACAGTTGCAGTTGTAGGTATATTTTTTATTATATCAGGTATATTTATTTTATTTTTTACATCTTTTGGTCTTATTGGAGTTGGGCTCGGTTTATTGATTTTAATTTCGGCTCCTTTTACTAAAAAGACATCTTTTTGTAAATCATGTAATAATAGTTGGCAAAAAGAAAAAATGCCAAAACAAAGCTTTGATTCATTCTACAGTAAAATTACAGGGGTTACACATGATAACGAAGATGGATCAAGTCGGCAAAAATTATTAAAAGGGTGTGAGGTTGACCAAAAATTATCTTTAGAACATTCACCTAACTACTATGACCTTAATGCAGTAAAGGTTTTAAATAATTCCGGGCAACAATTAGGTTGGTTGACTAAAAGAGTTAATAAAGAAATAGCTGGTTTGCTTAATGCTGAAGAAGAAGTAATTGTTAAAATAAAAGAATTTACAGGAGGCACAAAAGATAGAGATACAGGATGTAATATAAGGGTGATTAAACCTGTTGACGGAAATAAGAATTATGATTATCTACCTAGCAACATATTTAAAAAAGCAGAAGAACAAAGGATAGAAGGTAATGTAGAAAAAGCAGAAGAACTTTATTTGAAATCTATAAATACCGGGGAGTTGACAAAAGAATGGCAAGAAGGGAATCCTGATCATAGACCTTATAAAGAATTGGCTAAACTATATTACCATACCAATAGAGATAATGAAGCTATAAAAGCTTTAGATAGGTATATTGATTTGTGTAATAATGATTCTGAAATAAATGATTTAAGAGAAAAAATATCCAAGAGAGAGTTCAGAAGATTAAAAAATAAATATAAATAGGAGTGATATTATGAAAAAATCAAAAAGAACTAATGTTAAAGACATAAACCAAGATAAAATCAAGGCTGCATTGGCAGATGAGCCAGAGTTATTAAACTTTTGGAATGATCTTTGTGCTAAACGGGAAGATGATGATTTTCTTTCAATTCTGCATAATGACAAAATTTCACCTGAATCAATCAAAGAAATTGTTAACCTAATAAAAGACATTGAAGAGGAAGAAAGAGTAAGACACGAATCCTCTACCCCACTAAATTAAATTACTGTGATAAGTTAGCTACTAAGGTAGCGTTTTATTTTTACTTAGTGGTGCAAATTTTGTCAACATTGGTTGATTATTATCTAAAAAGGAGTGGTTAAATTGACTGAAAAAGGAAAAGAAAAAAAAGGACAAATAGTTTATATTGAACCTGAAGAGGCAAAAGACATTAAATTCACTGATCATATAGATGTATCTGAAGCAAAAGATCATGTGGTTTTATCATTTTATCAAACAATTGTACCTAGAAATCAAGAAGGGGTGGCAGAAAGAAAATTAATTAACAAAATGGCTTTCAGCATACCTCATATAAAAAGAGTTACAAGTATGTTGAATAAAATCATGCAGACAAGAGAAGAAAGAGAAAATAAGGGGGAATAATATTGGGGGCTATTGATTCAACAAGTACACCACCAACAGAAGATATCCCGAAAGTACATTCTATAAGCGAGCATCCAAGTTTCAATTATGAAAAAGAAGGAAATAAATTGCTTCATGAAGAATATAATGATATAGAAAAGGAAAAAATAAGTAGCAGTAACTTAAACAAGACAACTTTTGAAGAATTTATTGAAAGATTTTGGGAATCTACAGAATCAACACCTAATAATTTAGAAGAACCAGGAGAAAATTTTCTATCAACTAACAGGAGGTGGACGGATATGAGTGAAAAGGGATTAAAGAGAATGAGTGAAGATATAAGAGAAAACAGAAACAACATAACAGATATAAAAGAAAATGTAGCGTCCACCAAAACAGCAACTGAATTTATCAAGGAAAATACTGATGGGATAAAAGATGATGTTAGAAATATTAACAATAATATATCCAAACTAAATTCAAGTGTTTCAGCTCTAGAAACTAAAGTCGGTAACATTGAAGGAAAAATGGATGATTTTAAAAAACCATTATATATAATTGCAATCCCTACAGCATTGGCACTTTTAGGATTTGCAAAAGAACTCTTCTTTTAAGCCCTTTTAGAAAATTCTGAAAGGGTTTCTTTTTTTATTAACTACAAAGGAGGTATTATATAACAATGAAAAAAGCAGCTATCTACACCAGGGTATCAACCCATCATCAGATAGACAAAGAATCTCTAGACTTCCAGAAGAAAGAATTAACTAGAAAAGATCTAGCAAACCAATTTAGCAATGTACCATATCAGGAAAGATTAGAAAAAGCTAAAGCAATTGACTTAAAAAATAACCATACCATTAAAGATTTAGGCAATGATTATTGTGAAATAATTCCAAACGATGAGTCTAAATTAGTAGAAAATAAGTAATCTAAATGCTCGTTAACGGCGATTTGTTTTTATCCTATTAGAAGGAGGATTTATCATGGGCCATATCAGAAAAAGAGGAGAAAATTCTTGGGAGATAACAGTCAGTGCTGGCACCGATCCAATAACAGGTAAGCGAAAAAGAATTTATGAGAACGTTACTGGAACTAAAACTGAAGCTAAAAAAAGAATGAGAGAAATTGAATATAAGTTAGAGCATGGAACTTATGTAGAACCATCTAATTTAACACTTGAAGAATTTTTGTTACAGTGGTTAGAGGATTACTGCGAACACAACTTAGCCCCTTCTACATTAGAAACTTATGAGATCATAGTCAAAACTCATGTCATCCCTATTTTAGGAAGTATAAAAATGGCTAATTTGAAAGCTATGCATATAAAAAGATATTTGTCTCATAAGCTCAAAGATGGCAGAAAAGATGGTAAGAAAGGTGGTTTATCCAAAAAGACAGTAAAAAGGCATTACACTACGTTAAATACCGCTCTAAACCATGCAGTCAAATGGGAGATGTTAGAGAATAATCCTGCGGATAAGATCTCTCCTCCTAAGGGAGAAAAATCAGAAATAGAAGCATTAACTAAAAAACAACTCTATAAATTATTAGAAGTTGCTGAAGGATGGATCTATGATTTTATTTATATAGCTGCCTTTACTGGAATGAGACGAGGTGAGCTTTTGGCTTTAAGATGGAAAGATGTTGACTTTGAAAACCAAAAACTCCAAGTTAAGCAATCTGTTACTCGCCCTGCCAATAAAGGTTTAGTTTTCAGAAAACCTAAGACTGATTCAAGTATTCGCCCTATAGATGTAGATGAGGATGTAATCAAGATATTAAAAAGAAGAAACAAGGAGCAAAAAGAAAACAGATTGAAATTTGGCTCTGAATACAATAACGAATACAACTTAGTCTTTTGTAGAGAAGATGGAACTCCCTTTAATCCTCGTTATGCTACACGCTCATTTAATAAAGTAGCAAAAAAAGTTGATCTAGAAGAATTTAGATTACATGATCTTAGACATACTCATGCAACCTTAATGCTTAAAGCTGGAATCCACCCTAAGATAGTCCAGGAAAGATTAGGGCACGCCTCTATTACCCAAACTCTTGATACATACTCTCATGTTATTCCTTCCATGCAAAAAGAAGCTGTTCAAAAATTAAAAAACAGCTTGAAATAATGACTTTTTTAAGTCATTGTCGGCAATTTGTCGGCAATCTACCCTAAAAACAAAAAAGACCTGTTTTAATCAACAGGTTACAATCATTGTTATATCAGCGTTTATAGCTGGTCGGGCTGACTGGATTTGAACCAGCGACCCCTGCGCCCCCAGCACAGTGCGCTACCAAACTGCGCTACAGCCCGCCAAGATTTCTAATAATCAACCGCCATTAAATATATCATAAATTACTTAAATTGTCAAATCTAGCTCATAGCACCCCCTCCTTTAACTATCCTTAATATAATCATTAACTATGTGACATAATAATTAATAATTTAATATCATCTGCATTAACTTAAACTCAACCTTGATAAGTTAAATTTATAATGCTTTTGCTTTTATTTTAGATTTTTTCTATCCACTATCAATTATCAATTGTCAACTATAAACTGCTACTATAAGGAGTAGATTAGAATGATACAACCCAGTTATTTAGAACTTTATCGCTCTGGAGAGTTAGCTAATAGGGCCAAAAAAGCATATCAGTTCCTGCAAAGTTGTAAGCTCTGCCCTCATCACTGCCAAGTTGATCGCAGTCAAGATGAACTCGGCTATTGTAAGACAGGAAAAGAGATTAAGGTGGCAAGCTTTGGCCCGCACTTTGGTGAAGAACCCCCTTTAGTCGGTCACCGTGGTTCAGGTACTATCTTCTTTAGTAGCTGTAATCTACGATGTATCTACTGCCAAAACTATGATACGAGCCACCAACAGCAAGGTGAGCTGATCACCGCCAAAGAGTTAGCAGAAATTATGATCTCGTTACAACGGCAAGGCTGCCATAATATCAATTTTGTCACCCCCAGCCATATGATCCATGCCCTATTAGCTGCAACCTTAGAAGCCGCTAAATTGGGTTTAGAAATTCCTTTGGTTTATAATTCAGGAGGTTATGATAATTTAACCGGTCTTAAATTATTAGATGGAGTGATTGATATCTATATGCCCGATATCAAATATGCTGATGAAGAGATAGGCCTAAAATATTCAGAAGTTCCACAATATTTATCAGTAGTTAAAAAAGCAGTTAAAGAGATGCACCGTCAAGTAGGAGAGTTGAAGACTGAATCAGGTATTGCCTACCAAGGATTATTAATTCGTCACTTAGTACTCCCAGATGATTTAGCAGGAAGTCAGGAGATTATGGAGTTTATCAGTCGCGAGTTATCACCTGCTACTTATGTCAATATTATGGAGCAATATTACCCAGCTTATCGAGCTGGTCAAGATGAAAAGTTAAATCGTCCAATTACAGAGCAAGAATATCAACAAGCACTTAACATGGCTAAGAAAACAGGATTAAAACGAATTGAAGGGTGAATAGTTGATATCAAATTGATTATATGGTAAAATATGACTACATTGATATTTTGGAGGAATTTGATGATTAAATCGGCATCTTTAAATGAAGAATTATTTATCATGCTAGTACCAAACAAAAAGAGCTTAACCCCAATTTTAAATATTCAGCAAGCTATTGCTAATCATTTTAATCTTTATCAGGATCAGTTTTACCCTGAATTGCATATTACACTTGATCGGATTACTAAAGAAGCTAGCCAACAAGCTGAAGAGATCCTAGCGTCTATCTGCTCTACAGATGAGCCAGTAAAAATCTTAATTGATAGCTTTAAATGCTATAATTTAAACAATAAATTTTTGGCCCTCAAGCTAAATACTACAGATTCATTATTAAATTTAGCTACTAACCTTCATCATGAATTAGAAAAATCGAATATTTCGACAATTGAAAATTATGATAATTGGGAATTTCATATCACAGTTGCTAGCACTAATTTCGCTCAACAACAATTACCTGAGGATGAATTTATTGATCTATGCCGCTCTTTAGATGGCTTACCAAAAAAAATATCAACTACAGCTCAAAAATTAGAGATCTGGCGACCTACTTTGGATCCCAAGGAAAAGGTAGTCACTTCCTTTGAATTGATGTGAACCTCTCCACCTAAATTAAAAATTTAGGTGAAGAGGCTCACAATTCAATAAACTCCTCTTTCTCTCCATAATAAAATTGGATAAATAAACCAACTAGCCAGAATGAAACTGATTGCCGGTAAAATATTAACCTGCAATTCATTAAAATCTTTAATTAAATAGACTAAAAAAGTTATTAGATTAAAGATAACTCCAGATAAATAAATCCACATAATCCTTTCCAACTAATTCACCTCCTCTATTTCAATTAACAATTCACAATGCACAATTTATAATTAAATCCAAAATACTAAAGTTTCAGATTAATATTTCAGGCAAATGATCTAAATAATTAAACTAAACTAGTTGTTTTAATTTCTCCATCAGTAAGATAATATTTAATATTTGTCTTATCTTTATTTATCCGCAAAGTATTCGTACCAAGTGTAATTACTACCCCTGGATATATAGTGTTTTTTACCTTTATTACTCCCTCTTTTTCCTGGTCTAACTTCTTTAAAAGCTCTTCTCTTTCAGCTAATAACTCCTCAAAATCAGTTGCAACCGTATATTTTGCTCTTGTCAATTGTCTAAGTAATTTTTGTTTTTTATCAGATAGTTTAGAGGTATTCTGCTTCTTCTTTAACACAAAAATAGCTTTAATAACTTCATTTAACTTCTTTTTCTTTTTAAAATATAACTGCTCTTTAGCCTTAAATTCATCTCTTAATTCAGGACTGACTCCTACACGAACTTTAGTTGAAGTATCTAAAGCTGAACCAATAATATTAGCCTCTATCTCCTGAGCAGCTCTAACTTCCCCCCCTACAATTAATCCTTTCTTTTCTGTAACAATTATCTTCTGCTCTACATCTATCTTGCTATGCATAATTGCATTTTTAACAATTAAATTCCCTCCACCTTCAATAATTCCAGTTTCAATAAATTGAACAATAATATTCCCTTCTGCTTTAAGAAGACCTTTATTACGACCAATAAAACCCTGTTGAACAATAATTTGATCCTCTGCTTCTAGCTTAGCACTATAGACACTACCTTTTACCTGAATATTTCCTTCTGCTTTAATCTCCATATTATCCCTTACATTACCATTAACTACTACATTACCTTTGAAATTAATATTTCCAGTTGTTAAATCAACATCCCCTTCGACTGTATAAACCTCCAAGACATTGAGAGTACCCTTTCTTTGTACAACTTGACCGTCAATCTCAGTAATTAAAGTTAATCCATCCTGACTAACTTTTACATTTTCTCCTTGGGGCAGTTCTACCTTTTCAACTGGAGCAGGTGGAATCTCATCTCCTGTCACTTTCTGACCAGGCTTTCCTTCAACAGTTGGAATTTTAGTGGCTATTATCTCTCCTTGTTCAACATTTATAATCCGATTTAAATTATAAAAATCTACACTTCCATCACTTAATTTAACTACTTTATTCTTTTTCTGATCAAGATCAAATTTTAATTCAATTCTACCATCTTCACCAGGGATTGGCCCTTCACCAACTGCTATCACAAAATCTTCTAATTTTTGCTCAGGACTAAACTCTTCTTTTAACTTCTCTTCTTGAATACCAGCTACTACGCCTTTATCCTCTAACTTCTTTAATATACCTCTAACAGATAAATCTTCTCCTCCTAAGGGAGGATAATAATTTAAAACTGCTTTCATTAAATCAGGATTAAGCTCTATTTCAACTTTAGCATCACGATCAAGTTCAGGCTTTCTAGGAGCTATCTTTACTTCTTCACCATCAAGTGTCAGACCTTCGCTGACTTTTTCATAACTGACATCTTCTATTTCTTTTTCCTGTAAAATTTGATCTACCATCTCCATCTTAACCATCTTTTCTGCTCCTATAGGCTGTCTAACCTCTAAAAAGATCCCCTCATCCTTAATCTTTACTTCAAATTCTCCTGCTTCTCCATCTACTTCTTCCCCAGCCTGCTCAGTATATTGAACTATTTTTAAGAATGCTTGATATACTTTCTTCCTTCCAAACAGACCTAGAAAACCTTTCTTTTCTTCAATCAAACTTAATTTAATCTCACTTTTATCAAATTCTTCATCTATTTTAATTTGAAAATCTTGATAAGCTTTCTCTAAAGCCTCTTCTTCTCCTTGGGCTGTGATTTGTACAACCTCTTCAATCATTCTCAATACCTCCTTTTTAAAATAATAAATCCTAAATTCTCAATTAAAGATTACAAGAATTTAGGACGGTTTCACCATTGACTCCATATAACTTGCTAGGTGACCAAATATAAGTTATACTTCTTCATCTCCTAATTTTATTAAATTACTCAACAATTTACTCAATTAATAAAATAATCTAGACTGATTTACTTTTATATTCAAGATTAAACCCTTGATTTCCTTTTTAAAATAGAAAAATTTAATTAAATTATCATCATTCCAAAGCTAAAGCAACTCCAAAATCATCTAATGATAATGCAATCGCTATTATTATTTCTAATATTAAATTTCTCCTGTCTATATTGATATATAGTGGCACTTTGCCACTATATATCAGTGTACAGTTTACAGTTGATATGGTTTCTATGGTTTTCACGAAAGGTCTTGACAAAGACCTGTAGGGACGGTTGACAGTAGATAGAAAAAATCTAAGAGCAGATTTTTTCATCACGAAGGGTTCAAAGAACCCGAAGGAAAGACCTTAAAATCAAAATCACTCTAAACCTAAGAACATAAAGCATTTCACAGGTCTTAATTTTTTAAGATTTTGATCTTAACTGTAAACTGTTCACTGTACACTGTCAACTCAATTATCGAACAATTAATTTACTTAGCATTGTAAATTGATCATAAATTATGATATAATTGATTGACAGAGAATATTACATAACAAAGAGGTGTAATTTGATGAATGAAAACATAGCAATCTTAACTGATAGTACATCTGATCTCCCATTAGATTTAATTCAAGATAAAGAGATTGAATTTTTACCATTAAAAATTAATTATTCTCAGCAGCAGTACAAGGATAGAGTCGAAATCAAACCACAAGAGATCTATGACCAATTAGACACGGAAATTCCTACTACTTCTACGCCCGCTCCCCAAGAATTAAAAAAGAAATTATTGGCCCTTAAAAATAAGGGGATTACCCACGTACTTGCAATTCATATCTCCAGCGGATTAAGTGGTACTTATAATATGGTTAAAATGATTAGTGAACAGGTTACAGGTTTGACTGTAGAAGCCATCGATTCAAAAGCTTTATCGATGGGGCTTGGCAGGCTCGTCCTTTATGCTGCTAAATTACTTAAAACAGGAATAGACTTTACTACTTTAGTAAATAAGGTTACAGCTAAAATTGATGATATAGAAGTCTTATTTGTTCTAAAGACATTAAAGTACTTAAAAAAAGGTGGTCGGATAGGCAAAGTTCAAGGAACAATCGGTAGTTTATTGAATATCAAACCAATTATCTCTATCGATGAATCAGGTGAATACTATACTTATAAAAAGAGCAGAGGTCGCAAAAGATCCCTCAAAAAATTATATCAAATTGCTCACAAAAAAATTGCAACTGGCCCTTGCCAAGTAGATGTAATGCATGGTAATGCTGCTGAGGAAGCTGAAAACTTATTAAATAAATTTAAGAAGTTAGAGAATGTTAAAGAAACATTTACAGGACAGATCAGCCCTGTCATGGTTGTTCATACTGGCCCTGGTTTAATCGGAGTAACTATCACTAAATTAAATTAGATAATAAAAAGATGGGCAGTTAACTGCCCATCTTTTTATTATATTTTCTTAATAAATCTTTCTATTCTAGTTAAAGCTTCATAAATATTATCCAATGATGAAGCATATGAACAGCGAATAAAACCTCGACCACTCTCTCCGAATACTTCACCAGGGATTACTACAACACCTTCCTCTTGTAATAACATTTCAGCAAATTCTTCTGAACTGAGTCCCGTTCGTTCAATTGACGGAAAAGCATAAAAAGCTCCCTGCGGCTCAAAACAGTCTAAACCCATATCATTTAATCCTTTAGTAATCACCCGTTTTCTTTGATTATAAGCATCTATCATCTTATCAACTTCTTTTCTTCCATTCCTTAATGCTTCTAAAGCAGCCTTTTGGCTAATAATTGGAGCACACAACATAGTATATTGATGAATCTTCATCATCGCTTGAATAATAGGCTTAGGAGCTGTAGCATAGCCTATTCTCCAACCGGTCATAGCATATGCCTTAGAAAAACCATTAAATAAAATGGTTCTTTCTTTCATCCCAGGCAAACTAGCAAAGCTTGTATGTTCTTTCCCATAAGTAAGTTCAGCATAAATCTCATCAGCCAAGACAATCAAATCATGCTCCTTGACAACTTGAGCAATTTCTAATAATTCATCGCGCTCCATTATTGCTCCAGTTGGATTATTAGGATAGCATAAAATTAATATCTTACTTTGTTCACTGATTACCCTTTCTAAATCTTCAGCAGTCAACTTAAATTCATTCTCGCAACTAGTTTGAACTTTAACTGCTCTTCCACCAGCTAAAATAGTCGAAGGCTTATAAGAAACATAACATGGCTCAGGTAAGATAACTTCATCTCCTTCTTTAACTAAAGCACGCAAAGCTAAATCTAAAGCCTCACTAACTCCAACAGTCACTAAAACCTCTTCTTCAGGAGTATAACTAACATTATAATTTGCCTTAAGATTCTTAGTAATCTCTTTTCGCAACTCCAATAATCCATAATTAGAAGTATACATTGTATCCCCTCGCTCAAGAGAATAAAAGCTAGCTTCTCTAATATGCCACGGGGTTACAAAATCAGGTTCTCCCACTCCCAAAGAAATTACATCATCTACCTCTGAAACCAGATCAAAAAACTTCCTAATTCCCGATGGTGGAACTTGATGAACACGAGGAGCTATTACCTCTTCCCAATTCACGGTGAAATCACCAACCGTTCATCTTCTTGGCTTCCTTTTTTAAAGACAACCCCATCCTTCTTATAAGTTTTTAACATAAAATGAGTAGCTGTACTTTGAATTTGATCAATAGTAGCCAATTTTTCTGCTACAAATAAAGCAACTTCCTTCATTGTTCGTTCTTCCACCTTAACTGATAGATCATATCCTCCCGACATTAAGAATACAGAACTAACTTCGGAAAACTTATAAATTCTTTTAGCTACTTCATCAAAACCAATCCCTCTTTCACGAGTTACTTTAACATCAATCAAGGCAGTAACCATCTCCCGTTCTATCTTATCCCAGTCAACTAAAGCACAATAATTGACTATAACTTCATCTTCTTCTAACTGCTTGATCACCTCTTCTACCTTCTCTACAGCAAGATCAAGCCTAATAGCAATTTCTTCAGCTGCTAACTTGCCATTCTTTTCTAATAATTTCAAAATATCACTTCTCATCTTCTCTCCTCCTCGCTTTTATTTAATATTTAATATCTACTATTGAATAATTACAATTCAAATTAGAAATATAATTATTCTTATTGTTTTGCAATTATTCAGTATTCATTATTTTAATTATTAAATATTTTACATTATCAAATCGAAATAATCAATTAATTCTTTCGATTTATCTTTTTAATTCTTTAAGTCAACTCTAAGTTTAGGATAAAAATGAATTTCCTTTAATACAAAAACGCCATAATTTATCTTTGTACTCTTCCGCATAGTCTATATTTATCCGTGGAGTAGTTAACAATTCATATTCTTGCTGATTATCTCGAATATAAAGTTCAGTCCCTGTACTTAAATTATATCCCTTTAGCTTCCTATCTATAGCAAGAGCCTGACAAAGCTTACCAGGGCCATTTGTTAAATCTTCCACTCGATTGCTTTTGATCTGTCGATTCTCCTTAATTACAGTTAAGCCTGTAACCGGTTCTACAGCTCTAATCAAGACAGCTTCTGGCTTCCCTTCATCCCCTGCTACTACATTAAAACAATGGTGGATCCCATAAATCAAATAAACATAACTATACCCACCCTGAGCAAACATTATTTCTGTTCTTTCAGTCCGTTTATTATCATAAGCATGGCACGCTTTATCTTCCGGGCCAACATAAGCCTCAGTCTCAACTATCTTAGCTACTATCTCTTTATCTTCTATCCTTCTAACTAGCAGCTTCCCTAATAGCTTTTGGGCCAAAGTAACTGCATCTTGACTATAAAATTCAGCTCCCAACTTCATTATTGTTCTCCTCTTTATTATTCCTTAAGTTACCATAGTTGCTTTAGCCGATCTACAATCTCTCTAGCAGTAGGAGGACACCCTCCAATATTATTTTCACAATTATTAGTACAGCTCCCAACTCCAATCCCTGCTAGCGACTTTCCTTTAAATCCTTGACCTATAAATAATTCTAAGTCTTGTGGGATCCCAGAACTTTCAGAAATACGTTGTAAAGCATGAATTAAACTACCAACACAAGCTGAACAGGCTTCTTTCTCTGTTATATATTGATATAAAGCTTCAACCTTATCTGCCCCTATAGTCAACTCTAACTTATCTCCTGTTGTAGTTTGATTTAAATTAATAACCTCTGCTTTAGTTAAATCACTACTACCTACCCCTAATCTATCTGCAATACTGATATAAGGTACCTCTTCAATTTGATAACCCAACAATTGAGTAACATAACTATCAATTAAGACTGGATCACTCCCAGCTAAGACTCGATTCATTTGGACAGGATTACCTCCTTCTTCAAAGGTTAAATCACCTATTATCCCATCAACTATTATTAAATCAGATTTAAGAATCTTATTTAAATGGGCAATCGGCTGATGAAGCCCTAAACTATGAAACCTTCTCTTTTCACTATCAGGTATACAACCTTTTAAATTCTTTAAAGCACAGGTTAATTTTGTTTGACAATGTGCTTTTAATACAGGTAGATTAATCAAAAAATCAACTTCAAGAGGACGACGACAGACCTTAATTTCTAAATCACCACTATAACATTTAGTAAATTGATCCTCTTTTAAATCATAAAATTGAATACCATATTCAGCCATCAACTGCTCATAACCACAAACTTTAACTGCCTGCTTAGTTTCAGCTCCTACCCAGGCCCCCTCCAGTAAAACTATCTCTTTAACACCTTGGTGTTGTAAATACTTAATTACCCCTGCTACAAGTTGAGGATCTGTAGTTGCTCCACTTATACTTGGTTTAGCTAAAACTAAATTAGGCTTAATCCCTACTTTCAACTTTGAATTAAGATTCAAACCCATCCTTTCTAACAGTTGATAAGCCATTTGAGCAGCATCACTACCAAAGATCTGATAAATTTCACCCATAAAACTCCTCCTTAACCTTCATCTTCCCAACCTTTTTCACCAACCAATGGTACAAACCTAACCCCAGCTATCCTTTCTTTTTTCAGTCCTCCATCATCTTGTTTGGTTAGTACTAATAACTCCTGTAAGTCCCGATCCCCAACAGGAATTACTAATCTACCACCTATCTTCAATTGTTCAGCTAAAGATTCAGGAATCATCGGTGCTCCCGCAGCTACTATTATTCCATCATAAGGGCCAAACTCCCCCCAACCTTCTGTACCATCACCAACCTTAACTTCTAGATTATCATAACCCAACATTTCAAATCGCTGCTGGGCCAACTCAACCAAAGATTGATGGCGTTCAATAGTATACACCTCTGCTACAATCTGGACCAACACTGCAGCAGCATATCCCGAACCAGTACCAATCTCTAAAACTCGATCATCCTCCTCTAACTCTAATGCTTCGATCATCAAAGCTACGATATAAGGCTGGCTGATCGTTTGGCCCTCCTCGATCGGCAGTGGTCGATCATGGTAAGCTTTAGTTCTCAATTTATCAGGTACAAAGAGATGACGTGGAACCTCTCTCATACTCTTTAAAACAGCTTGCTGTTCAATCCCTCGCCGCTCAAGCTGTTCTCTGATCATTCTCTTTCTCTTTTCATTTTCATCAGCAGAGAAAAACATATCATCTTCTCCCTTATCTTTTTGATTTTGACCTTTTAATTGTAAATTATCAATTATCAACTATCAATTGTTTTTTTAGCTTTTCTAAATCTGTAATCGGTGCTTGACAGGTAAAATCTTGACAGATATAGGCAGCTGTTTGTCCCTCGAGCGCTTGATAATCAGCTAAAAAAGGAACCACTTCTAACAATTGCTCTTCATTCTCTTTAGTCTTGACAAGTTGCGTAGTAAATGGCATAAAGTTGGCCCTTAAAATCTCTAACATCGCTTCTATATCTTCTTGCTGTTGTTCGGTAACAATTACAACCTCTCTGTTATCTACTTGGGTAGAGAGGATTGATAATAAGAAATAAGAATAAGCAGTTGGATTCTTATTAATTTGATTTCCGAAGAACCGAATCTGCTCTTCTACCTTCTTTTCTAGTTTATTATCCCCTGTCAATTTGGCTAATTTGAGAAAGTTTAATGTTGCTACAGAATTGCCTGATGGCATCGCTCCATCATATACCTCTTTGGGACGGGTAATTAACTCCTCTCCATCTTCACCATAAAAGTAGAGTCCTCCTGCCTCATCATCCCAAAAATTTTCTAGCAATTCATCATTCAACAGCAAAGCTCGCTTTAGATATTCTGGATTAAAGGTTGTCTGATATAATTCAAGCAATCCCCAAACCAAGAAAGCATAATCATCAACATAAGCTAAATAAGCGGCTTCTCCAGCTCGATATCTAGCCAGCAATCTATCCTGGTATAAATTATCCCAAATAAAATCACTAGCTTGCTGGGCCAACTGTTGATACCTACCTTTATCTAATACTCTAGCTCCTAAGGCCATAGCAGCAATCATCAAACCATTCCAACCAGTCAAGATCTTATCATCTTTATCAGGATGTACCCTCTCTTCACGAGCTGCAAATAACTTCTCTCTAGCCTCTTTAAACTTGTCATCTACTTCAGTTTTATTGAACTCTTGCCCAATTAAATTAGGGATACTCTTCCCTTCAAAATTCCCCTCTTCAGTAATATCATAATATCGACAAAACTCTTCCCCCTCTTCCTCACCTAACACCTCTTTGATCTCAGCTGGAGTCCAAACATAGAATTTACCCTCTACTCCTTCAGAATCAGCATCCTCTGCTGAATAAAACCCTCCTGTTGTAGAAGTCATATCGCGACTGACATAGGTTAAAATTTCTTCAGCAACTTGAGCATAAGTATCATCATCAGTAATCTGATAAGCTTCTAAGTAAGCAATTGCCAATAAGGCATTATCATATAACATCTTTTCAAAATGAGGCACTAACCATTTTCTATCTGTAGAGTATCTAGCAAACCCATAACCTAAGTGATCATAAATTCCACCGGCATACATACTATCTAAAGTTTTAGTTACTAAATCTAATGCCTCTTGATCAGCAGTTGATTTCCAATACCGCATCAAAAATAATAAATTATGGGCCAACGGAAACTTCGGTGCTGAACCAAATCCACCGTACTCGCTATCAAAAGTACCCTTAAAACCTTGGTAGGCACGTTCAACTAAATCCTCCAGCTCCTCTGTTGAAAGTTCAGCTTGTGGATTAAATCTCTCCCTTTTTTTAATTACCTCCATTATTTCACTACTAGACTGTAATAAAGCAGAGCGATCTTCCTGCCAAGCAGATTGGATCCCCCGTAAAATTTCTAACAATCCTGGACGACCCATCCGCGACTCTTTAGGAAAATAAGTCCCAGCAAAAAACGGCTCTTTATCAGGAGTCATTACTACCGTCAAGGGCCACCCCCCCCTGCCAGTCAATGCTTGACAGACCTTCATATAAATATTATCTACATCTGGCCTCTCTTCTCGATCTACCTTGATTGAAACAAAGTGTTGGTTCAACAATTCAGCTACTTCCTCATCTTCAAATGACTCTTCCTCCATCACATGGCACCAATGACAGGTAGAGTAACCAATCGACAAAAAGATCGGCTTGTCTTCCCTAGTTGCCTTAGCAAATGCCTCCTCATCCCAAGGATACCAATCAACTGGATTGTAGGCATGCTGCAACAGATACGGGCTCTTCTCATCTATTAGATGGTTTGCTTTCTTGTCGGTTGAAGTTGGCATTATTTATCCTCCTCTTAATTGATATATAGTTTCACTTTTAAAATTAAAATCTGCAACCAATAAACTTCAAAATCAGTTTCGAGAGGGCTAA
>NZ_JALKBX010000029.1 GCF_023227745.1 Natroniella acetigena | reverse complement strand
CACGCCGCCAGCGTTCGTCCTGAGCCAGGATCAAACTCTCAATTAAAGTTTATATAATGTAAACAATGTGTACACTGCTTACAAAATTATGAGTTTGACTAGCTCTTCTTGCTTAGTTGAAACATTGCATTGTTTAGTTTTCAAAGACCGAATTGCTTGTTCAATTTTTGCCACTTTCTCAAACAACATTTAATATATTATCAAATCAGCTCTTGTTTGTCAAGATTTTTTTAAATCTTTTTTATCGCCAATCTTTTTCTGCGACAACATCAAGTAGTATATCATCCTACTCCAAACTTGTCAAGAAAAGATTTAACTTTATAATTCTTTGTAGGCAATAGCTCTTATCTAAGTACTAACTATAGTAGTTTCCTATATTATAATTAATATACATTTAAACTAAAAAAGTCTGCAACCTAATAAAAAGGCTACAGACTCCATAACATTACTCTTTCATTCTTACAAATTCTCAACCACTTCTAAACACTCAACACAAATCTCTGAATGTTCTTCATCACTACCAACTGTCTCACAATAATGCCAACATCGTTCACATTTATCACCAGGAGCTTGAGCTACTGCTATCTTTATTCCAGTTTCTTCACCAGTATATAACTCATCTTCTTCGACTTCAACAGTAGAGTTTAATACTTTTAATTTAGAGACAATAAATAATTCTGCTAAATCATCAAATTGAATTAAGAAATCATATAATTCTCGCTCTGCATAAAGATCTACTTGTGCATCTAAAGAATGCCCTACAACTTTCTCATTACGGGCCAACTCTAAAGCTTTAGAGACATCTTTTCTCACTTGTAGTAAGCGATCCCATTTCTTTTCTAAGTCTTCATCTAAATAACCTTTGTCAACTTGTGGCCACTCTTCTAAAAATACACTTTCAGCATCACTAACATCAGGTAAATACTGCCACACTTCCTCAGCAGTATGTACTAACACAGGAGCAACCATCTTAATTAAGGTAGTTAAGATTTCATACATCGCTGTTTGAGCAGAACGTCGTACTCGATCATCTGCTTTTAAAGTGTATAGTCTATCTTTTAGGACATCAAGATAAAAAGAGCTCATTTCTACCGTACAGAAATTATGCACAGCATGATATAATCTATGATATTCATAAGCTCCATAAGCTTCTTCTACTTGCTTAAGCAACTTCTGTAATTTTAACAAGGCCCAACGATCAATCTCAGTCAATTCATCTTTACTTACTTTATCTTCTGCTGGATCAAAATCAGCTAAATTACCTAAAATATAACGCGAAGTATTTCTAATCCGTCGATAAACCTCTGCATTCTCTTGTAAGATCTTATCAGAAACTCTTACATCCTCTTTAAAATCAGAAGAAGCAACCCATAACCGTAAAATGTCTGCCCCATACTGCTCAATAACATCAAGTGGTGAAACAACATTACCTATTGATTTAGACATCTTTTTACCATTTTTATCAAGTGTAAAACCATTAGTTACTACAGCTTTATACGGTGCTTCTCCTCTAGCAGCAATTGAAGTTAATAAAGATGAATTAAACCAACCTCGATATTGATCGGTTCCTTCTAAATATAAATCTGCTGGTCGCTCTAAATTATCGTAATTTTCTAGTACTGCAGCATGGCTTGCCCCTGAATCAAACCAGACATCCATAATATCCGTTTCCTTATCAAACGTATTATTTCCACAAGAATCACACTTGACAGATTCAGATAATATCTCATTAGCTTCTAATTCATACCAAGCTCCTGAACCTTGTTGAGCAAATAACTCCTTAACTGCACCAATCGACCCTTCAGTAATCAATGGTTCATCACAATCCTGACAATAGAAGATCGGAATAGGTACCCCCCAGACTCGTTGACGAGAAACACACCAGTCAGTTCGATCAGCAACCATATTAGTCATTCTTACTTCTCCCCATTCAGGATACCAATCAACTTCCTTGATCGCCTCTAAAGTTTCATCTTTAATATCTTCAACAGAAGCAAACCATTGTTCAGTAGCTCTAAAAATAACAGGATCTTTACATCTCCAGCAATGAGGATAAGAATGGTCAACAAAGCTTAAATCCATTAATAAATTATCTTCTTTTAATAAATTTGTTACTTTGATATTAGCATCATCATAATACATTCCAGCAAACTCTTCACCAGCTTCTTCAGTAAAATACCCTTGATCATTCATCGGAGCATAAACTTCAATATCATATTCTTGGCAAATAACATAGTCATCATGTCCATGTCCAGGCGCTGTATGTACACAACCTGAACCTTGCTCTAATGTTACATGTTCTCCTAAGATCAATGGTGACTTCCGCTCATAAAATGGATGTTTACAACTAACCCCTTCCAATTCTTCTCCTTTAAACTCTGCAAGAATTGTATAATCATCAACGCCACAAATATCCAACATATCGGCTACTAATTCTTTAGCAGCTACTAATTTATCACCATCTGCTTCTACAATTACATAATCAAAGTCAGGATGAATAGAAATTGCCATATTCGAAGGGATAGTCCATGGAGTAGTTGTCCAAATAACAACATAATCATCAGTAGCTAACTCTACATCATCTAGTACTTTCCCTTCCTCTACTGGAAACTTAACATAAATTGATGGGCCATTAATCTCTTCATATTCAATCTCTGCTTCTGCTAATGCAGTCCCACAGCTTGTACACCAATGTACAGGCTTTAAGCCTTGATATAATAAACCTTTTAGAGCCATCTTACCGAAGACATCAATCTGTTTAGCTTCATATTTCGGCTCTAAAGTAATGTATGGATTATCCCATTCACCCCAAATTCCTAAGCGTTTAAACTGCTCTTTCTGTCGCTCTACATATTTCAATGCATAATCCTTACATTTTTCTCTTAATTCTGTTGTTGTTAACTCTTTTCGTTCATCCCCTAATTTTTTAGTCACTTTATGTTCGATTGGTAAACCATGAGTATCCCAACCAGGAACATAAGGAGCTTGAAATCCTTTCAAGTGATTATACCTAGTGACAATATCTTTCAAAATTTTATTTAAAGCATGACCGATATGAATATCACCATTAGCATAAGGAGGTCCATCATGTAAAATAAACTTTTCAGCACCTTCTCTTTTTTCTAATGCTTTTTCATAAATACTATTTTCGTTCCAATATTTCTGAAAGTTAGGTTCCCTCTCAGATAAATTGGCCCGCATAGGAAATTCATTATTAGGTAAATTCAACGTATCCTTATAATTCATCTTTTCTTAACACTCCTTTTTTTATAATTTGCAATTTTTATCAAATAAAAAAACCCTCATCCCACTAAGGGACGAGAGTAAACTCGCGGTACCACCCAATTTAATATAGTAAGTAGCTACTAATCAGTAACTAAACTCTTATATATTCACTCAATTTAAATAACGGCTATTACCGATTTCTTTTACTAAAGCTTCAAAGAAACAGCTAAGAGATGATCTTCAGCAAAGTTTCCATTCCTAGGCTTCCACCATCCCCAAGTTCGCTATAATTTTCACTCTACTTACTCTTCCCTATTATCGCTTTTCAAACATTATTTAATTTATAAATCATTATAATACACTTGTTTTCTTTCGTCAACTACTATTTAAATTTATCTCAATTGATCATTACAACCTTTTCAACATCTCAGTTATAATTTTGTAAGAATTATTAGCAGCAAACTCAACAAATTCATCAAAAGATACATCTGCTTCTTGATCAGCTTTGTCAGAAATAGATCTGATTATTACAAATGGTGTATCATTTAAATAAGCTACTTGACCTACTGCTGCCCCTTCCATCTCTGTACATTGTCCATCAAAAGTCTCTCTTAACCACTCTACTTTCTTCTCATCTGAAATGAATTGATCTCCAGATAAGATCCGCCCTGTACTAACTTTAATCTTTTCATCCCGGGCCAACTCCTCTCCAACCTCTTTAGCCACTGTAACTAACTCTTCATCAGCTTCAAATGCTGCCTGATCCAATTCAGCAATCTCCCCATACTCTCTACCAAAAGCCGTAATATCAACATCATGCTGAACAACATCGGTTGAGATTATAATATCTCCTACATCAAGCTCTCTATCAATAGCACCAGCTACTCCTGTAAATAAAACTGCCTTTACTGCAAAATTATCAATTAAAATTTGAGAACAGACAGCCGCATTAACCTTACCAATCCCACTACGAACTACAACAACTTCTTGCCCCAGCAATTTACCAGAATAAAATTCCATATTAGCTTTAGATAACTTATCTTCAATCTCCATTTCTTCTTTTAAGAACTCAACCTCTACATCCATCGCCCCGATTATTCCAAATTTCATTCTACTCCCCTACCTTTAAAATTCTACAAATGTACTATCTTATTATGTATTAGTTAGCTATAATTTATTCACTAATTTCAAAGTCAAGCTCCTCTTTAACCTGTTCTAAGCCAGCTTGTTGATCCAACATCTCCAAATGAGACTTTAATAATGTTTTAAATTTAATCTTAAATAATTTTTCATGTTCAATTAATTCCCTATATTGCTGATATTTCTTTTCAACTTTAATTTTAGCTTCTTCCTTTATCTTTTCAGCTTCCAACCTCGCCTCTTCCAAAATCAAATCAGCTTTCTTTTCTGCTTCAGCTTTTTGAGTTTCCATCGTCTGCTGAGCTTGATCTATAGTTTGATGTAATTTCTTATCCTTTTCTTGATACTCTTCAATTTTTGATTCTAATTTTTCGATTTTCAACTTTAAATCATTATTCTCCTTTAACACTTCCTCATAATAAGCAGCTATCAGATCCAAAAAATCATCAACTTCTTGCTGATCATACGACAAAATAGAAAACGTCTTATCAAACTCTTTATTATAAATATCTGATGGAGTTAAAGACATTATACTTCCTCCTAACTAAATATATCTTATTAACCTTAGTTTAATTCTACCTTTCTTAGACTTACCTAATAACTCATCTATCTCTACCCTTCCTCGACCACGAATAGAAATAATATCATCTTGATCTATAAAACAAGCTGGATCAGTAACAACCTTCCAATTAACCTTTACTTTTCCGCTTTCAATTTCACTACTCATCTTATTACGAGAAGTAGAAAAACCAGAACTGGCAACCGAATCTAAACGCAAAGATGGTACTGTATCCTTAATCTCCTTTACTCGTTCTGGTTCAACCTGTAATTGCTCAAAAGAAATCTCTTTAATCTCAACCCCTATTTGATGAACTTGCTCTAGATTAAGCAATAAATATTCTTTCATCTCTGCAGCAACAATAGCTTGACAACCTTGTTGATACAAGACCAAATCGCCCACCATCTCTCTTTTAATCCCCGTTCCTAAAATTGCCCCTAAAAAATCACGATGACTAACCTGTTGAAACTTAAACTGGCCAGTGATATTTAACAATTTAATCGGTGATTCAACTAAATCCTTAATATAATAATCAGGCATCACAGCCAATCTTTTACGTTCAGCACGTTTATAACCACCATACTCTAAAAATTTAAGACCAGCAATCTGTTCCAAGACCGGTTTAACTAAATAAAGAAGATGGGGATTTAAAAAATTGGTATAAGTGGGCTGATGTCTCTGCAAGGCCAATTCTACTTTATCTAAAATTTGACTCAAAATTAATTTTTCTTCTTCTTCATTTATATGGGCCAACAATCGCTCCTTGTCCAACATCATATCACTCCTTATCACAGCACCGCAAATAATAGTTGAATTAAACCATTTCTGATAATCCCTAAAACTACAAAAGCAATGATTGGAGAAATATCAATTCCAGGCAGAGGAACTAACTCCCTAATTGGCCCTAAGACAGGCTCTGTAGTTCGATAAACAAAATTTAAAAGGTCTCTCATAAATTGATGATGAGTCGGGGGTTGTACCCAAGAAGCTACAATTCTAGCTATAATAAGCCAATTATAAATCCTAAATGCTCCATCTACAAGTCTAATTAATAAAAATCTCATCCTCTCACTCCTTTCTTAATTCTTCTGCTTTATCTCTTGCTGTTGCTACTGCTTCATAAATAGCAGATCTAAACCCATCCTTTTCTAGTTGTCGCAAAGCAGCTATTGTAGTTCCCCCTGGTGAAGTAACCATATCCTTTAACTGAGCTGGATGCTTTTCTAACTCAACAACCATCTTAGCTGCACCAATTATAGTCTGTAATGCTAAATCAGTAGCATCTTCTCTACCCAAACCAACATTAACTCCTGCATCAGCCAACGCTTCAATAAATAAATAAACGTAGGCTGGTCCACTACCACTCAAACCCGTTACTGCATCCATTAATTCTTCTTCTATTCCGATTACAGTTCCTGCTGCACTAAAGATTTCTTCGACTAATTCACCATCTTCAGCATCAGTTGCTCTTCCCAAAGCATAAGCTGTAGCACCTTCTCCTATTAAAGCAGGAGTATTCGGCATTAATCTAATTACTGGAACTTCGTCCTTTAAATGACGCTCAATCTCTTTAATTTTTATTCCAGCAGCAATAGAAAAGACTTTTTGCTCTCCTTCGATTTCAACATCTAAAGAAGTTAATACCTTAGCTATCACCTTAGGCTTAACTGCTAAAATAATATAATCAACACTACTAATCAACTTATTATTATCACTAACTAATTGTACTCCATACCCTTGCTCCAACTCTTCTAATCTCTCGTCTTTTAAATCACTAATATAAATCTGCTCTGCTGAAACCAACTCTGCTTCTAAAACACCTGTAATCAAAGCTTCCGCCATTGCTCCAGCACCAATAAAACCAATTCTTTTATCCGCTAGCATTCGTCAGCTCCTTTTTCTTAACTAATGATAAATTTTCAACATCAGAATTATCTTCTTCAATTCCATAACTTATTGTAACAGATTTGGGGGTAAATAAAAAGATATCTTCCCCTACTTTTTCTATATTACCACCTAAAGCATAAGAAGTTCCACTTACAAAATCAATAATTCTTGTTGCTAAACGGCGTTTAACCTCAGTCAAATTAACAACTACTAAATGTCCTTCTTTCAATTTATCAGCTATTGTCTGTGCTTCCTCAAAAGAAGTAGGCTGTACAATATCAATACTTTCTCCATTACTACCTTGAGCTAAAGAAACAGACTGTAAGGAAAATTTATTTTGGGACTCCTCTTCCGTAGAAGAATTAGAATTATCAACTTGCTCTTTGGGGGCTGATGGCACCTCAGATCCAAAAGAAAATAACTCAGTTACTCTTTCTATTAAATCCATTATTCATAATCTCTAGGGCCAAAGATTGCTGAACCTACCCTAACAATGGTAGCCCCTTCTTCAATTGCTACTTCTAAATCATTACTCATCCCCATTGATAACTCTTTCATTTCAATCCCAGGTATCTCCTCAGCCTCTATCTTAACAGCAAGCTCTCTTAGCTTCCGAAAATATGGTCTTACTTCCTCGGGGTTCTCTACATAAGGAGCAATCGTCATTAATCCCTTAACCTTCATATATTCAAACGAAGAAACTTCTCTTAAAAACTCAATAACTTCTTCACTCATAAAACCATATTTATTTTCATCTTCAGCTGTATTAACCTGCACTAAAACATTGCTCTCTCTGTCTTCCATTTTGGCCCTTTTATTAATTTTTTTAGCTAACCTTAAGCTATCAACTGAATGAATCAGCTTACATCTGTCCATTCTTGTTAAATATTTAACTTTGTTTCGTTGTAGATGACCGATCATATGCCAGTTTATCTCTTGCTCGAAATTATCATACTTATCTCTTAACTCTTGGACTCTACTTTCACCAAAATCTAAAATCCCTTCATCTAATACATTTTTTATCTTATCTAAACCTTGCCTTTTAGAAACAGCAACTAACTTTATCTCTTCAGGACTACGACCTGCTCTACTAGCAGCAACTTTAACCTTTTCTCTTACTTTAGCTAATCTCTCTTTGACATTCATTATCAATTACCTCCTTCATTATTATTTCTCGAATCATCATTATTCCCCTGCAAAAAATACACCTATATAGGTGTATTTTTTGATTAAATCGTTATATTATTATAAATTTACAATGTACAAAATTGACAATTGACAATTAAAACCGTTACACCTTAGAAAGAAAAGGGGGTAGATATTACTTGAACTTAAACTCAGACTCAGACTTAACCCTTTATAACACCTCAGCTCCTAACTCAGCTAACTTAGAACGTTCTCCTTTGCTTAAAGTAACATGCCCTACTAAACCTTTATCCTTCATTCTTTCTACAACATAAGTCAAGCCATTGCTATTACTATCTAAATAAGGGTGATCTATTTGATAAGGATCACCAGTCAGTACAATTTTAGTATTCTCTCCAACCCTAGTAATGATTGTCTTTAACTCATGAGGAGTTAAATTTTGTGCTTCATCGACGATAATAAATTGGTCAGGAATACTTCTACCTCTAATATAAGTAATCGCTTCTAACTCAATTAAGTTCATTGCCTTCAAATCTGCTACTGCATTAATTGGCTCTTGATCTTGGCCCCCACCAACTAAAAACTCCATATTATCATAGATCGGTCTCATCCATGGTTTCAATTTTTCTTCTTTATCCCCAGGTAAATAACCCAAGTCATTGCCCATTGGTACAATCGGTCTAGTAACAATCAATTTTTTATAAGACTTATCATCAACAACTTTTTGTAGCCCTGCTGCTAAAGCTAATAATGTCTTACCAGTTCCTGCTTTTCCAACCAAAGTAACCAATTTAATCTCATCATTTAATAATAACTCAAAAGCACAACTCTGCTCTCTATTACGCGGTCCAATTCCCCAGATATCATCAGCATTAAAGATAAAAGAACGTAATTGCCCAGCTTTTTGATCATAACGGGCCAAAGCAGACTGAGAGCCTCCTAGCTCATCCTCTAAACTTACAAATTCATTGGACAATAATTCTTCATCCAAATTCAACTTTTCTGGTTTTAATCCATCCTGTCGATAAAATTGGTCTATCTTATCTGCAGCTACCTTAACACTTCTGACTCCCGAATAAAGCTCATCAATATTAACTCGATCAGTCTCATAATCTTCAGCCTTAACTCCAATAGCATCAACTTTAATCCTCATATTGATATCTTTTGAGACTAAGATCACAGGAATATCACTCTTCTTTTTAAAATTTAATGCGGTTGAAATTATCTTATTATCTGCTTTACCAGGATCTAGTGCTTTAGGCAACTCAGAAGAAATTTCATAATTTAGATCAGTCTTCAACAAACCATCATTCTCTAGCCTAACTCCCTCACTTAACTTTCCTTTTTGCCTCAACTGGTCTACATATCTGGAAAATACACGTGCATTCTTTCCTACAGAATCTTGCCTCTTTTTCTGGTCATCAATCTCTTCAATGACTACCATTGGGATAATAACTTGATTGTCCTCAAAAGAAAAAATAGCCTGTGGATCATGTAAAATAACATTCGTATCTAAAATATAAATCTTTTCCATGATATCAACCTCCCACTAATTAGTTAAAATAATCTCAACTCCTGGCCCTACACCTTTAATCACTACCTGATCACCAACCTGACCTACTACTTCCACTTCCTTAAAATATCTATTAGTATAACTACTGACCATTACTCCTACGGTATCTTCCTGTTCAATCAAAGCAGAAATAGGAACAACTATTCCACTATGCACCTCTCTTATAATTTCAACCTCTGCCTTTCTTAATTCTATTAAATCAGAAATCAAACTATTAAACTTAATGAGCATAATATTATCAGGTTGATCAAATAAAATCTGATCAATTTCTCCAGTAAAGTAGCGCTCTCCTAATTCAGAAAAAAGAACTTCAACACTTGAACCTTCTTCATAATTCATCACCTCATCCTGAGGTAATAAGACAGCTAAGTAAAACTTGAAATTATCAATAATTTTGAAGATAGGACGACCAGCATTAACTCTTTCTTCTGAACTAACTTGATTGACCTTGCCCCTTAAATTAACAAATTGATCGTAAGTTAAATTTGCTCTACTTTCTTCCCTTAATGTCATTTCCAAACCATCTACTTGATAACTTAACAATCCAGAATTATAATTATAAAGCTCTTTTTCTTCAGTCCCAACAACACTGGCTATCCTTGTTCCCGATCTCACTCTTTCCCCTTCAGGTACATATAATTGTAATTCTCCCTCCTGAGGAGCAAATGTAATCTTTTCATTTCTAATTAAAAGCCCTTCAGTCTCAATCCTATCCCTTATAGTTCCATACGTAGTAGTGACTATTCTAGTTGAATGATAACCAGAAAAGTTAACTACTAAAATAATAAAGAACCCAATTCCAATCAAAACTAATAAAAAAAGAATAAATTTACTCAATCTATTCCTCTTCTTATTCTCTCTTTGCTTACTAAAATCAATATTATGTTCTCTTCTTCCAAAATCCTTCACAATTAACTCTACCCCTAATTAATATTTCTAATGATTCCACTAGATTCCACTATATGTTATAATATTCTACTTAAAGTTAATAATACCTGCTTGTAATTGAAATTATATTGATATGGTTTCTATGGTTTTCACGAAAGGTCTTGACAAAGACCTGTTCTGTCTTACTTAAACATGATTAACTTAAACCCCTTCATTCAAACCAAAAGTTTTAGGCAATTCTTAATTTTTCGACAATTTTTGTCTATTAAAGCTAAATTTCTATGATTTTCTCTGTTGACATATTTAATAATTCAACATAATATTCGAAAATCCTTCTTTTTATCTGACCTTTTAAAATTAATTTTGTTTAAATTGGTCGTATTTTTGAAAATTTAGTGCTTTTAGTCTATAATAATAGCTAGTTAATAATGGAGGGAGGTCTAATAATGATTGATTTTAATGAAGGTGATATCAAACAGATTAGAATTTTAAAGATATTCATCAATGCTACCAGCCAGATCATTGAAGAGGAAGGAATTAAAGGGGTAACCATTAGAAAAGTAGCCAAGATTGCTGGATATAATAGTGCTACTATTTACAATTACTTTGACAATCTTAATCAGTTGATCTTTTTTGCTGCTATGAATTTCATCAGTGATTATGTCCAGGAAGTACCCCAGTATATGGAGCAAAGCAGTAATACCCTGGAAAGATTTTTATTGATGTGGGAGTGTTTCTGTAAGTATTCCTTTAAAAAACCAAAGATCTATTATGCAGTCTTTACCGAAGATATCGGCAACAAGCCTGAAGATCTAATGGAGAAGTACTTTTCATTATTTCCTGAAAAATTGGGAGATCCGCCTCAAGATTTGACCCCGATCTTTTTAGAGTCTGATCTATCTAAAAGAACAGCTCTGGCTATTCAACCCTGCATAGAAGCAGGTTATTTCACGTCTAAACAAGCTGCTGAAATAGATAAAATGATTACATTAACCTATCATGGAATGATCTCTTTACTACTTAATAATCGTGTTGATTATTCAGCAGAAGAAGCTACCACCAAAACAATGACCTATATTCGAAAAATTGCAACAAAAATAGCTAATAATTAAATCAGTTCAAGCGTGTTGATTATCCATAAAAAGTAAGCAAAAAAATAATGAAAGGGATCCTCTTTTCTGTTAAAATAGTATCTACCACCAATACTATAAAAAGAGGTGTCCCTTATGAATACTAATAGCAAAATTATGAATATAACACAAGTTTTTTTAACAGAAAAAGAAGTAAAAGAATTTTCCGATTTAATTGAGTATAAAGATACTGCAAGAAAGTTTACTACATATAACTTATTAAAATATTTTATTGCTGCATCTGTTGGTCAGTGGAACAGTTTTCATGAAGGTGACAGAGTTACTTCAGATTTTAATTTAGGTAGTTATTATTGGTAAACTAACACGTTTGATCAATTGCTTTTAGCTATTTCACTGTTAAATATTAAATGCCCTTTATAACCTGTTGCACTTCCCCATCCTTGACATAAACTCTCGGAATCCGTTTACTGATCATACAGACGACTTCATAATTAATCGTTCCTATCCTATCTGCCACTTCAGTAACTGTGATCTCATCCTCTCCATCTTGACCGATCAATGTTACTTCATCTCCTACTTCTACTCCATCAACCTCTGTTACATCAATCATCAATTGATCCATACAAATCCTGCCAACTACTGGCACCCGTTTGCCCTTAACCAAAACCTGGCTATTAGAAGAAAGTAACCTACTATAACCATCTTCATAGCCTAATGGTAAGGTTGCTATCTTCTGCTGAGCAGTAGTTTTATAAGTCCTGCCATAGCTAATATCGGTTCCAGCAGGCACCTCCTTTAAATGAGCAATTCTAGCCTTTAATCTCATCCCTGCTCTTAAATCAATTCTTTGCTCAACCTCTGAAGAGGGCCAAAGTCCATAAGTTATAATCCCTAATCTAACCATATTAAAATATGTCTCAGGCAGATCTAAAAATGCCGCACTATTAGCACTATGCTTAATCGGAATCTCAATCCCTTGATCCTCCAAGTCCTTAATTAGCTGTTCAAATTTATTTAATTGCTGATAAGTATAGGTCTTATCTTCTTTATCTGCTACTGCAAAATGAGTATAAATCCCTTCCACTACTAAACTATCCAGTTTAGTTATTCCAGCCATAAACTCCATTACTTCTTTAGGTTGTAAACCAACCCTACCCATTCCTGTATCAACTTTAAGATGAAGTTTAGCTTCCTGATTTAAATCTTGTGCTGCAGTAGTTAAACTGGTAGCAAGCTGTTGATCATAAACGGTCTGGATCAGATCATACTTAACTACCTCACTGGCTAGTTCAGGTGGAGTCCAACCCAAAATCAAGATCGGAACTTCAGTTAAACCAGCTTTTCTTAATTGAATTGCCTCATCTAAGATAGCTACTGCTAACCGATCTGCTCCTTCTTCTAGAACTGTTTTAGCCACTTCTACTAGACCATGACCATAAGCATCTGCTTTAACTACTATCATTAGCAGCGTATCATCAGGCAAATTCTTTTTAAACTCAGCAATATTATACCCAATATTATCTAAATCTATTTCTACCCAGGCAGGTCTTAATTTAAATCTTGCAGTCAAGTTATCATTATCCATGCTTGATTCCCCTTTATATTAAGCAATAATTAGGATTAAAAACTATTAGCTAATAGTTCTTTAGGAGGATGATATTCTAAGCCAAAAGCTTCTGCTACTCCTTGATGAGTAACTTTACCATCATATACATTTAAGCCTTTTAATAATGCTACTTCATCTAATAACGCATCTTGATATCCTTGATTAGCAAGTTTGAGTGCGTAAGGCAAGGTCACATTTGTTAACGCATGAGTTGAAGTTCTGGCCACTGCACCTGGCATATTTGTAACAGAATAATGAACTACCCCATGTTTAGTAAAGACTGGAGCCTGATGTGTTGTTGGATAACTCGTCTCTATGCAACCACCTTGATCGATTGCTACATCTACAACAACTGAACCTTCCTTCATATCTTTAACCATTTCTTCTGTTACTATATATGGTGCTTTAGCACCTGGAATCAAGACTGCTCCGATTACTAGATCTGCCGTTGTTACTTCTTCATAAACATTATATTTATTCGACATTCTTGTCTTTATATTTCCCATAAAGATATTATCAATATATCTTAACTGACTAGCATCAATATCTAAAATAGTTACATCTGCTCCTAAACCCTTAATCATCTTAGCTGCATTAATCCCTACTATTCCACCACCAATTACTACTACTCTAGCTGGTTTAGTACCTGGGACTCCTCCTAATAAGACCCCTCGACCACCTTTTGGTTTCTCTAAAAATAATGCTCCTTTTTGAGCAGCTAATCTACCTGCTACCTCACTCATTGGCGTCAATAATGGTAAAGAGCCATCCTCTAGCTCAACTGTTTCATATGCAATTGAAACAACCTTTTTTTCCATTAACGTTCTTGTTAATTCTTCTTCAGCCGCTAAGTGCAAATATGTATATAAGATCTGCTCTTCTTTAAATAGATCATATTCTTCTGGTACTGGTTCTTTAACCTTCATTATCATCTCTGCACTAGAAAATATTTCTTGATGTCTCTGTAAGATTTTGGCCCCTGCTTGTTCAAATTCTTGATCTGAAATTCCACTACCTTCTCCTGCTGCTTCTTCAATTATTATTTCATGTCCTTGGTTAGTCAGTGTCTCTACACCTGCTGGAGTAACTGCTACTCTATTCTCATTATTCTTAACTTCCTGCGGTACACCTATAATCACTTTTATTCCCCCTCTTAGTTGTGAAGCCTTTTTCGATTATCTTTACTATTTTATCAAGCATGTTGATTATCTATACAGAGTAAAAAGAGCGATGAGTTGATTAAATCAATTCATCGCTTTCATTTAAATTTATTAAAAGTTTACCGTTCCAGCAAAGCTATAGTTACTATCAGAATCACCAGATAAGTTTAAGTCGACAAATGGTAGGTTAAGACCTAATCCACCAGTATATGTCCGATCTCCATCTATTTGATAACCACCTAACCTAACAGCTAGCAAACCAAGAATAATATCCTTCTCTGCTCCTAAACGATAGATTCTGTCCTCATCTTCAGGAAATTCTATATCTGCTGCTACTATTGCTCCGATCGGAAACGGTAGATTAGCAGCTGCTCCTACAGTCACAGTTCGGGGTTGTCCATCTTCTAAACGATCATAATCATCATCCCACTCAAAACTAGAGACTGCATTACGGACATTGACGCCTAAATTAATCATATTCGTTGCTCGCATTAAAGCACCAACATCTAGACCATAACCACTAGCAGTTGTGCTTCCATCATTCATAAATTCATCAGGATCAAAATTTTCAAAATTATTATCATTATAGTCATCAGGATCTACATTATCACTATTCACTTCATAAAAATCATATCGACCATACAATGTCTTGACGTTGGCCCCTACCGAAATCGTTCCTAAATTCAATGGTCCATTGGTTAAGTTAGTTCCCATTGAAAAGATCCCTTCTGCTATTAATTCATTCTCAGCTGATCGTTCAAAATCTAAATCATCTAAATCATCTAAATTATCTAAATCATCTAAATCACCTTCATTAGGCATTTCCCTTTCATCAACTACTCTAAACTGATTATTAAAAGTCGCTCCTAGACCAAATCTCCTTAAATTTGCTGCTGCCATACCATTTATCTGCAGACTACTATCTTCAGGAACCTCTAATTCTCTAAAACTCCCATAATCCTCTGCATTCTCTGCATCACTGACAAAGTCTCTCATATCACTCAAACCACTCAACTCTCCACCAGCATTAGCTTGCAGTCCTAACATACCACTCCGTACCAGTCCAGCTGGATTCCAGTAAATCGCACTGGCATCATCAGCCACAGCAGTAAATGCACCACCCATTCCATGGGCTTTAGTGCCATATATCTGACCTGCAACAGCCGTACCAGCAGTTACTACTACTAACGACAAGATTAACAATAACATCCAAGCTCTTTTCATCTTCATCCCCCACCTTTATAATTTGTTAAGAACCACTATCGTTACATAATTTCTATGTTTTAGATCAAAAACCTCTTTTTTTAACATTAAATTTCAATAATAGTGGCTCCTTGATCAGTAGGGTAAACTACTAAATACTGAGCTTCAATGCCATGCTTAGCAAAAAATTCTTTCATCTCAGTACCGATTCTCTCTTCCTCTTGTAGCGTCAGGGCGATTGCTGTTGGCCCAGAACCACTCAGTACAATCCCCAACACTTCTTCAGATAAATTGTCTATTACTTCATCTAATCCAGGAATCAGACCTTGCCTATAAGGCTGATGTAAGCGATCATCTAATGCCTGTCCGATCAGTTGATAATCTTCTGTTAACAGACCTGCCAATAATAGACTGGCATGGCTGACATTAAAGACTGCATCTTTAAACGAGACCTTCTCAGGTAAAGCACCCCTCGATTTAGCAGTCGTTAGCTGATAGTCTGGAATACAGACTACAGTCTTCAATTTAGCTGGAGGAGTTATTTTTTTATAAATAACTCCTTGCTCCTTGACAGTAGAAATAACCACTCCACCTAATAAAGCAGGAGCTACATTATCAGGATGACCTTCTATCTCAGTTGCTAAGTTAAGTAATTGTTCAGTTGTTAACTGCTCTCCACTCAATTTATTAGCTGCTAGCAATCCACCAACAATAGCAGCAGCACTACTTCCTAAACCACGGGCTAAAGGAATCCGATTGATAAGTTTAATCTTTAATCCTGGGGGTAGATAATCAACAATATCAAATAAACGTAACATACTCTGATAAACTAAATTGCTTTTATCAGTAGTTAATTCTTTCACTCCATACCCAGCAACCTCAATCTCTACCCCTTCTTCCTTCTGCTCTACTTCAATTGAATTGTATAAGCCCAAACTCATACCAAAAGTATCAAAACCTGGTCCTAAATTAGCAGTAGTTGCTGGAATCTTGATCTTAAACATTGCTGTCACATAACCGCTCTAAATTAAACTTATCGTGAATAACCTTAACAGCCTGGTCAGCTCTTTCTTCATTAATTAAACAAGAAACCTTTATTTCCGATGTACTGATCAAATCAATATTAATATCTTCATCAGCTAATGCCTCAAACATCTTAGCTGCTACTCCAGGATTAGTCACCATACCCGCTCCTACTATTGATACCTTGGTCACTTCAGTATCATAAATCAATTCTGTATAACCCAACTCTCCTTGTAATCCTTTTAGATTAATTTTAGCATGATCTAAATCTTCTTTATCAATTGTAAAAGTAATATCATTTAGTCCATCATAATCCACATTCTGAATAATCATGTCTACATTAATACCATCTTCAGCTAGTCCAGTAAAGATCCTAGAAGCAATACCCGGTTCATCAGGTACTCCTATTAATGATAATTTTACTGTATCACCATTACATGTAACACCTGTTACTACAATATCTTTTTCCAATTCTCCTACCTCCTTAATATATGTTCCAGGGCAACAATAAAAACTAGATTTAACCACCATTTCAATACCATACTCTTTAGCAATTTCAACCGATCTAGGATGTAACACTTCAGCACCTAAACTAGCAAACTCTAACATTTCCTCATAAGAAACTTCATTTAATTTACAAGCACTTTTAACAACTCTAGGATCAGCAGTATAAACTCCATCAACATCTGTATAAATTTCACATAAATCCGCTCCAAGAGCAGTTGCTACTGCAACACCTGTTGTATCAGAACCACCCCGTCCTAAAGTAGTTATTTCATTATCAAATGTAACCCCCTGAAAACCAGCTACAATTACTATCTTATCCTGAGTAAGTTCTTGTTCCAACCTTTCAGGATTAACCTTTAAAATTTTAGCTTTAGCATGCAAATCATTGGTTATAATTCCAATTTGAGAACCAGTTAAAGAAATCACATCTTCACCCAATTCATTAATAGCCATTGCCAACAATGAAACTGAAACCTGTTCACCTGTCGAAATTAACATATCATACTCACGTTTAGGAGGATCATCAGTAATTTTTTTGGCCAACTCAATCAATTCATCTGTAGTATCCCCTAAAGCTGAAACTACCGCTACTATTTGGTTACCTGCTCTTTTTCGTCTTACAATTCTTTCTGCAACTCGCTTAACTCGATCAGTATCTGCTACTGAACTACCACCATATTTTTGAACAATTAATCCCATAAAACTTCCTCCTCTAATTACAATTAACAATTTATATCATTTTCCTATCATATCATAGCTTTGATCTATAAGCTGTGAGGCGTAAGTGTGAACCAGTTCAAGACCTAAATTCAAAATCACTCTAAAATGAAACATAATTGATATATAGCTTAACTTCAATTTACAATGTACAATTTACAAAATTGACAATTAAAACCTTTAAATCTTATAACCAAAATCAATCAAAGCTTATTATCACAAGGTTTTTCAGAAAACTTAAGCTTTTAAGAACTTGATCTTTAATTGTAAATTGTACATTCCGTCAATTGTCAATTGTGAAGCTATATTGTAACATTATTTCACTTTAAAGTTGGAGATCTATAAAATTGCTCGCTATAAGTTAAAACAAAATCTACTTTTATGTTTTTTAATAGTTTAGCTCACAGCTCATAGCACACGACTCACAGCTATTTACTTACCTCTTTACTATTCTAACAAGTATTATTAATACTCTTCAACTCTAATTAAACTGGCCACTTCTTTAACATCTGACAAAGAAGCAATCTTTTCTAGTGCAGCATTAAGATCCCCTTCTTTAACCTGATGAGTTACTAAAACCAATGGTACAGTATCATTACTTCTACCTTTTTGAATTACAGATTCAATACTGACTTGATGCTCTCCTAATAAACCTGTTATCTTTCCTAAAACTCCTGGGTTATCTAATACTTCTAATCTTAAATAAAAACTTGACATTACTTCTTTTTGAGCTATTACTTCTTTTTGCTCAAAACAAGTACAAGATATTCTTCCTTGAGCTGAAAAATTAACATTTCTGGCAGCAGTAATAATATCACCTACGACAGCACTTCCAGTCGGCATCTGACCTGCTCCTGGACCATAGAACATTACTTCATTGATGGCATTCCCTTCCACAAAGATAGCATTAAAGACATCATTAACATTGGCCAATGGGTGTTCTATAGGAACTAATGTAGGATGTACTCTAACTTCAATCCCATTATCTTCTTTTCCAATAGCTAATAACTTAATCTTATAATCTAACTCTTGCGCATATAAAATATCTTCTTTAGTAATCCCAGTTATCCCTTCAATATAAATATCATCTATATCAACTTTAGATTCAAAAGCAATCGATGCTACGATAGCCAATTTATAAGCAGCATCATGGCCCTCTATATCTGATGTAGGATTAGCTTCAGCATAACCAAGTTCCTGAGCCTTAGCCAATACATCAGAAAATTCCGCTCCTTCTTGCTCCATTTTAGTCAAAATATAATTAGTAGTACCATTAACAATTCCCATTATATTTGTAATCTTGTTTCCAGCTAAATCCTCTTTTAAAGGACTAATAATTGGAATTCCACCACCAACACTGGCTTCAAAATAGATATCGACTCCCATTTCTCGAGCAGTAATCAATAATTCATGACCATGCTTAGCTACTAACTCTTTATTAGCAGTCACTACACTCCGCCCACTCTTAAGTGCTTCTAAAATAAACTCTTTAGCTGGATGAACTCCTCCAATCAATTCTACAACTATTTCAATTTCTTGATCATTAATTATCTCTTCAAAATCATCTGTTAACTTATCCGACGCAACATCAACTAACAATTCTTCACTTTTATCTTTAACTAATACTTTAGCCACAGTCAATTTAGCACCTGACTTATTAGCAATACTAGTAGCATTCTGTTCTAAGATTTTATAAACCCCTGAACCAACAGTTCCACATCCTAATAATCCTACCTTTATTTCCTTCTCCATACTATCTCCTCCTTAAAAGTTATCTTTGTTTAAAACTTTGTTTAATTAGTTTTACTCTTTTTATTCCTACTATATCTTCTAGATTACTTATTAATTGTTCAACTGATATTACTAAATTACTACTCTCGATCGTTATAGTTACATGAGCCACTTGTTCTAAAGGAATATCTTGATTTATAGTTAATATATTTCCATGATATCGAGCAATTTGGCTTAAAACCTTAGATAGATTACCCTTTTGATCAGTTACTAATAATGATAATGTTGCTAATTCTTGTCGTTCTTGTTCCACAAAAGCAAATATATAATCTTTATACTTATAATAAGCACTTCTGCTTAACCCTACTCTTTTAACTGCTTCTTTAATCTGCTCTTCTTCTCCATTCTTTAATAATTCTTTTACTTTAACAGTCTTCTTCATAGCCGATGATAAGATCTCTTCAGCAACTATATAAAAATTTTGTCCCATTATAACCCCCTATCGTTGTCCTTTCTAAAAAAACTCTTGTCTGTCTTATATGAACATTACAACGAATTATAACATCCTTTTTGATCTTTTGCAAGGGTTTCAAAAAAAACGTACAACAATTAAGTTGTACGTCAATAATTTCATATTTTATTTTTGATAGATTAAAGTACCACTTGTTTGGGCCAACTCCCTAAAAGCTGTAATCAACTGCTTAGTATAGTTACCAGGTTGTCCATCTGCAATCTCTCTAGAATCAATCTTAACAACCGGAATCACCTCAGCAGCAGTACCAGTTAAGAAACACTCATCAGCAGTATATAGATCATGACGAGTAAAGACCTCTTCTCTGACCTCTAAGCCGAATTCAGGAGCAACTTCTAAAACTACTCCTCGTTTAATCCCTTTTAAAGCTCCTATATATGTAGGAGGAGTCTTTAAAACACCATCCTTGATAATAAAGATATTATCACCCGTACATTCTGCAACATACCCTTCATTATTCAACATCACTGCTTCTAAAACACCTGCTTGATTAGCCTCAATCTTAGCTAAAATATTATTTAAATAGTTCAGAGACTTAATTCTTGGATTTAAGGCTTCAGGAATATTACGACGAGTTGGAACAGTTACCACATCTAAACCTTCCTCATAAAATTCCTCAGGATACAACTCAATATCACTAGCAATAATTATTACAGTTGCTTGCCCACATTTATTAGGGTCTAATCCTAAATCACCAACTCCCCGCGAAACAACTAATCTAATGTAAGCATCCTCTAATTCATTAGCTCTGATTGTCTTTAAGACTGCTTCTCTCATTTGCTCTTTATCTAAAGGTACATCCAACATGATTGCTTTAGCAGACTCATATAATCGATCTAAATGCTCTTCAAATCGAAAAACACGACCATTATAAGCTCTAATTCCTTCAAAAATTCCATCACCATATAAAAACCCATGATCAAAGACAGAAATTCTAGCTTCTTCCTTCTCTACTAGTCTATCATTTAAAAATATTTTCTGACTACTCATAATACTCACCTTCCTTAAAATTATTATCTACTATTATAATTAAAATTAGATCAATTTGCAAATTAATCAATATTTTTTAGACCTTATATTAAAAAAGATATAGTAAGGGTAGCTAATCCATTCCCCACTATATCTTTAAATCTTTAAATCTTTAAATCTTTAAATCTTAAAATTTGAATTTTAAGGCTATTAACCCTTATTCAAGTTCATCATTTTCTAACCTGTAACTTACTTTACATTAACATCTTCTTTTAAAGATTTACCAGGTTTGAAAGCTGGAACTGTTCGAGCAGGAATTTCCATCTCTTCGCCTGTCTGTGGATTACGCCCCATACGAGCACTACGATCTCGCACTTCAAAACTACCAAATCCAATCAATTGAATCTTGGCCCGCTCATCAGCTGGCTTCTTAGCTTCTTCCTGTAAATTTTCAGTTACTACATCTAACATTGCATCCAAGGTTTCCTTAGTATCTTTTTTAGTAATTCCTGTCTTTTCAGAAATCTGCTCTACTAATTTAGTTTTAGTAATATTTTTTGCCATCATAATTCACCTCCTACTAGTAATTTAAACATTTTCAATGATTATTATGCCACAGATAAACTTCTTGACAAGCTTTATTATTCCTCCTTTTTTTATAAAAAAACAATAAATAAAGAAAAAAAACCAGCCAATTGACTGATTTTTATAAAATAATGCAGATTAAGCCTCCGCTTCCTTCATTTATTATCTTTTGTAAAGTATCTTGAATCTTATCCTGAGCCTTAACTGGCATTCTATATAACTTGTTATTAATTCCATCTTTAACTAAATCATGTAATGAGCGACCTAGAAAATCAGAATCCCAGATTGCAGTTGGATTGGCTTCGAACTCTTCTTCAAAGAATTGAATTATTTCTTCACATTCTTCTTCTGTACCTACTACAGGAGAAATTTCAGTCTTAATATCTGCCCTAATCAAATGAATTGAAGGAGCAGAAGCTGTTAATTTAACCCCAAAATGACCTCCACGCTTAATCATCTCTGGTTCTTCAAAGATCATATCTTCCAACTCCGGTCTTACAATCCCATAGCCTTCTTCTTTAGCTTTAAGTAATGCACCTGCTACCTGATCATACTCCTTTTTGATTACACTCAACTCTTTAACCAAATTAAATAAATGGTGTTCCCCTTCTATTTCTAAATCGGTCAATTCTTCTAACGTTTCGTAAAATAAATCCTCCTTTAAATTGAAGTCTAAAGCAGCTATTCCACTACCTAAATTAAGATCAGAAACTGCAACCTCTTTAGCATGTTCATTCTCACTTAGTTGCTCAAATAATTTATCAACATCTCTTAAAGTAAATACCTCTTGGATTGCTTGATTTATACTTTCATCTATATCTTGACTTAACCAATGCTCATCATCCAATTCATCAATCCATAATGGCAGATCAATATTAATCTCTGTTAACGGAAATTCGTACAGTACTTCTCGCAATACATTTACAATATCATCACCTTCTAATTCCAGACAATTAACAGCAATTACCTTTTTATTAAACTTTTCCTCTAATTGCTGAGCCAACTCTTGAGTCTCTTCACTCTCAGGTTGAGTAGAATTAAGCACAATAATATATGGTTTTCCTAACTCCTCTAATTCTTCAACAACTCTGCGTTCACCTTCAATATAATTTTCTCGTGGCAAATCAGTAATTGTACCATCAGTAGTAACTACTAAACCAATTGTAGAATGATCTTGAATCACTTTCTCCGTTCCTACTTCAGCAGCTTTTTGGAATGGAATTGCCTCTTCAAACCAAGGGGTAGTTACCATTCTAGCTCCTGATTCTTCTTCATACCCTAAGGCCCCCTGTACTCTATAACCAACACAATCAACCAATCTGATCTTGCAATCAACGTTCTCATCTAAATTAATCTTGGTTGCCTGATTAGGAACGAATTTTGGTTCAGTTGTAGTAATCGTTTTACCTTCACCACTTTGCGGTAATTCATCTCTAGCTCGCTCCTGAACATGTTGATCTTCAATATAAGGCAAAACTAATAAATCCATAAACTTCTTAATAAATGTAGATTTACCGGTTCTAACTGGCCCTACTATCCCAATATAAATGTCCCCATTTGTTCTAGTTGCAATATCCTGATAAACACTAAAACTTTCCATCAGTTACCCTCCCTTTTATATTAAAACCTATAAGAATAAAATGGGCTATCGCCCACTTTAGATTAAGGTTAAGACTGAGGTTAAGTAAACCATTAAAAACAATGATATTAAAAAATCATCCGAAATCACTGAAAAGTAACAATTTCCCAAAGGAGAACAAACTCTCTTATCAGCAACTCAACTGTCAGCCATTAATATTTTTTCAAAGATCACTATATATATATGACCTGAATTTTATATTATTCCTCGGGAGAGAAGAAAACAGCTCAAGTTTAAGGCTAAGGTTGAGGCTAAGCCAACCAACTTTAAATTAGAACTTTATTACAATAATGTGGCACTTTTGTGCCACATTATTGAGTTGACAGTGTACAGTGAACAGTTTACAGTTAAGATCAAAACCTTAAAAAATTAAGATCTCTGAAATGCCTTATGTTCGCAGGTTTAGAGTGATTTTGATTTAAGATTTTAATGGTTTTAACTGTTAACCGTCAACCGTAAACTGTACACTGATATAAAGTGGCAAAGTGCCACTTTATATCAATTAAGCTTCATTTTTAAATTAAGCATCTACAAGATAAAAAAGACAGGGAATATTATCCCCTGCTCTAAGATCCGATATAAAAATTTTGATTTTTGACTGACAACTCATAGCTCATGTCTGAATTACCAGCAACTATCCTCTACTATCTCCTCTAATTCATGTTTAGCTCCTCGTAACATCAAGTCATTAACAGCTTCTTTAGGATCTTTATCTTCAAATAAAATCTGATGAATCTCACTTGTAATCGGCATTTCTATCTCTAACTCTTGAGCAAAAGCATAAACTGCTTTAGCAGTTCTTACCCCTTCTGCTACCATCTTCATCTCAGCTAAAGCTTCATCTAAGGTCAATCCACTACCGATTTTATAACCTAAGCGACGATTACGACTATGTTGGCTAGCACAAGTTACAATCAAATCTCCTAAACCTGATAAGCCTGAAAAAGTAATTGGATCAGCACCCAGTTCAGCACCTAATCTTTTTATCTCTGCTATTCCTCTAGTAACTAAAGCAGCTAACGCATTATCACCATAACCTAGCCCATCAGAAATTCCAGCGGCAATAGCAATTATATTCTTGACTGCTGCTCCTAATTCAACACCAGCCAGATCAGGATTGGTATAGACTCTAAAATAATCTGTCATAAATAGATCTTGAACTCGTTCAGTTAATTGCTTCTTACAACCTGCTACTACAATCGTCGTTGGCAAGCCTAAAACTACCTCTTCAGCATGAGTTGGCCCGCTTAAGACCAAAATATTATCATGTAATTTACTATCTAATTCATCTTTTAAGACCTCTGACATCCTTAAATGAGTCCCTTCTTCAATCCCCTTGGAGGCACACACAATAATTGTATCTTGAGCTAATAACCCTTTTAATTCCTGGGCTACTATCCTTACAACATGAGAAGGAACAACAACTAAGACAATATTGGCCCCTGCTACAGCTTCTTCAAGATCGGTGGTGGCTGTTAATCCTTCTGGTAACTTAACATCTGGCAAATAAGAATTAATATGTTCTTGGTTGATCTCATCTGCTTTTTCTTGAGAGATGTCCCTTAAACATACATCATGACCATTATTATGAAGTGATACAGCCAGTGCCGTACCCCAACTACCTCCACCAATAACTGCTATTTTATCACTCACTTTAAATCCTCCTCAACTAAATTTTAATTTAATCTTTTTTTTCAACTTGAGTTTTTGTAATCTTATTTTCAGTACCTGCTAATAAACGTTTAATATTTGGCTTATGTCCATATATTACAAAGATAGCTATCAACAGACCAAAAAGAACATATTCTGTAGGTTTATTAAATAAAAACATCATAATTGGAATTAAGACCGCCCCAATAATCGAACCTAATGAAACATATTTAGTTATAGCCACAATCAATGCCCAAACAATAAATACAACAAAAATTGCTCCAGGGGCCAAGCTAGTCAAGACCCCAACAGAAGTAGCTACTCCTCGTCCACCAGTAAACTTTAAAAACAAAGACCAATTATGACCAACAATAGCCATCACACCTACTAATAAGATCAAAAAAGGTTCTTCAGGAAAGAAACTACTTGCAACAGTAATACCTAATAAACCTTTTCCTATGTCTAACAAGGCAACTACAAATCCCATTCCTAGCCCCATTATGCGATAAGCATTGGTTGCACCAATATTACCACTCCCATAGTCACGAATATCTACCCCTTTAACATACTTAGCTACTAATAAACCAAATGGAATTGAACCTAATAAATAGCTAATTCCCATTGCTAATAATAATCTAATAATCATTACTCTTCCTCCTAACTTCTTTCCCTAACTATTATTTTGATTGGTGTCCCCTCAAACCCAAATGCTTTCCTTAACTGATTCTTTAAATAACGTCGATAAGAAAAATTAATCAATTCAGGATCATTAACAAACATTACAAATGTAGGAGGTTTAACTCTTGGTTGAGTACCGTAATAAATCTTTAATCTCTTTCCTTGCTTATTAGCTGGAGGTTCAAACATTAATGTTGCTTCTTCAATTACACTATTTAAGACACTCGTATCCACCCTTCTAGCATGCTGCTCTGCTACATAATTTGCAATCTCTAACACCTCTAAAACTCTCTTACCTGTCAAAGCCGAAATAAAAGTAACTGGTGCATAATTCAAAAATTTAGCTTCATACCTGATCTCTTCTAAGTAACGATTCATTGTTCGTCCATCTTTTTCAATCAAATCCCACTTATTAACTACTAGTACAACCCCTTTTCCTCCTTCATGGGCATAACCAGCAACCTTTTTATCCTGCTCTGTCATTCCCTCAGTGGCATCTATTACCATTAAAGCAATATCAGAGCGATCTATAGCCTTTAAAGAACGAATTACACTATAACGCTCAACGCCTAAATTAACCTTACCTTTCCTTCTAATTCCTGCAGTATCAATAACTACATACTCTTTATCTTCATGTTCAAAATAGGTATCAATTGCATCTCGGGTAGTACCAGCTATATCACTGACAATTACCCTATCTTGACCTAAAATCTTATTGACTAACGATGATTTACCAACATTTGGTCTACCAATGATTGAAATTTTAATTGCATCTTGAGCATAATCATCATCCTCTTGTTCAGGAAAGTGACTGATTACCTGATCTAATAAATCTCCAGTTCCCAACCCATGTTGAGCAGAAATTAAATAAATCTCACCAAACCCTAATTCATAAAAATCATACTTGTCCATTTCTGCTTGTTCATGATTTTCAGCTTTATTAGCTACAACAATTATTTCTTTATTCGATTGTCGTAAGAAATCAGCTACTTCTCTATCCCTAACAGTCAACCCTTCCCTAATATCAACTACAAACAAGATCACATCTGCCTCATCAATAGCCATCTGTGCTTGATAACGCATCTTATCTTTTAATTCAGTATCAGCATCTAATTCAATCCCTCCTGTATCGACCAATAAAAAAGGTCTCCCTAACCACTCTGTATCAGAATATAACCTATCTCTTGTAATACTTGGTTTATCTTCAACAATAGAAACTCTATTACCAACTATTCGATTAAATAATGTTGACTTACCTACATTTGGACGTCCAACAATTGCCACTACTGGCTTATTCATTCTCAACACCTCCATAATTTTCTCTAACTATCTGCTCCACTAAATCACTTGGTTCATTATTAGCTCTTCTAGCCTCAGCTGGAATTTGAGATTCAAATTCATCCCAAGTCAGATCATCTAAAAATAAATTTTCTTCATTGAGCACAATGTCTGGAATAATTACTATCTCTCCTAACTTCTTTTCTTCTTTCAATTTTTGTAATATATCTTTTCCAGTCAACAGCCCAGTCACTGTTACTTCGGAACCAAAATAATTATTTTCCACTATTATCAGCTCAACTATTAAACCTTGAATCTGATTTAATCTAGTAACAATCGGCTGTAATGCTTTAGCCCCTAAAACTCCACTAACAATTGAAACCTCTCTTCTTTCAGAAAGCTTGTCTGGTAAATCTCCTTCTATCTTAGAAAAACAATCCCAAAATAATCTGACCATACCTACTCCATTATCTAATTGAACAAAATCATCATATTCTTCAGCAACTGGTACTTGTTGCTCAGCTAAAAGATAAAACTCATCAGACAAATAAACGAAATTAATACCATAATTGGTCCTAAACTTAATTTGCCACTTTTTCACCAAATTGATTAATTGCTTAGCCTCTTGTTCAGTAAAAGATCTTAAATCAGATAAACCTTCTCTAAATTTTGTTAAACCCACTGGTACAATAGCTAATGATCTAACCTGTGGGAGAAACTCTACCAAATCTTTAATCGTTCTTTCTAAATGTCCTCCATCATTTACTCCCGGACATAAGACCACCTGGGTATTAAGTTCTATTCCCGCTGCAGTTAATTCTTCAATTTGCTCCACTATTCTTCCAGCATTCTTATTATTAAGCATCTTTTCTCTTAAGTCAGGTTCAGTACTATGTACCGAAATATTCAAAGGACTTAACTGCATCCTTTTAATCCGCTCAAGCTCTGCTTTAGATAAATTCGTCAAAGTTATATAACTTCCTTCTAAAAAAGAAAACCTATAATCATCATCCTTCAAATTCAAAGTAGCTCTAGACTTTAAAGGAGCTTGATCAACAAAACAGAACATACAATTATTATGGCATTTTTTCAGCCCATCAAATATAATTTCGGAAAATTCAATGCCTAACACTTCATCATAATCCTTTTCAATCTCTAACACCCAACACTCCCCATCTTGCTTAATTACCTCAACCTCTAAATAAATATCTGTAATCAAAAATTTATAATCTATAAAATCCTTAATTTCCCTACCATTAATCTTGAATATTATATCCCCACTTTCCAATCCTAATTCTTGAGCAATACTATTCTCCTTTACCCCTTCAATTTCCAAACACTTATCTAAGTTAACAATTTCTTTATTCTCCATTATTTCACCTCAATACCAAATCCCTAATTCTCTTCTTACTTATTATCTTATATTGAACCAGTTTCGTCAAGTCTATTAGGAAAATCGAACTTAATTGATATATAGTTTCACTTTTAAAATTAAAATCTGCAACCAATAAACTTCAAAATCAGTTTCGAGAGGGCT
>NZ_JALKBX010000028.1 GCF_023227745.1 Natroniella acetigena | reverse complement strand
CAAATTTCAAAAATTGACCTAGGGGAAACTATACCCTAAAATTAAGTTCCAAATTTTTACTTGACATAGGACGTCTAAATTGTAAGAAAGGATGATTAACTATCTTTAGATTGCAGGAGCAAGATGGAATTAAGTATTATATTATTGAAGAGTTCAGGCAGACAGGATTGGTGAAACATGCTTTTACAACGAGGATCGGAGGAGTCAGTAGTGGGGATTATGTTAGCTTGAATTTAGGACTGCATGTAGGAGATAATGAAGAGGATGTATTAGAAAATCGAAAACGAATCTGTAAGTTGTTGGGTTCAAATAATGAAGAGTTAGTAGCAACTAAGCAGATGCATAATGATCGAATTAAGATTGTAACGCAAGATGATAAAGGAAGAGGAGCTTTAACTTATCACTCAGCACTGGATAATTTTGATGCTTTATTGACTGATCAACCAGGAATATTACTGACCTCTTATTATGCAGATTGTACTCCAATTTTAATCTTAGATCCTAAGCAGAAAGTGATCGGATTAGTTCATGCTGGTTGGAAAGGAACTGTCAAGAAGATTACTCAACAGGCTGTGTTGAAGATGATTGACAGTTATGGAAGTAAAGCTGAAGAGATTTTAGTAGGGGTTGGCCCGACAATAGGTAGTTGTTGTTATGAAGTAGATCAACAAGTAATAACTCCTTTAGCTAATAACTTTGCTGATTGGAAGCAATTAGTTGAAAAAACTGGTACTACAAATTGGAAGCTAGATTTAGTTTTAGCAAATAAAGTACAATTGGAGGAGATTGGTCTTCAGGAAAAGAATATTATAAATAGTGAATTATGTACTTGTTGTAAATCTGCTCTATTTTTTTCTCACCGAAAAGAAGGAGGAAAGACAGGTCGGATGGCTAGCTTAATTAAATTAAAAGTAGATTAGGAAGGATGGTTTGGTTATGTCAAAAGATAAAATATTAATTATAGATGATGATAAAAACATCTGCCAAATTTTAAAAGAGTATTTTGAATTTGAAAATTTCCAAGTTGTAATTGCTAATGATGGAGCAGAGGGCTTAGAGGAGGCTGAATCAGAAAATCCAAATTTAATTATATTAGATATTATGTTACCCGAAATAGATGGATGGAAGATCTGTCAAAAATTAAGACCCCAAAATGATACTCCAATTATAATACTAAGTGCTAAAACTAAAGAGACAGACCGGATTACAGGGTTAGAATTAGGGGCGGATGATTATGTGACTAAACCTTTCAGTCCTAAAGAGGTAGTGGCTAGGGCCAAAGCTGTTTTAAGAAGAACTGACCGAGATGAAACTGATAGTGATTCACTACAATATCCCAAGCTAAAAATAAACAAAAGTTATAGAGCTGTCAATGTGGGTACTGAACAAATAAGTTTAACCCCCAAAGAGTTTGATCTACTATGGACACTTGCTGCTGCTCCTCGGCAAGTCTTTCCTCGTGAGAAGTTATTAAGAAAAGTTTGGGGCTATGATTATTTTGGTGATATTAGAACGGTTGATACCCATATAAAATCATTACGCAAAAAATTAGGAGCTGAAACCAGCGATTATATTCAGACTGTTTGGGGAGTGGGATATAAGTTTGAGGTGGCGGAAGATTAAAGATAATACTTTATTTAATAGATTATTAATCCGTTTTCTGTTAATTGCGTTAATAATTATTGTAGTATTAGGTTTTTCTATGATCTATTTTTTTAGAAGCTTTTATTTTGAAAAGAGAGAAACAGAGATTATAAATAATAATGGAACAATGATGAACTTGATTTCTCAATCATTAGTTGAAGAAGATAGGATTGAAACTTTTAATTGGTTAAAAGTTGTAGCAGAATTAAATTCAGGTCAGGCATGGATTATAGATGAGGAAGGTTATTTAGTATCTAGTTTTCCTGCAATGGCTGATGAAAGAAATAGACAGATTAAATTTTTAGAATTCAAGGAGGTTTTAGATGGCAATATTGTTTCAAGCAGGGTTGAATCAGCTCATTTTGAAAGACCAATGTTATTAGTAGGAATGCCAATTTATTATTCAGGGAATTTAAAAGGAGCATTGTTGCTTTTCACTTCAGTAGCTGGAATAAATTCAACTATTCGACAAGTTCAAAGAATGATGTTATATTCCTCTTTATTAGCAGTTTTATTAGCTATGATAGTAGCTTATAGTTGGTCAAAGTCATTATCTGCTCCTTTGCGGAAGATGGGTGAAGTTGCTATTGAATTAAGTCAAGGTGCATTTGGGAAGACTGTTGAAGTTAATGCTGAAGGTGAGGTTGGTACTTTAGCTGATAGTATGAATTATTTATCACAAAGGTTAGAAGAAACAATTGATGATTTGAGAAAAGAACGTAATAAACTAAAATATATTTTAACAGGAATGAAAGAAGGTGTCTTGACTGTCAATCAGCAGCAGAAAATAATTTTAATTAATCAATCTGCTATGAAGTTATTTGATCTTAAAGATGAAGATGGAGTGGTTGATCAGCAACTTGAAATTATAAAAAAAGATAAGGTGGAAGAGTTATTTAGGAAGGCATTGCAGGAGCAAGAATCTTATCGTGAGGAATTATTCTTAGGAGAAAAGAATAACCAAAAAAGAATTTTGATTCATGCTACTCCCATTTATATTGAGAATAGTCAGTTATGGGGAGTAGTAGGATTGTTTCAGGATATTAGTCAAAGGTGGCGTTTTGAACAATTACAGAAGGATTTTGTGGCAAATGTATCTCATGAACTGAAAGCACCCCTTTCTTCAATCAAAGGTTCTAGTGAAATTTTATTAGATGGAATTATACCTGATAAAGAACAACAGCAAAAGTATTTACAGATTATTTTAGATGAAACCAATCGGTTGACCCAACTAGTAAATGAAATTCTTGATTTAGCAGAAGTAGATACTCAGGTTGTAAGCTTTGAATTAGAAAGGGTAGCAGTCAAGCAATTATTAGAGCAGATTGATCTTGTTTTCAGCAAAGGCTTAAAATCTCAAGAAGATTGTTTAACTATAATCAAACCAGAAGAAGAAGTTTATGTGTTAGCCAACGACGAAAAGATTAAGCAGGTTTTATTAAATTTATTAAATAATGCTTATAAATTTTCTGGTGATAAGTCTCAAATAACCCTAGGAGCAACTAGAGCGGATGGGAATAAGGTTAAGTTTTGGGTTGAAGATGAGGGAATTGGGATCCCACAAGATGAGTTAGAGAATGTCTGGGAGAGATTCTATAAAGTAGATAAAGCTCGCACTCCAGATCAAGGAGGGAGTGGATTAGGGTTGGCCATTGTAAAGGAGATAATTAACCAGCACCAAGGGGAGACTTTTGTTGAAAGTGAAATAGGAAGCGGTTCTATATTTGGGTTTTATTTGTTAGAAGATACTGAGTAACCCTTTTGATTATTTTTCAACCTTTTCTCACAGTTTTATCACAAACGGTCTATATACTTATAATTGAAATCGCGATTGGATAGATTAAGTACATTATTTAAAATTAAATTAGGAGGGATTAGTCAGTGTTTGGTAAAAAAGGAATTGCATTAGTTTTAGTAGCGGTATTTAGTTTTGTATTGATCGGTTGTGGTGCACCTCCTGAAGGTGAAGAAGAGCCACTTGAGCCAGAGATAGAGGAAGAATTTGAAGATTTTGAAGATCTTGAAGATGATTTAGATTAATCTGTATAGTAATAAGAATTTAAGTAAATAAGAACAAATATCTTTTGAGGAGGTAATAAAGTTTTGTCTAAACAAAGAATACTAATTGGAGCACTAGTCTTACTTTTAGCTGCAGGAAGCATAATGATCAATCTTTCCAGTGAAGTTAGAGCAGACGCAAACAGAATTGGTTATGTTGATCTAGAAGAAGTATATGAAGTACATCCTGAAGTAATAAAGGCAAATCAAGAATTAGAAGCAGAAGCACAGGTATTGCAAAATGAATTTCAACAAGAGATGAGTCAGTTAGATCCTGAAGAAGATCAAGAACAGATGCAACAAGTTCAACAGCAGTTTCAGCAACAATTTGCTCAATTGCAGGAAGGTCAAATGGAAGAGATAGAACGTAAGATACAACCGGATCTTGATCAAGCTCGTCAAGAATTAGGCTTGGATTTAATTGTAAATCAAGAGGTAGTAGTTAATGGTGGTCAAGATGTAACGGAAGAAGTAAAAGAACATTTTGAAAATCTATAAGAATATAAGTGTTTGGGAAATAGTAAGGGAGTAGTTAACTACTCCCTTACTATTTTTTGTTATTTAGGGAATTATGCTTTTTAGAGGTTGTGGATAACTTTTTAATTTTACTATTTTTAAATGGATTATTTAGACTTAGATTTAACCTTACCTATGCTGCTGTGACTTCAGCTATTTCTTTACTTGAGGTTGTTGTAGCATATATAGTTGATGAGCATGAATGGGAACGTAAAAAGGCTGCTCAAGTAGTAGGAATAATTATCTTTTTAGTAGGTGTTCCACCATTACTTGGTTATAGTGCATTGTCTGATTTCGAGTATTTAGGAATGGATCTTTTAGATACTTATGATTGGTTTGCTAATACTATTTTCTTACCATTTCTAGGTTGTTTTTTGACTTTGATTTAGCTCTCTGCTATAATTGAAACTAAAGTTTAGAATTTCAAGGTGAGGTTTACTATTTTTAAGTAAGGAGATTTTATAGAAAGGAAGTGTAAAGTTGGATATTAAAAGACAAATTATTGGAGGTTTAGCTGCAGTTTTAATTGTTGCTGGATTGATTTTGTTACCTCTACAAACAGTAGAAGCAACAGGAAATAATATTGGCTATGTGAGTGAAGAGGTATATGAGGTACATCCTGAAGTTGTTAAGTTCCAACAAGAGATGCAACAACAGATTCAAGTTTATGAACAACAGTTTATGGAAGAAATAAGTGGATTAGATCAAGAAGAGGATATGCAAGAGATTCAGCAGATTCAACAACAGATTGAACAACAAATTCAGCTTGAACAAGCAGAAAAGCAGGAAGAGTTATTTGAAGAGATAGAAGCTGATTTGGAGGAAGTAAGAGAAGAATTAGGTTTGGATCTTATTTTACATGAGCAGGTAGTTATCAGTGGTGGACAAGATGTGACTGAAGAAGTAAAAGATTATTTTGAAAATATATGATTAGTGATAGATTAAATGAGATCGTCAGTTGATACTGGCGGTCTTTTTTTATTTAAAGTTATTAAATGGAAATTTTGCTCTTTTTAACTAATGATTATAAGTTGAGTTGAATAAAGGGGTTAAATGTGATATTATGAGGAAAATATTGAGTAGGAGAGGAGTTAAAAGATATGGTTCAAACGGAAGCTTTGATGACTTTTGTTATTTACTTTTTATTGCTAATGGGGCTGGGGGTTTATTTTTATAGACAGACTACTGACCTGGAGGATTACTTAATAGGTGGTAGAGGGATGGGCAGTTGGGTTACTGCTTTATCAGCACAAGCGAGTGATATGAGTGGGTGGTTATTGATGGGACTACCTGGGGCGGTTTATTTAGGTGGAATGGCTGAAACTTGGATAGCAATTGGATTATTACTGGGAACCTTTTTTAATTGGAAATTAGTGCCGGCAAGGTTGAGGCTTTATACTCAAGAGACTAATACCATGACTTTACCATCTTTTTTTGAAGAAAGATTTAAAGATCCTACAGGGCTGTTGAGAACTATAACCGCTATATTAACTTTGTTTTTCTTTACGATTTATTCTTCTTCTGGTTTAGTTGCAGCTGGAAGGTTATTTGAAGCTATGTTTAATATTGATTATACTACAGCAGTGTTAGTTGGAGCTATAGTAGTTATTTTATATACGTTTTTAGGAGGGTTTTTGGCAGTTAGTTGGACAGACTTCTTGCAAGGAATATTGATGTTCTGTGCAATTATAATTGTTCCACTGCTTGCTTATAATTTTGTAGGTGGAGCAGATGTTATTATAGAAACAATGGAAGTTAGAGAAATCTCTAGATATTTAGTTCCTAGAGGCGAAAGTTTTTCTGTATTAGCTATAATTTCTGCTTTGGCTTGGGGATTAGGTTATTTTGGACAGCCTCATATCTTAGCTCGGTTTATGGGGGTTAAGTCTGTTAAAGAACTGCCAAAAGCAATGACAATAGCAATGGTTTGGGTTGCTATTTCTTTGACTGGAGCAGTAATAATCGGTTTGATTTCAATCCCTATGTTCGAAGGTTTGGCAGCAGGAACACATGAAAAAGTCTTTGTTTATATGATTGAAGAGTTGTTCAGCCCATGGATTGGAGGAGTATTATTGGCTGCAATCTTATCAGCAATTATGTCTACTATTGATTCTCAATTGTTAGTTTCATCCTCTGCATTGGCAGAGGATTTGTATAAAAAAGTAATCAATAATGATGCTTCTAGACAAGAGTTGATTTGGATAGGTCGGATTAGTGTAGTTGTTATTTCGTTAGTTGCTCTGTTTTTGGCTTTAAATCCTGAGAATACAGTTTTAGGGTTGGTAGCATACGCATGGGGTGGATTTGGAGCTGCTTTTGGGCCAGTAGTTTTATTTGCTCTCTTTTCAAAGCAAACAACTTGGAAATCTGTTTTAATTGGAATGATTACGGGAACAGTAGTGTTGGTTATTTGGAAAGAAGTAGGATTAGATGGAGTATTGTATGAGATTGTACCGGGCTTTATTGTTAACGCAGTAGTGATTTATTTATCTAACTTATTTATTAAGCAAGATAATGAAGTTGTTTTAGAAGAATATGATAAGGTTATAACTCAACTTACGGATAAAGAAGTTGAGGCTGAAGATCCTGTTAAACCCGTTAGTTCATAGGGTCAGAAAAATTTCAGGAGCAATTAATTTGTTTAATTAGTTGAAGGACTTGACATTATATTCGTAAAGATTTATAATCAATATAAATATTATATGTATATTTAGTGTTTTTTATTCTTGGTAATTTTTGTTATCAAAAAGGAGTTGGCAAGAGTGAGAAGCGAGTAGGTTCAAAATCAAATTTAATTTATGTGAGGAGTGAGAAGTGTGGGAATTAATGATTTACAGGAAAGAGAGAATTGGACATCGAAGCTTGGATTTATTTTAGCAGCAGCAGGTTCTGCAGTTGGCCTAGGGAATATTTGGCGTTTCCCTTATGTTGTAGGAACAAATGGTGGGGCAGCTTTTTTATTAGTTTATTTAGTTGCAATTATTTTAATAGGTTATCCAGTAATTATTGCGGAGATGTCTTTAGGACGGAATTCGCAAAAGAACCCAGTTGGTGCTTTTAAGGATTTGGCCCCTGATACTTCATGGTGGTTAGTAGGAGCATTAGGTGTCTTTACAGGATTTGTAATCTTAAGTTATTATTCAGTAGTTGCTGGCTGGTCAATGGCGTATATTGTTCAAGCAGCAAATGGATTTACTAGTGATATGGAATTTGCTAACTTATTTGCAGGTCATATTACTAGTGTTGGTGAACCTCTTTTATGGCATGCAGTTTTTATGGGGATAACTGTTGGTATTATCAGTGCTGGTGTTGTAAAGGGAATTCAAAAGACTGTGAAGATTTTAATGCCTATTTTGTTTATCTTATTATTAGTATTAGTTTTTCGTTCTGTATCGCTAGAAGGTGCAGAAGAAGGGTTAGCTTTTTATTTAGCACCTGATTTTGGTGATCTCAGTTGGCAAAGCTTTAATGATGCGATTGCACAAGCATTCTTTACGTTAAGTCTTGGTATGGGTGCAATGATTACTTATGGTAGTTATTTATCTGAAGATGAGAATATCAGTGATAGTGCTGGATATGTACTTGGACTTGATACTTTAGTTGCAGTTTTATCTGGATTTGCTATCTTCCCTGCAGTATTTGCGTTGGGATTGAGTCCAGATGCTGGTCCAGGGTTAACATTTATTACGTTACCAGCAGTATTTGCTGAAATGCCGCTAGGTACCTTCTTTGGTTTCTTATTCTTTTTGTTATTGACAATTGCTGCTGTGACTTCAGCTATTTCTTTACTTGAGGTTGTTGTAGCATATATAGTTGATGAGCATGAATGGGAACGTAAAAAGGCTGCTCAAGTAGTAGGAATAATTATCTTTTTAGTAGGTGTTCCACCATTACTTGGTTATAGTGCATTGTCTGATTTCGAGTTTTTAGGAATGGATCTTTTAGATACTTATGATTGGTTTGCTAATACTATCTTTTTACCATTAGGTGGATTATTAACTGCTGTCTTTGCTGGTCATATTTGGGGAGCAAGAAATACGGCTGAGGAAGCAAACAAGGCAGAAGGTACATTGAGTGTGGGTAATTTATTTGGAATATTAATTAAGTATGTAGTGCCAATTGCGATTGGTGCGATTATGATTGTTGGTATTTGGCAAACTTTTGCTGGTTAATTAAAGTGATTATTTTTAAAATTAAGTTTAGAAAACCCTTCTTTCATTTGAGAGAAGGGTTTTTATATTAAGGTGAGCAAGCATTGAAGTAGTTTGAATCTTCAAAAAGGGAGCTATTTTATAAATTAGCACATATATTAATTTAATACAAGTTTTCGTATTATAGGAATTTAAAGTGAAGTTTTATTACAATATTGTGGCACTTTTGTGCCACAGGAATCAGGAATTTGGAATAAGGAATCAGTAAAAAAATTTTGTACAGGCACGACGCATCGTGCCCGTACATAAAACATCGTTTTTCTTGTAGGGGCAGATCCCTGTGCCTGCCCGTGAAATTAGATCAAACCATGGGCGACCCTACGAGTCCTCTCGCCTACGGGTCTAAAAATCAAGACCCTTCGTGAAATTCATAAAAACCATATCTACTCTTCGTGAAATCCCTACAGGGCTTATTAGCCCTTTCGTGAAAATCACCCTACCAGTCCTAGAAACCAGAACTGTTCGTGAAAAACATAAAGACCATATCAAAGACAGTATCAATAAAAACCATATCCACAAGGATTGTCCCTACAAAAACACATTATTTCACGAACGAAAAGTGCCACTAAATATCAATCAATTTGAAATTTTATTGTTGTTTAGGAAATTATGCTCTTTAAAGGTTGTGGGTAACTTTTGTTTTTAAGATTTTTAATGGTTTGCTTAACCTTAGACTTCAACCTTAGACTTAGACTATGGCTGAAGTCCATTTTTTTATAACTTAGTTCCAGCTGGAATTGGAGCAGCAGTTGGAACATCTATAATTAATGGTTCAGTTAAATCTTTACTATCTAACAAAATTTCTTTGAGTTGTTGAGGATTTTCTACTCTAATACCTTTTACACCACAAGATTCTGCTAACTTAACAAAATCAGGATTATTAAGGTTTACTTCAGTAGGTGATAACTCTGCAGTGACCATCTTGTTATTTTCCATGGCTAGCATACCATTATTTAAGATTATGATTCTGACTGGAAGATTATATTTATTGGCGGTTAGAATTTCACCTAAAAACATTGAAATTCCGCCATCACCAATGATGGAAGTTACTGGCTTGTCGGGATTGTTAATTTTAGCTGTTAAAGCAGCTGATAGGCTGAATCCCATTGTTCTCCATGTACCCGATAGGAGAACTTCTTGGCATCGATTGCCGAAAAATTTTCCAAACCAAATTGTATTATCTCCAGAATCGACAGAGATAATTTCATCTGGACAAGCTTGTTCACTGATTACTCTAATTACTGCTTGAGGTGGGAGTGGATACCCTTCTTGATGACTTTCTGTGCCAAGTCTCTCAAACCAAGTTGTTCGTGCTTCATTTATTTGATTGACCCAGTTTTGATTTTCAGTCTCTGTGATTTGATTGAGTAATAGTTGAAGTGATTCTTTTATCTCACCAACAACTCCTACTTTGATAGGGTGAGTCATTCCAATATTTTCTTTGCAGAGATCGAATTGAATCACTTTGGGTTCTCTAGGAACATAATCCATTGGCCACCAAGTTGCTCCTAGAGTAATTATTAGGTCAGCTTGTTTTAATATTTGAGCAGCTTCTGGACTGCCAGCATGTCCTAATCCACCTAATGATTGTGGAATATCATATTCAAGAATCCCTGTGGCAGGTAAAGTATTGATCAATCCTGCTTTTGTTTTAGAGGCAAGCTCTATTAATTCTTCTTGACAATGTCTAGCTCCTCTTCCATAGAGAATAACCGGTTGATTTGCTTGTTCAATCAATTGACTGGCTTGTTTAATTGTATCCTGTTCAGATTTTTCTGTTTGAGCAAGATGAGGAGGATATTCCCTAGGCTGAGCATTAGTCTGCTGATCCCATAGATCCATAGGGATGACCAGTTGACTTACTCCCCCCTTGTTGATAGCTAAAGACATGGCTTTAACCAATAAATCTACAATTGATTCTGGAGTGGTTACTATATCGGAAAAGACAGTTAATGGTCTGACCAATTCTAATTGTTCTAAATATTGTTTATAATTAGTACCCATGTTGTAAGTGGGGACTTGTCCGCTTATTAATAAAACTGGTGTTCTATCAGCATAAGCATCTGCAATACCGTTAATAATATTTGCTGTTCCAGGGCCACTATGAGAAGCACAAACAGCTAATTCGCCTGTTAACTTAGCTTCCGCTGAGGCCATAAATCCAGCAGTAGCTTCATGTTTAGTTGTATATAAATTTAATTCTGATTTTTTTAATTCTGCAAATAATTTCAAAATTGTATCACCAGCATAACTATAGATGTTTTGGACTTTAAATTTCTGTAACTGTTCGATTAAGACTTGACTTACTTTTTTTTGAGTCATGATCGACCTCCTTTAGAGATATAATACCTAGTTTGTTTTAATATTATTCATATAGCTTCATAATGAACTATTGACACAATGTAAAATGTATAATTAAAAGTTCTTTGAACATCTTTGGTTTTAAGGGGTTGATTGTTAATTGGCAATTGTAAATTATACATTGTAAATTGTAGTAGTTGGTATATTTTTTGATAATAAATTCCATACTAGTTAATAGTAGATACGAGGAGGTAATTACATGGAAGACTTATCTAAAACTACAATGGAAAATTATAAAGAATATGTTAACTCTGGACTAGCTAGATTACTTAAGTTTATGGGTTTAGATAAAGTAGAGTGGGAAGCAGATGGTTTAACTGTCAAGGATATAACTGGAAATGAATATTTGGATTTTTTAGGGGGGTATGGAACTTTTATTTTAGGTCATAAGCCACCAAAGGTTGTGCAGGCTGTTAAAGAGCAGTTAGATTTAATGCCACTCTCTTCTAAAATATTGCTCAATCAGCCCTTGGCCCAGTTAGCTGAGGAGTTAGGTAGAATTGCACCTGGAAATTTAAAAAATTCTTTTATCTGTAATAGTGGAACGGAAGCAGTAGAAGGTGCTTTAAAGTTGGCTAGACTGGCAACTGGGAGATCGAAAATAATTACTACTGAAAATTCATTTCATGGTAAATCATATGGAGCATTAAGTGTTACGGGGAGGGATATTTTTAGAAAACCCTTTGAGCCATTATTATCTGGAATTGAGTTTGTGCCTTTTGGAAATATTAAGAGTTTAGAACAGAAGATTGATTATGAAACAGCAGCAGTAATTATTGAACCGATTCAAGGAGAAGGTGGGATTATTCTGCCCCCTGAAAATTATCTACTCCAAGTGAGAGAGCTATGTGATAAATATGAAACTTTACTGATTTTAGATGAGATTCAAACTGGATTGGGAAGAACAGGAAAGATGTTTGCTTGTCAACATTATAGAGTCAGTCCTGATATTTTAACGCTTGCTAAGGCATTAGGTGGCGGGGTAATGCCTGTAGGAGCTGTTGTTGCTACTGCTGATCTATGGGAAGTTTTTAATCAGAATCCTTTTTTACATACATCTACTTTTGGAGGAAATCAGCTAGCTTGTAGAGCAGCTTTAGCTACATTAAAGGAGGTACAAAATAGAGATTTAGTCAACTCTACGCAAAAATTAGGAGATTATTTATTACAGAATTTAAAGCAGTTAGCAATAAAATATTCTAATGTTATTCAAGAAGTAAGAGGAAAAGGGTTGATGATTGGAATTGAATTTAAGGATGAATCATACGGGGGATTATTGATTTCTGAGTTGGTTAAAGAGGGAGTTTTAGTTGCTTATACTTTAAATCAACAAAAGGTAGTTCGCTTAGAACCGCCTTTGATTGTAGTGAAAAAAGAATTAGATTCAGTGTTAATAAAACTTGACAGAGCTTTAAGTAAAGTAATTGAGTTAGCCAGTTAAAGAAAGGGGAAGAGTATGCCACAGGTAGAGGAAAGTATATTTGTCCAAGGAGACATTGAACAAGCTTACCAGTTAGCTAAGGATATGGAATCATATCCAGAATTCATGCCTAATGTGATTAATATTGATGTTGTAAAGCAATGTAAAAATGAAACTGTTACCAGTTGGATTACTGAGGTTGATGGGAAAAAGATCTGTTGGAAGGAACGGGATGTTTTCAATGATGCGGAATATGAGATAATTTATCAGCAGTTGAGTGGGGATCTTAAGGAGTTTAATGGAAAGTGGAAATTAGAGTCTCATTCCCAGAGGGTAAAGATTAGCTTGATAGTTAATTTTGAATTTGGAATTCCGATGTTATCAGCTTTGTTACATCCAATTTTAAAGAAGAAGGTTGCCAGTAATAGTCGAAGTATGTTGCAAGCAATTAAGAAGCAGATAGAAAGTGAGAGTAGACAGTGTTCTTAATTGTGGCACTTTTGTGCCACAATATAATGTACAGTTAACAATGTATAATTTACAATTAAAGCTCAAAACCTTAAAAACTTAAGACCTCTGAAAGACCTTATATCTACAGGATTAGGATGGTTTTGAATTTAGGTTTTTCTATCTGCTGTCAATCGTTCCTACAGGTCTTTGTCAAGAACTTTCGTGAAACCCATAGAAACCATATCTACTGTTTACTGTTCACTGATATTAAGTGGCACTTTGCCACTTAATATCAAATAAGCTTCACTTCAGAACTGGAAACTTATAATCTAAATTAAATTTATGTTGCAATTACTTGATACAACTTAGAATTTTGTTGATTTTAGATTAGGTTACTTATGTTTTATATGAAGCTAATGATCTTATTTTGAATTTAAAATTAGCAGGTGTAAAAATATTAGTAATAGGGAATAGGTGGATTATGAAATTAGAAAAATTTAGTCAGTGAACAAAGGAAGAGTTTTCTAATTGGTTTGAGGTTATAGTTGATTCAGCGTATAATGGAATTGTAGCTATTGATAATAAGCAAAAGATAATTTTTTTAATCGGGCTGGTGAAGAATTATTAGGAGTTAAGAAAGAAGAGGTTTTAGGTCAGGATATCATGAAGGCTATTTCGGAGACTGGTTTAGTGAATGTTTTACGGACAGAAGTTAAGGAGACAGGTTAACAGTTAAAGGTAAATGGACGAGAGATCTATTCTAATCGAACTTCTATTATTTATAAGTTAGACTCAAAAAACCCCCCTTATGCTCGTCTTAGGGAATGAATGAGCCGAAATATTTTGTGTAGTCAATCTATCAAAATATTTCAATGTGATTTTCCTCTATTTATGTTATAATAAAGTTAACAAGGTTATAAAATAGTAATGTCAATCCATTTGTAGTGAATTAGACCCCTTGTAACGTACAAGTGAATATATGGAGTTGTATTGACCAATCCTTCAATGCGTAAAATATTCAAGGTGTCGTAAGGATTAATGTATTCCTAAAAGACTAATAGTTCAGTAGGGATAATCGGGTCATAGACACTCGTAAAAGAATAAAGTAATCTACATTTGTAGAGAAAACTTAAAATACAAACTTCTTTTGAAATTTCCGTTGTTTATCTCGAATATGGGGCTATTAGGATTAATATCTACTATCTATATCTTGGTTATCGGTGGAGAAATAAGTGGTTCAGTTGTAGGAGGAATCTTTACAATTGTTGGGTTTGGTGCTTTTGGTAAACATCTAATGAACATTACTCCATTATTAATTGGGGTTTATTTAGCTTCTTTAGTTTAAGTTTGGGAAGTAACTGCTACAGGTTCCCTGTTAGCTGCTTTATTTTGTACTACGTTGGACCCTATCGCTGATGAATTTGGTTGGAAGAGTGGGATTTTAGCTGGCTTTGTTCATATGGCAGTGGTGATGAATGTAGGGTATTTACATGGAGGAATGAACCTTTATAATAATGGATTTGCAGGGGGAAAGGTAGCAGCAATGCTTGTTCCAATATTAATTTCTTTTAAGAAAGGAAGTTAAAATGAAAAATGCTAAGAAGACGATTAAAGTAGTTAGTGAATTGATGGGTTTTTATTATCAAGTTGGGATTAGACATATTGAGATTGATGTGAAAAATGGTCTTGACTAGATGATAGTTTGTATTAAAGGTGTAACAGAGAAACTTGCTATTTAAAGATTAGAGAAAGTAAAGAAGTTATTAAATACCCTAGAGAAACACAGGTTGAATAGTATTATTGGGAATTAGCTGGTGAGAGTGATCAGGCTTCAGAATTATCTTTATTAGGAATGATGATTGATAAGGTTGAGGTGAATTATGAAGATAGTAATTTAGAAATTAAAGTGTATAGAAAGAAATAATTAATAAACTATGGTTAGTAGAGGAAGGTTCAAAGCGCATTGAAATTAGAATTACAAAAGTTTACATTAGTAGTTCCTTAAATCACTTTAAATGGATGATATTGTTAGAATCTAGAGTGATTAAAGAGAATTGATAGCGAAGTGATGACTTGATTAAGTAATATAAAATTCAAGTATATGAGTTGAATTAATGATTTTTCTCTATTTAATTAACCTGAATTCTTTTAAACTCAAAAGGGTTAAGTGAAAAAGTTAAATTCAGCTTATATAGTTAGGAGGAGCTTAAATGAAGAAGATTAAACCTGGTTTAATTGGAAGAGTTTCTACAAAGGTAACTGAGATGAATACTGCTAGAAAGTATAATAGTGGTAGAGTTGATGTTTATGCAACTCCAGCTATGATTGCTTTAATGGAACAAGCAGCAACCAAGGCAGTTGCAGATTATTTACCAGCGGATAAAGCAACAGTTGGTACTAATGTTGAGGTCAAACATTTGGTAGCTACTCCATTAGGAATGGAAGTAACAGCTGAGGCTGAGTTGGTCGAAGTTGATGGCAGAAGGCTTGGTTTTGAGGTTAGGGTTGAAGATGAAGTAGAAGAGATTGGAGCAGGTCGTCATGAACGATTTATAATTGAGCTGGATAAATTTCATCAACGGGCGGAAAAGAAGTCTAATTAATTGAATTTGTTAAACAAAATTAAATATAATGATAAAAAAGCTTATCTTGTAAAGCAAGATAAGCTTTTTTATCATTATAGATGTCCAGTGAAATATTGTAGCACTTTCGTGCCACAATATAGTTGACAGTTGACAGTGAATAATTTACAGTTAAGATTAAAATCTTAAAAGCTTAAGACATCTGAAAAGTATTATATCTACAGGTTTAGACTGGTTTTGAATTTAGGGTTCTAATTAGTTTGTTAACTGTCAACCGTCAATCGATATTTAGTTTAGAATTGTTTATCTATAATCGTAAGAATTAGTTAAAAGGTAATTTTCACCTTAGTTATTGCATAAATTATAATAGTTACTCAATGAAAGGGTAGATATTATGAAAGAGGTAGTAAGGAAGGTTAAAAAAGTAACTAAGGGCTTTACTGCTTCCTCGTTACAGACGATTATTGTGGGGGGGAGTGAAGTAGGAATTCAGTTAGCAGAGCGATTGATTCAAATGGGCCAAGATGTTGTGATGATTGAAGAAGATGATCTATTACGAAAGCAGATTCAAGAAAGGATAGATGTATTAACTTTAAAAGGAGAGGGAATAGATTTAGAGCTTTTAAATAAGGCCGGCATCGATAAAACTAATTTATTGATTGCACTTACTGAAGATGACCGCAACAATTTATTAACAGGAATTTATGCTCAGCAGTTAGGAGTCGAAGATATAATTGTTCAAGTAGAGCAGATTAAAAACTTAGCTCTTGATTTACAATTAAATAAATTACAACTTGATTTAGTGGTCAATCCTTCTGAAATGGTAATTAAACGGGTTAAGAATTTAATTAAACCGGGGATGCGATTGGAAGTTGATAAGTTTTTGAGCAAGAAGGTTCAAATTTCTGAATTTAAGATTTCTCACCAAAGTAACTTTGCTTATAATACTGTTAGTGAACTAAACCTTCCTGGCAATTCTTTAGTTTTAGTTATTTTAAGGAAGGGTAGAGTAATTATTCCTCAAGGGAAGGATAAGATTTATCCTGGAGATAGTTTGTATATTATCTGCCAAAAAGGGTTTAAGAAGAAGTTTAGTAAACTAATTAGTAATTATTCGGAGGATAAGGAAAAGGTAGTTCTTGTGGGAGAAGGGGAGATTAATTATCAATTAGCTAAATTTTTTGCTTCTCAATCTGTTGTAACTATTATTGAGGAAGATCTAAAAAAATGTGAAAGACTAGCTGATAATTTAGAGGATGTCTTGGTTTTGCAAGGGGCAGGAACAGATGTTGACCTCTTAAAAGAAGAAGGAGTTGCTAAAGCTGATGCGTTTGTAGCAGTTACGGATGATGATGAAGCTAACTTAGTGATGTCAGTTTTGGCTCAGAAGTTAGGGGTTAAAAGATCAATAGCGGTTGTAAATAAGATTAATTATAGTTATTTAACAGAGTTTTTGAGTATTGATCATATTATCTGTCCGTCATTAATTACTATTGATACTATTTTAGATTATCTACATCAGGGACAAGTTGGCGGAATGGTTACTTTTGGTGGACAGATCAAGTTTTCTAAGGTGACTTATGATAGACAGAGGGCTACTAAATTAAAGGATCTAAAGTTACCTACTGATCTGATCGTTGGTTTGGTTTACCGAGGTAAGAAGGTAATAATCCCCAGTGGAAGTACTAGGTTAGAGTCTAAAGATGAATTACTTATTTTTTCTTTGGTAACTAAGGAGGCAATTGAGCGGTATTTTAAATAGGGGGTAATTAGATGAGATTAAAAATTGTATTTAATATGTTAGGTACTTTGTTGCTTTTTATTGGAGTTAGTATGCTACTCCCTATCTTAGTTTCGCTATATTATCAGGAAGCGGATGGAATTGCTTTTATAGTGGCTACCGGTTTTACTATCAGTAGTGGAAAATTATTAAAACGTTTTAGTGATGATAAGGAGAATATTAGACATCGAGAAGGTTTTGCTATTGTGACATTGGGTTGGATTATTATTTCAATTTTTGGAGCTGTACCATTTATGTTGGCGGGGGTATTTGATAATTTTGTAGATGCTTTTTTTGAAAGTGTCAGTGGTTTTACTACTACAGGTGCTACAGTAATTATGTCCTTAGAAAGCTTATCACATACGATCTTATTTTGGCGCAGCTTAATGCATTGGCTGGGTGGAATGGGGATTATTGTGATGTCGATTGTAATTTTACCTGAATTAGCAGGGTCAATGCAGTTATTTAAAGCAGAGGTACCTGGGCCAGTTCATGAGCGATTAAAACCAAGGATTAGAGAGACTGCTAAGACATTATGGGTTGTTTATATTGCATTGACTTTTTTACAGGTGATTTTATTAGTTTTAAATGAGATGCCTTTATTTGATGCTGTAATTCATTCTTTTGGTACGATGTCAACGGGAGGTTTTTCTTCACGAACTTTGAGTGTTAAGGCTTATGATAGTATTATTATCGAAGCGATTATGGCAGTTTTTATGTTTATGGCTGGAATTAATCTTACTTTACACTATCAGGTTTTGACAGGTAATATTAAGTCATTAATAAAGGATAAAGAGTTTAGATTTTATACTTTTATAGTAGTGACAGCTATTCTTTTGATTACATTTAATCTCCGGTTACAGGTTTATAAGACTTTTCTTTCTTCATTGAAATATGCTGCTTTTCAAGTTACTTCAATTATCAGTACAGCTGGATTTGCGACGGTTGATTATGATATTTGGCCCCCTTTTTCCCGCGGGATATTATTAGTTTTGATGTTTATTGGAGGTTGTGCAGGTTCTACTGCCGGAGGAATTAAGGTGATCAGAATTTATGCATTAATGAAAAAAGGCTTTCAGGAATTATATAAATTGATTCATCCGCGAGCTGTAACTTCATTGAAGATCGGTAATCAGGCTATTTCGGAAGAGGTTTCTACAAGTATTTTGGGATTTTTCTTTTTATATATCATTGTCTTTGTAATTTCTACCATTACATTAGCTTCTTTTGGGATAGATTTGATCAGTTCAATCTCAGCAGTAGCAGCTACTTTAGGGAATATTGGTCCAGGGTTGGGATTGATTGGTCCTTTAAATACCTATGTTCCTTTACCAGTTGTAGGAAAATTATTATTGAGTTTTTGTATGATCTTAGGTAGGCTAGAGATTTATACAGTGTTAGTATTTTTATTAGCTGGTTTTTGGCGGAAGTAGATTAAATTTTGACTTTATAATTAAAAAAAAGTTAGTTATAATTAAGTATAGATATAATTTAAGTTATAAAGTGGAGTTTAGGAGGTGGAAAGGGTGGTTACTAAAATTCTAGTAGTTGATGATGATCAAAATCTTTGCAGATTAATGGAAGTTTATTTGTCTAAGGAAGATTATCAGCTTGCTATAGCAAACCAAGGGGAGGAAGCTTTGGATAAATTTTATGAGTTTAATCCCCACTTAGTAATTCTAGATATCATGTTACCTAAGCTAGATGGTTGGGAAGTCTGTCAAAAAATTAGAGAAAAGTCTAATGTGCCAATTATAATGTTAACTGCGAAAGGAGAAAAGCAGGACAAGATTAAGGGGTTGGATTTAGGAGCAGATGACTATGTAACGAAGCCATTTGACCCTGATGAATTGGTAGCTAGAGTGAAGGCTAATTTAAGAAGAGCTGTAGATATAAGGGCAGATGATCAGGTCTTATTTTTTCCTAATTTAACTATAGATAATAAGAAACATCAGGTCAAGATAAAAGGAAAGGTATTGGAATTAGCACCTAAAGAGTATGATCTACTCTATTTTTTAGCTAAAAATGAAAAGCAGGTCTTTAGTAGAGAACAGTTATTAGATCAAGTTTGGGGGTATAATTTTATAGGTGATATTAGAACTGTTGATACCCATATTAAACGCTTAAGAAATAAGATTGATAATTGCATTGAGGAATATAATTATTTTCACACAGTTTGGGGAGTGGGTTATAAATTTGAAGTCAATAAAGATTTTTAATACTATTTCTAGTAAATTAATGCTCAGATTTATTACAATAATTTTAGTAACTTTATTTATTTTAGGAGCTTCTCTATCTTATTTATTTCAAAATTATTATTATAGTAATCAAGAAGAGACATTTATAGAGCAAGGTCAAGAGATAGCTAATCTGGTTCAAAAGTCGATTTATGAAGGAAATTATGATGAAGCATTATCCTTTTTGAGGAGTTCACAGCGCTTTTTTGAAGGTAATGTCTGGATAGTTAACTCTAGAGGATTAGTCTTAGCTACATCTAAACATGAAGAGCTGCAAGGGATTAGATTAGAAGAGCCGGAAATGAGACGTGTATTTGATGGACAAGTTATAAAAAAGAGTGGGCATTCTGATTACTTTGATGAGTCAGTTTTGTTTGTGGCAGTACCAATTGTTATTGATGAAGAGGTACTGGGAGCTGTCTTTGTCTATTCACCATTAGCAGGAATTAGTACGACTTTGGATGATTTGCGTAGATTGATTATTTATGCAGGATTGATTGCTATCAGTCTAACTTTTATATTGAGTTTTACGTTAACCAAAAGTTTTACTAGACCATTGCGGAAGATGAAGCAGATAGCGTTTGATATGGCTCATGGGCAGTTTAGCGAGCGGTTAGGGGTAAGAACTGATGATGAAGTAGGGCAGTTGGCTCATTCGTTTAATTATTTGGCTGATAGATTACAAGAAACTATTTATTCGTTGCAAGGAAAAGAAGAATTACAACGTAGATTTGTGGCTGATGTTTCTCATGAATTACGGACTCCCTTGACCTCGATTCAAGGGTTTGTTAAGGCATTACGTGATGGTGTTTATGATTCTGAAGTGGATAAACGTGAATATTACTCAATAGTATTAGGTGAAGTGGAGAGGTTGATTAGATTAGTCAATGATTTATTAGATTTATCACAAATTGAAATGGAACAGATCAAGATGGAGATTGAGGTTTTGGATATAGAGTATTTAATCAATATCTCTGTTAAAAATTTGCAACCAAAAATTACTGAAAAGAATTTGAATATAGCAGTTGAAGTACCAGAAGGTTTTTCTTTAGTCTTAGGTGATAGGGATAGGATTGAACAGATTTTAATTAATTTGATCAGTAATGCTATTGATTTTACCCCTGAAGGTAAGGAGATTAGGATCTTTGCTCAAGAAGGAGAAAGAAAGGTTAAGGTAATAATAGAGGATCAAGGACCTGGAATTCCTCGCCAAGAGCTAGCTAATATCTGGAATAGATTTCATAAAGTTGATAAATCTCGAACGCGTAGTAAAGGTGGTACAGGGTTGGGGTTATCAATTGTTAGGGAGATTATTAGACAGCATGATGGCGAAGTTTGGGTTGATAGTGTAGAAGGTGAAGGTTCTAGATTTGGTTTTAGTTTGATTAAAGCTAATGAAGAAGCAGTGAGAAGCTTTTGAAAACAATGGTCAATTGATAATTAACAATGTACAATTAAATTCTTTTGATCTTGAGAGGTTAATTGTCAACTGTAAATTGTAAATTTTTTAAGGGAGGGAGCTGTAATGAAAAGGTTTAAAGAGAGAATAGTTGGGTATAGTTGTTTAATTTTGATTGGAGTTTTAATAGGCAGTTTTTTAGTAACAGATATTGAAGCTACTGCTTTTTGGAGTTCTGAACCGGAAGTGGAAGAGGAACAGCAGCAAGTTGAGCGGATAGTTGTACCTCAAGAAGAAGCAGTTAAGAAGGTTGTACGTGAGGTTGGCCCTGCTGTGGTCAGTATCATTACTAAAGATACTGAAGTTAGGCATGATTTTTTCTTTAATCCTATTCCTGAAGAAAGAGAAGGAATAGGGTCAGGAGTTATTATTGATCAAAAAGGACATATTTTAACCAATCACCATGTGGTTGGAGGGGTTGATGAGATAGAAGTCTTGTTACCGGATGGACGAGATTTTACAGCTGAGGTTGTCGGTGAGGATCCACGGAATGATTTGGCCGTTATTCAAGTTGATGCTTCTGATCTGCCAGTAGCTCCTTTAGGAGATTCAAATCAGTTGGAAGTAGGGCAATTAGCGATTGCTATTGGAAGCCCCTTTGGGGTCGAATTTAGTAATACAGTAACTACTGGTGTTATTAGTGCTTTAGGAAGAGAGATTAGACCTACTAGTAGGGTTACTAGAAGCTCTGTTGTGCTTGATGGCTTGATTCAAACGGATGCTTCTATCAATCCTGGTAATAGTGGGGGACCTTTACTGGATAGTCAGGGCCAAGTAGTCGGAATCAATACTGCTATTATTGGCAGTGCTGAAGGAATTGGTTTTGCGATACCGGTTAACCGGGCCAAAGAAATTATTGATGATTTGATTGAGTATGGTAGGGTTAGGAGACCTTGGTTAGGGATTTATGGGGCTGGAATAGCTGAACAAGTAGCTCAGTATTATGGTTTAGATATATCTAATGGAGTAATGATCTTACGTACAGTCTCCAATAGTCCTGCCTCTAAAGCTGGGTTATCACGGGGAGATATTATTATCGAAGCTGATCATCAAGAAGTAAAAGATATGAATGATTTACAGGAGATTATTGTAGATAAAGAGATTGGTGAGCAACTTGAATTATTGATTATGAGCCAAGATGGAAATTTGAATTCAGCTAAGGTAACTCTTGGTGAAATGCCTATAGAGTAAAAACCAGAGGCTAGGGTTAATCGTTAAGCTTGTGATTAACCTTAGCTTTAATTTTTAGTAGTGATATATAAATTATTCTAAATAGTAAATATTTAGTTTATCTAGAAAATATTGCATTGATTAAGAAACACAAATGTGATATTCTAAGTAATACAATTTATTAGTGAGTATGTAATAGCTAATAAGGTTTAGGAGGAAAAGAGAGTAATGGAAAAAAAACGTCATGATTTGGGGGTTAAGGTAAGTTCTATTAGTTTAGTAGTTAATATTTTATTGTCAATTTTAAAGATAGTTGTAGGGTTTTGGTTTGGTAGTAAGGCATTGATTGCTGATGGTTTTCATTCTGTATCAGATGTAGTTTCCACTATAATAGTATTTATGAGTTTTAAGGTTTCTAGTCAGCCTCCAGATGATTGTCATCCTTACGGACATGGTAAGGCTGAATCAATTGCAACGAAATTATTGGGAATAATTTTAATTGCTACTGGTTTGATGTTAGTTAGGAGTACAGTGATGGAGATTATTAATTATGAGATAAATATTCCTAGTAGCATAGTACTTTGGACTGCAGTAATCTCTATTATAATAAAAGAAGGATTATGCCGCTATATTATAAAAGTAGGACGAAAGATTGATTCTAAAGGATTGGTTGCTGATGCTTATCATCATCGTTCTGATGCATTATCTTCTATTGCAGTTTTGATTGGAGCAGGGGGGGCAAGACTTGGTTATCCTTTGTTAGATCCATTAGCAGGACTTGTAGTTGCTTCATTTATTATTAAGGTCGGCGGAGAGATATTATTAGATGCTATTGATGAATTAATGGATGCTATTCCTAGTCAAGATAAGAAAAATAAAATAATAAAAGAGGTTGTTAAAGTAAATGATGTTCTTACAATTAAAGATATAAAATTAAGAGCTTATGGTTCTCGCCTTTTTGTTGACTTGAAGGTTGTTGTAGCTAACGATTTAACGGTTACTGAAGGACATCAAGTTGCTACCGCTGTCAAAGAAAAGATTAAGGATTCCAACCCTAAAGTAGAAGGAGTTTTGGTTCATATAGATCCTAAAAATGAAATAGATAATTTAGCAGATAATGAACATTAACTGAATTTAGAGTAAGGAGGAACAGAATTTGAAGCTTAATTATAATAAATTTATTATTCCTTTTTTTTTGCTATTGATATTGAGCTTAACAGGATGTAGAGAAGAATTAATTGTAGAAGAATTTAATGTTGATTCTGAACATTATTATGAAACTGGTAGATTGTTAGGAAATAGTAAAGTAGATTTTGATATTAAATTATCTCAAGAGGCTGATTTAAATTATCATTGGACTGCTAATGGTGGAAATTTTTTATCACAGACCGATAATCAAGCGACTTATCGGGTTCCAACAGCACCTGGTGATTATAGAATTACAGTCTTTATTCAAGATGATCAGGGAAATGAAACTACATATAATTTTTCTTTTGCAGTTGAAGGAGATTATCCTGAACAGGTATTATTAAATGAAGTAAAGAATGATTCTGTAGTTGAAGGGGTTAAGCTTAACTGGTCGACTTATCTTGAGGATGATTTTTTTACTTATCAAATATTACGTAGTAATAATTTTTATATTGATAATAATGCAGAGGTGATAGCAGAAATAGATGATCAGGTGGAAACTTATTATTTAGATCAAGATGTCGCTCCAAATCAAATTTATACCTATCAAGTGATGGTAATTAATGAGCAAGGTTATTTATCAGTCAGTAATGAAGAGTTGATTGAAATATTAGATAAAGGGATTAGAGAGGTTGCATTAGGTAAGCGTGTTTCGGATCTTGTATTTGATGAATTACGCTCTCAATTATATTTGCTTGATCAGCAAGAAAATCAATTATTAATCTTTGATACTCAGGAAGATGAGATTACTGAAGAAATTGAGGTTGGCCCAAATCCTAAACATCTAAAGCTGAGTAAAGATAATACATATTTGTTTTTAGTTACTGAGGGAAATAATTCTTTGGTACAGGTAGATTTAGAACAATTGAAAGTAAGTAATTATAATTTTAAGCAAGAAATAAAGGATATAACTTTAGGGACTGATTATTTATATCTCAAAGTAGATGATGAAGCTAACTTATTGCAATTTAATATTAGAGAAGCAAGAGTTGAAGATAGCTATCAATTAAAAAACGGAAGAGCAGTAGTGACTGGTGAAAAAATTGAATTGGTTGGAGAAGAACAGTTATTGATTGATGCCTACTTTACTGAAACATTCATCTATGACCTAAGCGAAATTTCAAATCCTATAAGAAAATTGAGAACAGGGATAATTGATGATCTTGAAATACATAATGATGCAGAAGAAAAAGATATCTATATTGCAAGTAGCCAATTTGATTATGTTCAGTCTTTTGTGCTCAATCAAGCAGGAGAGGTAGAGTTAGTAAGGAAATTTAAAACTGCAGGTTATCCACGAGGAATTGCCGTTGCTCAGGAAGCAGGATGGTTATTTATCGCTTATAATGATACTGAAGTTAGTTTGTTTTCCTTAGATACACATAGTTTATTAGATAAAATTGACTTAAGAGATTATGCTTATGATCTTGTTTTTGATTCCAACCAGAATAAACTTTATATTTTAACTTCGTCTATCAATCAACGAGAATATAGGTTGGTAATAGTTGATTTAATGGAAGCAGTTGATTTTTAACTTATACGAGTTAGTAACATTATATCAGTGTACAGTTTACGGTTGACGGTTAACAGTTAAAACCATTAAAATCTTAAATCAAAATCACTCTAAACCTGCGAACATAAGGCATTTCAGAGATCTTAATTTTTTAAGGTTTTGATCTTAACTGTAAACTGTTCACTGTACACTGTCAACTCAATAATGTGGCACAAAAGTGCCACATTATTGTAATACATCTGTATTCTATTAGGATTTAGTTTAAGTTAATGAGTATGATATAATACAAGTGTTGAAGTAGGTAATATAGGAGGTAAAATGTGAAATTAGAGTTGGTTAAATTATTAATAGGTACTTTAGTAGTTGCTGTTATTGTTATTTTTCTTTATTTTTCGAGTGGAACTAAGCAGAGTTTAGATGAGTATATACTATCTAAATTAATCAATTTTTGGGGTGAAGTAGTTAATTTAATAATTATTATAGTAAGTATTTGGTTTAGTATTAGAGTAGGTGGTCAAATGTTAAGGAGGGTTTTGCATGAATTATGGTGGTAGGGGAAAGGTTTTAGAGAACATGATTGAAACTTCCAATCGACAATATTTATTTCAAAATAGAGCGGTAATTCAAAAGATTCCTACCCCTGTTAAAGTATTAAATATAAATTCCAGAACTGGGAAGATTACTAATGGATTTTATGAACAGAAATCAACTGTTGACTATATTGGGAGTTATAAGGGCCAAGCCATTGCTTTTGATGCTAAGGAAACTAGAATAGAGACGCGCTTTGATTTGAGTAATGTAAAGAAACATCAATATAATTATTTAAAAAACTGGGCTGCTAATGGTGGAATTGCTTTTTTGATTATTTATTTTAATGCTTTAGATGAGGCATACTATTTACCTTATAGTCTATTAGATGAGTATTGGCAAGGAAGGTTGAAAGGAGGTAGAAAGAGTATTCCTTATCAAAAAATTGCTAAACAGGAGTATAAAATCGGTAGTCAAGGATTAGTTGTTTTAGATTATTTAGAGGTGATAGATAGAATTTTTAATCTGTGAGTTTTAGAAAGGAATCTTGATTTTTTAGAGTAAATATAATAAAATAGTAAAAGATGGTGCTAGTGTTTAATTTGTTATTCTTATAAATTAAAGGAATGTTTTGAGGGGAGGAACAGGAATGGCTAAGAAAATATTAATAACTGATGATGCTAATTTTATGAGAACAATGTTAGCTAAAATAATTGAAGAACAAGGATATGCAGTAGCTGGAATGGCCGAAAATGGTGAAAGAGCTATAGAGCAATATAAAGAATTAGAACCCGATTTGGTAACAATGGATATTACTATGCCAGGAATGGACGGAATTGAGGCTACTAAAAAGATTATGGAGTATGATCCAGATGCTACTATAATTGTTTGTAGTGCAATGGGACAAAAACCGATGGTATTAGAAGCAATTGAAGCTGGGGCAAAGGATTTTATAGTAAAGCCTATTAAACCGGAAAAAGTCAAAGAAACATTAGAAAAATTACTTGACTAATAGTAATTAATTACGGAAAGTTTCTGTGAAACTTGTAGGAAAGACTTCATAGTAAAACCTATCAAGCCAGAGAAAGTTAAAGAGACATTAGACAAATTAATCGGATAGCAGCAAATTAATTATGTAAAGAACATATAATATTTTTATATCGTATGGTAGAAGCATTTATATTTGTTTCTATTGTGCGATCTTTTATTTTTAAGCTCTATATCAGATAAAAGGATAAAAAGTTTTTTTGTCAAATAAAGAGGAAAAATTTATTTTTTAGTGAAGTTTACTATGTGGAGTAAAATTAAATGTTAGTTATTATTGATTAAAATTATATTTTATGGAAATAATAATTATACAACAAGGTTAATAGGAGGATTATTATGAAAAAGAAAGCAATTAAAGCTAATGTAAAAGGTAGAATTCAAGGTGTTGGATATCGAGCAAGTACACATCAAAAAGCTACTCGCTTAGGAATTAAAGGATATGTAAAAAGTACTTCTGGGAATGAACTAGAGGTAGTGGCTGAAGGAACTGAGCAAAAGTTGGAAGAATTGGTTAAATTTTTGGAGGAAGGACCAAGTAAAGCTGAGGTAGAGGAGTTTAATTATGAATGGATTGAGCCAACAGAAGATTTTATTAGATTTGCTATTAAGTATCAAGTATAAATTTAAAGAGGAAACTTGTTGGGTTTGTTTTCTAGGAGGAAAACTTAATCTGCTTGTAATTAGATGTTATGTGAGCTTTTAATTACAAGTGGAAGTTGAACATGTTTTGAAGTGATAAATAGTGAGGTGAAGAATGAGGGGTTAATATTTAATATTGATTTATAATTTAAACCTAAAGATTTTAGCAGGGGTTTAATATTATATCTAGGATTCTTGAATAAAATTAAATATAGGAGGAATTATAAATGAATATTGCTAATTTTTTAACCTCACTAAGAATCATAATGGTTCAAGTATTTTTGATTATTCTTTTTAGTTCTATTGAAGCTAATATAATGATTGTTGGAATAATTCTTATCTGTTCTGGATTGACTGATTTACTTAATGGGTATGTAGCTAGAAGGTATGACCTGATTTTAGATTTAGGGAGGATATTAGATATTTATATTTTGAAAGTAACATTATTTTCAGCGATTCCTTTAACTATTATTCCAGGGGTAGATTATGTTATTCAGGCTTACAATAAGGGGGAATCTGTTAAGTGGAAGCTATTATGCTTCCGATTTGTTTTTTAGATTATTAAAGATTATAGTTTAAATGTTTAGGGTTATTTTGTTTTAGGGAGGAAGAGATATGCCACTTACAATTACTGATACAAGTTATGAGGCATTAGAGAAAATGGGTACTTTACTTAATTATTCTCAACTTACTAAAAAAATTGAGGAGCTAGTAACTGTGAAAGATTCTGATTCAGTTCGAGCTAGTATTTATAATGATTCTAGATTTGTTAAATTTGCTTCAGGTAAGTTAGGTTTGAGAAAGTGGTTATTAAGTGGAATTTCTTTTGTTCTCTATCCTTCATTGGCCCAGATTAAACGAGGTTTTATAAGTGTTAATAATTATGAATATTTATTTTCTCAATCAAAGATTAAATTAATCTATCAGAAAAAAAAATATTGTTTGGAGCTAAAAAACAGTCGGATTACAGGGTTTAAGAAATTGTATAATCAACTTCCTTTTGGATTAACTAATTTATTAATAGAAATTGTTGCTTTAGAACAAGGTAGTTATATCTTAAAAGATACAAATATTGAAATTGAAGATAATAATCTTTATAAATCACTAATATTAAGAGTTTTAAAAGAAAGAGGAATTAAAAGGGCTGAAAATTTATTGAAAGAAGTATTAATAAGGGCAGAAGAGACAGGGAGATTAGAGCAATTACTTCCACTGGTACCATTAGAGGAAGTGGCGAAAGAAATACCACAGATTTATCAACCAGCTAAAGGTTTATTTAAGGTTAATAAGTTTTATTGATGTATAAATTACTATCATCTAAGAAATGATATATTATATACTATCTGATTGGGGAGGGAATAACTTAGGTAATGAAGTCGAATACTTGGAATCCATTTAGAGAGATAAATACTATACGGGAGCAGATGAATAGATTTTTGGATGAAAGATTACCAGAGCAAGAAAAAACTTATCCAGCAGTTGATATTTATGAAGAAGGAGATAATTTAGTTATTAAGGCAGATTTGCCAGGAATACGACCTGATGATGTTGAAATAATGGTTAGTGAAGAAACTGTTATTGTTAAAGGGCAACATCAAGAACAAGAGAGTACTAAAGGGCAAAATGGATATTATTATGAGGAAAGAAGTAGGAATGAATTTCAAAGAAGAATTACATTACCCCTCAAAGTTAAGCATCAAGAGGCTAGAGCCGATATTGAACACGGTGTAATGGAGATAATAATTCCTAAAGCTGAAGAGGAATTGAATAAAGTTACTAGATTAAAGTTGAATAATAGAGAATAAAGGATTGCTAAAGGTCGAGTATCTTAAAGATACTTGACTTTTTTTATCTAGAACAGCCAAGAAAACTCCATCTAAGCTACTGTATTAGGTGGAGATGAATTGGCTATTTTAAATTTAA
>NZ_JALKBX010000027.1 GCF_023227745.1 Natroniella acetigena | reverse complement strand
AAATAATGCAGTTCGGAGTATCAATGACAGCCCTTCAAGGCGTTACCCTATCATTTGACTGTTACAGTCTTTCAGTTCTAGTTATTGTAGATTGTCTTCACAATACTAGGCGATACTTTTCATATCGCAACAGATCACACCATAATTGTAATACTTTATAAGGCTACCAGAGTTAATCTAAATACTTTAAAAACTCTTTAATCTTCTCTTCGTAACCATTCTCGGTTGGTTGATAAAATTTTTCAGTTGCCAACTCTGGAGGTAAATATTCTTGTTCTACATAATTGTTAGGATAATCATGAGGGTACTTATAATTAACTCCTTTATCTAATTCAGTTGCACCTTGATAATGATTATCCTGCAAATGAGTTGGTACCCCTGATGTTACCTTTGATCTTACCGCTGCTAAAGCTTGATCAATCCCTAGCAAAACAGCATTGCTTTTAGGAGCAGTTGCTAAATAAATAGTAGCCTGGGCCAAGGGAATCCTCGCTTCAGGCAGACCTACATAATCAACCGCTTCTGCTGCAGCATTAGCAATAACTAACGCTTGAGGATTAGCAGTTCCTATATCCTCAGCAGCATGAATGATCAATCTCCGAGCAATAAAGCTTGGAGATTCACCAGCTTCAATCATCTTAGCTAACCAGTATAAAGCAGCATCTGGATCGGAACCTCTAATACTCTTAACAAAGGCTGAAATTGTATCATAATGATTATCTCCTGCCTGATCATAATTAATTACCTTTTGTTGAATTGACTCTTCTGCTACTTCTAGATCTATTTCCTTCATCCCCTCCTGTTGAGGGGTAGTTAATACTGCTAATTCCAATGCATTCAAAGCAGTTCTAGCATCTCCATTTGCTACTCTAGCAAAGTGATTTAATGCTTCTATAGTTGACTTAATCTTATAATCTTTACTACCTTCCAATTTATCTACAGCACGCCTTAATATAGCTTTAATATTCTCTTCAGTTAATGACCGCAACTGAAAAATCCTAGAACGTGATAATAATGGCGAATTAATTTCAAAATATGGGTTTTCAGTAGTAGCTCCAATCAAGATAATTATTCCTTCTTCAACTGCTGGTAATAATGCATCTTGTTGAGATTTATTAAATCTATGAATCTCATCTATAAATAAGATCGTTCTTTTATTATACATTCCTTGTCGCTCTTTAGCTCTAGTAATCACTTGACGTAAGTCCTTTACTCCTGAAGTTACTGCATTTAAACTTTCAAATTCGGACTCTGTCCTGTTAGCAATTATCCTTGCTAAAGTAGTTTTACCTGTTCCTGGCGGTCCATAAAAGATAAGCGATTGTAATCTATCGGCTTCAATAGCTCTACGTAACAATTTTCCTTTTCCTACTATCTCTTCTTGACCTATAAACTGCTCTAAATTTTGAGGTCGCATTTTAACAGCCAAAGGTTTATTATTAGTATTATTCTCTTTAGTTTGATAACTGAATAAATCCATCATCCCTTCACCTCTCCTTCTCGTCTTAGCCAAATCATAACCTCTGTTCCTAACACTTTTTATAATACAACAAGGATATCCTCTAAAGTTATTTAGAGGATATCCTTCTCAGTCTTAAAATACTATATTGAAACTAACTGGCTTAAACTCCTTCAGCTATATCAGTTAAATTCGACTTTTATTTAGACCCTTCAAATTTAAAAGAACTTAGATTAATTATATTGAAGAAAATCATTAGTTCAATTTATATATGTACTTAAACTTAAGAAATAACTTCTTGTTCAGTAACTACTTTATCCATCGGAATATCGTACTCACCTGTAACAACTTGTTCTACAATCTGAATTTGAAAAGCAACAGCAACTTTATCTGCCTGTGGCGCTTGTGATAAAAGCCGATCATAATATCCACCACCATAACCTAAGCGGTTCAACTCTCGATCAAAAGCCAGCCCTGGAGAGACTACTAAATCCAGCTCATTAGGTTCCATCAATCTAACATATTCTTCTTTAGGTTCTAAAACCCCATAAGTACTTTCCTCTAACTCTTGATCATAATCTTTCAATTGAGATAATAACAATCTATTCTCTTCTCGGTCAGTGATAGGAAGAATTACATTTTTATCTAGTTTGAGAGCCTCTTTAATCATGAATTCTGTTCTAACTTCATTCTTAAAGGAAACAAAGAACATGATATTTTCTGCAGCCTTGAATTCTTCTAGTTCAAATAGCTTCTTCTTGATCTCCATACTCTTCTTTAGCAGTTCTCTATCTGTCAATCTTTGCCGATACTCCATCGCCCTTTGTCGCTGTTCTTTCTTCTTCTCTGCTAACATCTGCTCCCCCCTTTTACTAAGTCAGCCTCCTTAAAACAAAGTTACTAAAAAATATTTCTTTATAATAGTAAAGTCTAGCCATATGGCTAGACTTTAAGATAATTCCACAATGCCGCATCAGACTTATTGATTTGCTCTCAATTATTCAAGTGGGTGCCCTCCCATTTGATTTATATGTCCATTCTAAGATGGCTTATACGCCACAAACGGAGACCAGGCTCCCTTATAATGTGATGTTAGGCAAAACATAAACCCAATCACGAACATCGTAGAATATAAGTATTTCCTCCAACTTCATCTAAATAATATCATACTTCTGAAAACATCTCAAGTAAAACTATCCTTTAAAATAAAATTTTAAATTAATGAAAAAATTGTCAGGTGAGAGAGCTTAATCTAACTCTATCTCTTCTTCAATCTCAAGATTTAACTCCTCTAATTGTTCCTTAGCTACTGGCGAAGGAGCATCAGTCAAAATACAGGTAGCTCGTTGTGTTTTAGGGAATGCAATTACATCACGAATGCTCTTTAATTTACCAAGTAGCATTACTAAACGATCAAGACCAAAAGCAATTCCTCCATGTGGTGGAGCCCCATATTCAAAGGCTTCTAGTAAGAAAGAAAACTTCTCTTCAATCTCATCTTGCTCCATCTCTAATAACCCAAAAATCTTTTCTTGTATTTGGCGGTTATTAATTCTAATACTTCCCCCACCAATTTCAATTCCATTTAAGACTAAATCATAAGCTTGAGCAGTAACTTCTTCAGGTGCAGTATCTAATAATGAAAGCTCTTCTTCTTTCGGCATAGTAAATGGGTGATGTAGTGAAACATACCTCTCTGCTTCATCATCCCACTCCAATAATGGGAAGTCTGTAACCCATAAAAATTCAAATTGATCTTGATCGATCAACTCTAATTTTTTAGCTAACTCTAATCTCAGATTACCTAATGCAGCAGCAACAACATCAGGGTTGTCTGCTACAAATAATAATAGATCCCCAGCTTCTGCTTCCATTTCATCTAAAATACCATTTAACTCTTCTTCAGCTAAAAACTTAGCTATTTGAGAGTTAACTCCATCTTCTTCAACCTTGATCCAAGCTAACCCTTTAGCTCCATAAATACCAACAAAATCAGTCAGTTCATCAATATCTTTGCGAGAAAAATCAGCAGCTCCTTTAGCATTAATTCCTTTTACTAATCCACCATTAGCAACCGTCCCACTGAAGACATTAAATTCACTATTCTTTACAACTTCTGAAAGATCCACTAACTCCATTCCAAATCTAGTATCTGGTCTATCAGTTCCATAACGCTCAATTGCTTCTTGATAAGTCATGCGAGGAAATTCAGTCGGCACTTCAAAATCAACTGCTGTAAATATCTCCTTCATCATCTTCTCTACCAATTCCAAAATCTCTTCTTGATTCATAAAGGAAGTTTCTAGGTCAATTTGAGTAAATTCAGGCTGACGATCAGCTCTTAAATCCTCATCTCTAAAACAACGAACAATCTGATAATATCTTTCCATCCCAGAAACCATCAATAATTGTTTGAATAATTGTGGCGATTGCGGTAAAGCAAAAAATTCTCCTGTATGCAATCGACTAGGAACCAAAAAGTCTCGTGCTCCTTCAGGAGTACTCTTAGTCAACATTGGTGTTTCTATCTCTAAAAAGTCTTCTCGGTCTAAATAATCTCTAACAGACTTCTTAACTTGATGGCGCAACATTAAATTTTCTTGCATCTTCTTTCTTCTCAAATCTAAATATCTATACTTTAATCTCACTTCTTCCCCTACATTAATTTCATCTTCTATTAAGAAAGGAGGAGTCTCAGCCTCATCCAGAATATGTAACTCTTCTATATGAACTTCTATTTTCCCAGTGTTTAAATCATCATTAATCATTTCCTCAGGACGAGCTATAACTTCTCCAGTAACAGCTATTACATATTCTTTTCTTAATTGATTAGCTAAATCAAATGTATCTTCTGCTATTTCTGGATTAAAGACAACCTGTACCAATCCAAATCTATCTCTTAAATCTACAAAGATTACTCCCCCATGATCTCTTCTTCTTTGTACCCATCCCATTAGAGTAACTTCTTCCCCTACTTGCTCAATTCCTAACTCTTTACAAGAATGGGTTCTTACTAAATCTTTCATTCCAGTCATTATCTTCCCTCCTAGATTATTCTATTCGCTTTTTCATTTCTTGAACTAAGTTATCTAGTTTAATTTCTACCTGTTCTCCAGATTTCATATTTCTAATAGTAGCTACACCTTTATTTAATTCATCTCCACCTAAAATAATACTATAATTAGCATTATTTCGATCGGCACATTTCATTTGTCCTTTAACACTACGACCTAAATAATCCATTTCAACCTTCAAACCAGCTTGCCGTAAAGAATAAAGATACTTAAAAGCAGCTTGCTCAGCTTCTTCACCAATTGTAGTAATAAATAAATCCATACTCTGATCAATTGGTAATTCGATTCCCTGCTCTTTTAAAGTCAATAAAATCCTCTCTACTCCCATAGCAAAACCAATTCCAGGAATATCACGTCCATCTATTTCTTGGGCCAATCCATCATAACGCCCCCCACCGAAGATCGTATCTTGGGCTCCTAATCCCTTATAAATAACCTCAAAGGCAGTTTTGGTATAATAATCAAGACCTCTTACCAATCGAGCATCCAACATATAATCAATCTCTAACAGATCAAGATATTGCTGTACTTGATTGAAGTGTTGATCACATTCCGTACATAACTCTTCATATATTTTAGGCGCATCTTCCATAAACTCTTGCCTGCGATCAGCCTTGCAGTCAAGAATTCGTAATGGATTACGTTCATATCTATCTTGACAGTCTGAGCAAAGTTCTCCTAAGTACTGCTTAAAGTAATCCCTTAATTTCTCTCTATAATTCTTGCGACACTCTGGACAACCTACACTATTAAGATGAACCTCTAGCTCTTCTAATTCTAACTCAGTTAAGAACTGAATTCCTAAAGCTATAATCTCAGCATCAATAGCTGGATTATCAGCCCCTAAAGCTTCAACCCCAATCTGATGGAATTGTCTATAACGACCTGCTTGTGGTCTTTCATATCTAAACATTGGCCCTGCATAAAAATATTTAGTCGGTTGTGCTTGACCATAAGTTTTATTTTCTAAAAATGACCGCATCACTGAAGCAGTTCCTTCAGGTCTTAAAGTAATGCTCCTATCTCCTTTATCACTGAAAGTATACATTTCCTTTTCAACAATATCGGTTGCCTCTCCAATTCCTCGTCTAAATAAATCTGTTACTTCAAAAATTGGTGTTCTAATCTCCTGATAATTATAACAAGTAAATACCTCTCTCATTTTATCCTCAAGATACTGCCACTTAGCAGTATCTTGAGGTAATAGATCATTAGTTCCTCTTGGAGCTCTAATCTTCATTTTAACCCTCCTCTAAAACTAGCAACTACCGTCTTATTCTAAATCACCTTCAACCTCTAAAGGTTGCTCTTGCTGCTGTTGCATCTGTTGTTGCATATTCTGCTGTAATTCTTCTACCTTTGTTAATTTTTCTTCAGCTTTCTCTTCTAATCCCATTTCTTGATAGATAGTATATAGACTATAATAGGCCATTAAGTCTTCACCTGATAATTCAGCAAACTGCTCATATTTATCAAGTGCTATCTCTTTTTCCCCTTGTTGTCGATATAAATCTCCTAATCCAAGATATAATTCAGGTTCATTTTCATTATTAGCTAAACCTTGATAATAAACATCCATTGCTTGATCAATTTCATCTTCCTGTAAATATGATTGAGCTAAATTATCATAAAAGATTACTTGCTCAGGATATCTATCAATAGCTTCTTGATAAGTTGCAACTACTTCTTCAACCTCTCCCATTGCTTTATAAACTTCAGCTAAATTATTATATAGGTAATAAGCATTTGAATCTTCTGCAATAGCATCTTTGTAACTAGTTAATGCTTGTTCATAATTACCATCTTGGGCGGCATTAAATGCTTCAATCTCACTATCTTTAATCTCAATTTCAGCTTCTTCCTTCAATTCAACTACTAAATCATCAAGTGTTTTTCTTTGTTTTTCTATTAACAACTCTTCCATTAATTCTTCTCTTTGTTCAGCAACCTCTTCATCAGAAGCTTCTTGTCTATCAGTTACTTTAATAATATGGTATCCAAATTCACTCTTAACTAACTCGCTTATCTCTCCTACTTCTAAAGCAAATGCTGCCTCTTCAAAGGCAGGAACCATTTGCCCTCGACCAAATGAACCTAGATCTCCACCCTGTTGACCAGATGGATCATCAGAATATTCTTCTGCTAACTGAGCAAAATCTCTTCCTTCATTAACTAGTTCTAATACTTCCTCTGCTTTAGCTTGTGCTTCTTGGTCAGTTTTATCCTCTGTCTGAATTAAAATATGACTTGCTTCTACTTCTTCAAATCTCTCAGCTAACTCATCTTCAGTTACTTCAACTCCACCTTGAATTTGATCCACTAATTCTTCTAATCCTTTTTGTTGTGCTAAATTAACTCTAAGATCTTCTTCTAGTTGTTCAACAGTAACTCCACTTTGGCTTAATATCTGTTCAAACTCTTCTTCAGAAAATGCATACATCTCAATAATTTGATCTATTTGTTCTTGTACTTCCTCATCACTTACTACTGGATCAATCCCTCTAGCTTCAACCTCTTGTAAAATTAAATGTTGCTCTATCATACTATCCAAAACTTGAGCTTTCAGTTCTAAGATTTGTTCTCCACTAACTTCTCCTCCATACTGTCTCAAATAGTTATTTAACTGATGACTATACTCTTGATAAAGAATTTCTTCTCCATTGACCACTGCTATTGGCTCACTCTGCTCTTCAAAATCTATCTGCTGTTGTCCTTGTGTTCCAGCAGAATTTCCAGTTCCAGAAAACCCTAAATATGCCACAGTCCCTCCTAAAGCAAATGTGATTACCACTACATAAATTACAATCTTCATATTTTTTCTTAAGGCATTAAAAATCATGCTAATTTCCTCCCTATCTAATATAAAAATATAAAAAGCAAATTTAAAATAATCATCAATTTAAAAACTCAACTATTATTGTAACTCATCTAATTAAAGTTGTCAATTTAGCTATCTTTTCAGTTGTCCTCTCCTCAATCTCTTCAATATATTGAAAAGGAGATTTAGGATTAAACAACCTTTGTAGTGACCAATCTCCAGGAGCAACCAGTTTAGTTACTGCTCCTCCCCCTAATCCAATTATTGTTTGGCGTTCTTCCATCATTAAAATATTATAAATTGATTCTTTTCCTCTTTCTGCAAAACCTACATTTTCCAAGTTAGCTAAGGTGTTTTTTTGGCGATACATATAATAAGGATTTAATCCCAGTTGAGCAGCAGCATCTTTAGTTAATGCCAACATCTGCTCTACCTCTTTATTTGAGGGTAACTGAGCCTGTTCTAAATTTCGATTTAACTGAGAAGCTCTTTTAATAGCCATCGTATGAACAGTTAGATTATCAGGGCTCAATCTTTTGATCTGCTGTAAAGTTTCAGCTAAATCAGCAATTTTTTCCCCTGGTAAACCAACTATTAAATCCATATTAATATTATCAAAACCAAGTTGTCGAGCTAAATTAAAGATATCCTTTACTCTCTTAACTGTATGTTGACGACCAATTCTATCTAAAGTAGTCTGGTTCATCGTTTGAGGATTAATACTAATTCTAGTAGTAGCAAACCTCTTTAATAATTTCAATTTAGTTTGGTTGATTGTATCTACTCTACCTGCTTCCACAGTAAATTCTCGTAATTTAGGAGTAACAAATTTTTCTGTCAATTTATTTAAAAGCTTCTCTAGTTGCTCAGCAGACAATACAGTAGGAGTACCTCCACCAATATAGATCGTATCAACTGTTAATCCTAGCTCCTCAACCTGTTGACCTACAGCTTCTAGTTCATAATTTAAAGCAACTAAAAAATCATTAAAACAATCTCTATGTTCTTGGATCGGATAAGAAGCAAATGAACAATAATTACATCTACTAGGACAAAAAGGAATCCCTAAATAGATACTGACTCTCTTTTCAGTTTCTTGAGGGGGAAGTAAATATTTTCTTTCTGTTTTCATAACTTGAAGTAATAATGCTCTCTTTTCTTGAGCAACACCATAAATATCTTTAAATTTCTTCTCGACCTCTTGATAACTAAAGCCCCTCCTCTTTAATAGATAATGTCCAAGCTTAGTAGGACGCACTCCAATTAAAATGCCCCAAGGACTTAAAGAGGAACCAAAGTATTTACTTAGCACTTTAAAAATGGATAACTTAACCCTCTGCTTGATCCTTCTTTCAAAATCTTTTTTAGTATAAATTTTTTTCAAAATTTCTTCATCTTCTATCACTTTTCTACTTTTAAGTCTACCTTCTTTGATTAAATTAGCCTTGACAGTAATTCCTTGACTGAGCTCTAACTCAGTTATTATTACTAAATCAACTTCTTCAGTTAACAATTCATTTAAATTAAAGAGATCTATTTGGGGAATCAAAATCTTCAACATACTCTTAACCGAATTATAATATTTACTTTCTACATCCAATCCTAGTTTCACTTTTAAAACCCTTCCTAAATATAAGAATTTTTCTCTTTAGCCTCTTCTAAAGTTGAACTTGGCCCATGACCAGGATATAATTTCAAATCATCTTCTATTGCTAAAATTTTAGTAAGCGATCTCTTCAAAGCTTGATGAGAACCTTGAGGCAGATCAACTCTACCAATTCCCATCGCAAATAAAGTATCTCCACTAAATAGATTATCATCCAATCTTAAACAAATACTACCAGGCGTATGTCCTGGTGTATGAAGTACTTCAAAAGTTAAGTTTCCAACCTCAATCCGTTCACCTTCCTGTAGTAAACGATTTGCTGAAGGACTTTCTAGCTCTTTACCTGCTTGCCCAATAAAAAAAGAGAGATTTAAATCCGGATTCTGTAAAAATTCAACATCATCTTGATGAATTAATAATTCAGCATCGGTAGCTTCAATAATATCCAAATTAGCTCCAATATGATCACTATGTCCATGTGTATTAATTACATACTTGACCTGTAAGTCATTAGTATTTACAACTTCCAAGATCCTATCACCTTCAGCTCCAGGATCAATTACTACTGCTTCTTTAGTTTCCTCATCTGCAACAATATAACAATTAACATCTAAATTACTAACTGTTAACCCTTTAATAAACATCTGTCATCCTCCTTTTAAGCTGGATTAGCTCGTTGAACACTGAGTACTCCTTCTATCGCTTCTAACTTATTAATTATATCTTTCATATGTTCTAGACTGCTGATTTGTAAAGATAACTTAACATAAGCTAACCTATCTCTAGTTGTTCTTGCATTGGCTGAAGTAATATTTATTTTAGCTTCTGAAATTACTGCTGTCACTTCATTCAGTAATGAATGCTCATTTAATGCTTCAACTTCAATCTCTACTTCATAAGAAGTTTCTTGATCTACATGCCACTCTACATCAATAATCCTTTCTGGTTCTTGATCATTTAAATTTTCTAAGTTTGGACAATCAGACCGATGAACAGAAATCCCTCGCCCTCGCGTAATATATCCAGAAATTCGATCTCCAGGAACTGGATTACAACATTTAGAAATTCTAACTAATAAATCATCCATTCCCTTAACTTTAACCCCTTTATTTCTAGCTCGATTACTGATGCTCCCTCTTTTTTTAAGCTTTTTTAATTCAGTTTTAGGAGAAGGAGTTTTCTTTTGAGGTTTTAATTTTTTTACTATATCCAAAACTGAAACTTTATTATATCCAATCTTAGCATATAGACTCTCAACTGTAGTAGCTCCTATCTTCTCTGCTATCTCTTTTAATTTTTTATTTTTTTCTGCTTCCTTAAGATTAACATCTTCTTTATTTAATCTTGCTTCTAGCATTTCTTTGCCCTTAGCTGCAACTTCTTCTTTTCTTTGATCTCTAAACCAACGTTTAATCTTGCTTTTGGCCCGTGAAGTTTTAACAAACTTCAGCCAATCTCGACTTGGCCCGCTATTAGCAGAAGTTATAACTTCAATTATATCGCCATTTTTTAACTTATACTCTAAAGGAATCATCTTCTCATTAACCTTGGCCCCTACACAATTATGACCAATTTCTGTATGAATATTGTAAGCAAAATCTACAGGGCTGGCCCCTTTAGGTAAAGAAACAACATCCCCTTTAGGAGTAAACACAAAGACCTCATCCTCAAATAAATCGATCTTCAAAGTTTCCATGAATTCCTTAGCATCATGTAAATCCTTCTGCCATTCTAACAATTGGCGTAACCAAGATATCTTCTTTTCAAAATCCTGCTCTTTTTGATTTCCTGCTTTATAACGCCAATGAGCAGCAATTCCATATTCAGCTGTCCGATGCATTTCCCAGGTTCTAATCTGAATTTCTAATGGCTCACCCTTAGGGCCAATCACTGTTGTATGTAGTGATTGATACATATTTGATTTAGGCATTGCTACATAATCTTTAATTCGCCCTGGCATTGGATTCCACAAATCGTGGATTAATCCTAAAACTTGATAACATTCTTTAACTGAATTAACAATTACTCTTAAAGCTGTTAGATCATATATTTCCCTAAATTCTTTATCTTGTTTGACCATCTTTTGATAGATGCTATATAAATGTTTCGGTCTGCCATATATTTTAGCTTTAATTCCTACTTCAAGTAATTTATTATTTACTTGATTAATAGCATCTTCTATATAGCCTTCTCTCTCTTCCCTATTTTTTGCCACTTTATTAACTAATTCATAATATTTTTTAGATTCCAGATGCCTAAAACTCAAATCTTCCAATTCCCATTTCAAACGTGATATCCCTAACCTATGGGCCAAAGGAGCATAAATCTCAAGAGTTTCAGTTGCTTTAATCTTCTGTTTTTCCTTCGATAAATATTGTAATGTGCGCATATTATGCAATCTATCAGCCAACTTTATTAAAATCACTCTGATATCTTTAGCCATAGCCAAAAACATCTTTCGTAAACTCTCAGCTTGATGCTCTTCTCGTGATTTAAAATCAATCTTACTAAGTTTAGTTACTCCACTAACAAGCAAAGTAACTTCTGCACCAAATTTTTCTTCTAACTCTTCCTCAGTTACTTCTGTATCTTCCACTACATCATGTAACAATGCTCCTACTATTGAAATTACATCCAACTCTAATTCAGCCATTATCTGGGCTACATTCAGGGGGTGACTAACAAAGGGCTCCCCTGAAACTCTATATTGCCCTTGATGACAATCTTTAGCATAATAATAAGCTTGTTTTATTAAATCTAAATTAGGATTTTCAGTATATGATTCTACCTCCATTAATAATTTTTGTAGAGACATCTATATGCTCCTCCATATTTTTAAGGTTGCTTAATCAATAATCAATGAAAAGACTTCATAATCTTTTAACTTCTCTCTACCATCTAAGTCTGCTAATTCCATTAAAAAAGCAACTTCTGCAATTTTTCCACCTAACTCTTCTATTAAGTCCAATGTAGCTTTGACAGTTCCCCCTGTTGCTAACAGATCATCTACAACTAAAATTTTATCTCCAGTTTCAATAGCATCCTTATGTAATTCCAAAGTATTGCTGCCATATTCTAAATCATATTCAGTCTTAATAATCTCTCCAGGCAATTTCCCTTGCTTTCTAACAGGAATAAAACCTTTATTTAACTCCAAAGCTAGAGGAGCTCCAACTAAAAAACCACGTGCTTCAATTCCTACAACATAATCTATTTCTGTCTCTTGATATCGTTGAGCTAATTGATTAATTGCCTCCTGATATGATTCTGGATCTTTTAATAAAGTAGTAATATCTTTAAATTGGATCCCTTCTTTTGGAAAATCCGGGATAGTTCTAATTTTATCTGCTAAATTCAAATTTCTTCTCCCCTTTCAATTAAATATCCTTTTTAAAATATTAGACTCACTTAATTAAATTTGATAACTTTTCTACTCTCTTTGCCAAAAATCTTTCTTTGAAAACCTTAAACCTTTTTTTCTCCTTAACACCTTCATTATAACGCATTGAACTGGTTAAGTCTAGTTTAGCCTCAGGCTGCGGATGTAATTTAATCCTAATTTTAGACTGCTCTTGCTTAATGATACTTAATAACTGCAATTCCATAAATATATCTAATCCAGCTAAGATAGTATCAACTGTAATATTCTGTTCTACCTTCTGTAACAGCAAGGCAACTAACTCTTGTTCAGTTACAACAACTTCTCCTTGCTCGTTACTTTCTTTAACCAGTAATATATATAGCTGGGCCAACAGCTCACGACCAGGATTTATTTCTTCTAACAAAAATTGATTATTTTCTAAATCCTGTTCTTGGTACAACAAGTGAGCTGCAAGCTGATCTTCACTATTTGTAACTTGAGCAATATAATCATTAAATTCAAATTGATTAAAAGGTGGTTGCACAAAAATAATATGATTAACCCCTCTAATACCTCCAGTCAAACTAAGTGGCTCAGTAGCAACAACCACTTCTATCTCTCCAACTTGAAACTTATCTTTAATTCTATTTTTTTCTGCCGTAGTTAAAGCGGAATGATAATACATAATCTTAGTAGCTAACTGCGGGTTGTTGATCCTTAACTTAACAGCGAAATCTATACTCTCTTGTTGCTGTTTAACATAGATAATCTTCTTTCCTTCTTGATTAATAACTTGATTAGTGTAACCTACTTTATCAGAATAATTCCTCTTATCTAGCAATTGAAACTTAGTGGGTTCAGCATCAACAACCTCTATTTGAGCAATTTTTAACTCGCTAATTAACTTCTCTTTTAACTCAATTTTCAACTCAGTCATCAATGCTAAAACTAATGGATTATTAAACAGTGCCCTTAATTTCAAAACTGTTTGCTGTAGTTGCTGAAACTGACTTGGAGATGAGTTAAGTTCAAAATTATAATCTATTGCTAACAAGCCAACCTCATTTTTAATTTTCCCTAAATCTTCTAGATATGCTTCAACAAATTCAGGAGTAACTAGCAAAAGATCAAGTTGACCCGTATTTAATCTGGACTTTAATTCTTCTTTTTCAACTAAATTCAAAGAAGAATAACCCTTAAAAATTTTAAGTCCTCCAGAAGATAATTGATGCTTTAAAAATCGATATCGCTGAGCAACTAACCTCTGAAATGGAAGCACTACAACTACAATTTGGTCAAACTTAATAACTTTACTAGCGAGAACTTCTGCTAAAGTAGCCAAGTTAACCTGTCCAGCCGGCCAGACTGCTAAAGTATTTTGCTCATTAATCAAGTGATCATAAATCTTTTCTTGCTGAGAATCAACAAAGCTTGGAGCAGTTATATTTTTTCTCACCTCAGCTAAATTTTGTTGTTCACTTTCCAGTCTAGCCTTAATTTCTTGGTGCTTATCTTTTGCTTGGTAGATAAAAAGCTTTACTTGCAATCCATTATTATTATCTATTATTTGAGATACAACAATATTATAGTTGATTCCCACAATAAGAAAAGGGGTTAACTGACCACTCAACTTCTCACTCAAATGACCAATTATCTCCTGTTCAGGAGTCAATACCTTGATTAATGAAGTATCTACTTTAGAAGTTAATAATAATTTATCCCCTATTGATAGGCTTTTTATCTTCTGAGATGAAATTTCAGATGATGGTTTAATAAACTCAGTATAAAAATTTTCTGTTCTAGCTGTTTGAACAGCATCTGCTCTTCTTCCTTTAACAAACATTTCAGTTACAAAATCAGTTTGCGGAATTTTAAAATCTTTAACCTTTAGCTGTAATGAGCTATTTCCCTGCCACTGATTAATCTCTACATTAAATAACAACTCCAGCTCTTGCTTCTGTTCTATTAAATCAGTTTCTAATTCGGCTTGATTAAAAGCAATCGCATCAATTACCTCTCCTGCTGAACTTACAGTTAACTTAAGGTGTTTATTAGATTTTCCTACTGCTCTAAAACTTTTCACCTCAACATCTTTACTTGCTAGTATCGGACGAGGATTTCGTAACCCAAAAGGGGCCAACTGCTCTAATTTATTGACCAAAGAAAAATCAAGTTGATCAAATTTCACTTCAGCATCAATCTTCAAGACTGGAATTAAATCACTGGCTTCCAATTTTTGCTGAATATAACTATTTAGATTAGCTCGTAACTTTTTAATATTTTCTTCAGTAATGGTTAATCCAGCTGCTTGCTTATGCCCGCCAAATCGTTCTAGCAATTGCTGATTGTTCAATAAAGCTTCATGAATATCAAACCCTTTAATACTTCGTCCCGATCCTTGCCACTTTCCAGTACTATCTTGAGAAATTAAAATAGTAGGACGATGATACTTTTCACAAATATCAGAAGCTACATTCCCAGCAATACCAGGGTGCCAATCTGGTGAAGCAAGAACAAGAAACCACTCTTCTTCCAAATTTAATTGCTTAATAACTACTTCGGCTTCTTCAAACATCTGTTGGCTTATCTGTTGGCGTTGCTCATTTAGTTGCTTTAATTCTTTAGCTAAATTTCGGGCTTCTGACTCTTCTTGAGCTAATAACAACTCAACTGCCAAAGTTGGATTTCCTATCCTACCTGCTGCATTAATTTTAGGGGCCAAATTATATCCTACTCTCCCTGTATTAATCTCTTTATCAGTCAACTGAGAAACTTCAACTAAAGCAGCTAAACCCAATTTTGCTGTATTCTTAATCTTACTTAATCCATGTTTAACCAAAATTCTATTTTCTCCTACTAAAGGAACAATATCAGCCACTGTCCCTAAAGCTACTAAATCTAAATATTCTGCACATAATATCTTCAAATCATCATTTTCTTTTACCTCTAATTCCAGAGCAGAAACTAATTTAAATGCAACTCCTACCCCTGCTAATTCAGCAAAGGAGTAAGAGGAATCATCTCGCTTAGGGTTAATAATTGCTACAGCATTAGGGAGCTGATTAGGAACTTGATGATGGTCAGTAATAATCAGATCCAATCCCAATTGATTAGCATACTTTATCTGTTGGTGAGCTTTAATTCCACAATCAACAGTAATAATTAAATCTGTACCTTTGTCTGCTAGCAATTCTACAGCCGTTAAATTTAAACCATATCCTTCTTCTAGCCTATTGGGGATATAATAATCAACCTTAGCTCCCAACTTTTTTAAATAATCTACTAATAATGATGTTGCTGTAATCCCATCAACATCATAATCACCATAGATAACTATCTGTTCATTATTCTTTATAGCAACTTTAATTCTAGCAATTGCTTGCTTTATATCTGGTAATAAGAAAGGATCATTTAATTTTTCTAAATCAAAATCTAAAAACTCCTCTACTTGTTGAGGAGTCTTTAAACCTCTATTAACTAATATTTTCGCTATAACTGGATCTAATTCTAACTCCTTGATTAATCTATCAATAATTTCCTGTTCACCATCTTTTACTTTCCATTTCGCTCCCCGTTTACTTAACATCTGAACCCCCCATTAATTCTATTGAAAATTAAATAGCCTTGATATAGATTCTAGAATCAAGACAGATTTCCTGCTTAAACTACAATTTAATCTAAAATCTACCTGAACGAATAATAGAAATTACTAACCAAATCCCTAACAGAGTTGCTATTAAGTAACCTGATATTCCTATAATTGGATATCCTAAAAAAGTAGCTCCCCGATCAGATAACATAATCAAAGAAGAACCCACAACTAAAGCTGAAATAATCATTGAAACAGATAATCTGTTAGTTATTATATCCAATTTAGATATGAGTCGTTTAATCCCGATATGATGTAATGTTATTTCTAAGTTATCATTTTCAATCAATTTAAAAATATTATGTAACTCTTCAGGCAACTTCAATAAACTGATTAATAAATCTTCAACTTCACTAAAAGCATCGCGAATTAAACGCTTAGGTTGTAACCTGTTTTTTATTATTTTATAAATAAATGGTCTAGCAACCTCTAAAATATCAAATTCTGGATCTATTTCTGTGACAACTCTTTCGACTGTCATTAAAGATTTACCTAATAATATGAACTCTATTGGTAATTTTATCTTATATTTAAAGGCTAGTTCTAAGAGCTGATTTAGAACAGGGGCCAATTCAATCTCTTTTAAAGATAAACCATAATAACTATCTACCAGTTTATAGAAATCCCGTTTTAAAGACTTGATATCTATTTCTTGAGTTATCATTCCTAGCTCTAATAACTCTTCAATCGCTTGTTCAATATTTTTTTTAATTAAAGCTATGAATAAACTAGCAACTTTTTCTCTATCTTCTTGATTCATTTGACCTACCAAACCAAAATCAATTAAAGCTAATTTATAATCTGGAGTTATTAAAATATTACCAGGATGAGGATCGCCATGAAAGAAGCCATCAATTAAAATCTGTTTAAGAAAAGATTTACTAATTAGTTTAGCCAAATAACCTTTTTTCGATTCCTCAGTTAGATTATTTATTTTAATTCCATCTATAAATTCCATAGTTAACATTCTTCTAGTCGTTAAATCCCAAAATACTTCAGCAATTTTTACATTAGCTTCTTGAGCAAAATTATTACTGAATTTAGTAGCATTTTTAGCTTCAGTCCGATAATCCAGCTCCTGTTTGATATACTTTGAAAAATTATCTACAATTTCAACCGGATCAATCAACCCTTCAATAAAGACTCTATTTTTTAATAACGTAGCTAAATTAGACATAATCTCCAGATCGGTTTCAATCTTACTTTCAATATTTATTCGCTGAACCTTAATCACTACCTTCTGTCCATCTTTTAAGATAGCTTTATGAACTTGTCCAATTGAAGCACTAGCTAAAGGAAGCGGAGAGATCTCTCTAAAATATTCTTTATATCCAACATCTAACTCCCCTTCTATCTGTTCTAAAACTTTATCAAATTGCATAGGCGGTACTTGATCCTGTAATTTCTCTAATTCTTCAATATAACGTTTCGGAATTAAATCAGGTCTAGTACTCAATAATTGACCAAGTTTAACAAAAGTTGGCCCTAACTCTTCAAGTACATTCCTGATTCTAATCGCTTTAGAATCCTGATTAGAAGTAGAAGAATCTAATTTTTTGATTCTTTTGCTCAAAGGAACAAATTGATATAAATCCATCACTTCTATCAAATAGCCAAAACCATGCTTAATTAATACTTCTGCTATCCCTCTATAACGTTTAATATGCCTATAACGCTTACTAATTCTTCGAAAAAACATAACTCCACCATCCCACTTTATAATCAATCAAATTAATAAAAAGGGCTAGATATAATTACCTAACCCTATAGATAAACTTAATTATTATCTATTACTTCTATGCTTTTTTCTCCATTAGAATTTACTGCCTCAATCTCTTCTTCTAAAGCTTGAATATGTAGCTCTAATTGCTCAACCTTTCTTCTTAATGCTTCTAGTTCCCCTTTTTTAGCAAAACCGGTCTTAGTTAACTTCTTTTCTACCTCTAATGAAATCTTTTCTTTCATTTCTTTCCTTTGTTGTTGAGCTTTATTAATCATTTCATCTACTAATTGCTCTGCTTCTTCACGATTGACAGCACCTTCCTCAATAAGCTCCTGAACCATATCTTCTACTTTTTCCTTTGTAAATAACAAAGCACCTAGTCCAGTAACCATTGTCTCTTTAAAGAGTTTTATCATCAACTCCACACCTCCAATATTTGTAATTTATTATATCATATCCCTTGACCTTTGCCAACTTCTAAAAAGTATTATTCCCTATTCAACAAACTTTTAATAAACAAGGAACAAAATGACCTTCGGTCATAGTCTAAGTCTAAGGCTAAGTCTAAGGTTAAGTAGACCATTAAAAATCTTAAAAATAAAAGTTATCCACAATCTTTTAAAAAATAATTTCATAAACAATAAAAACCTCAGTCTTAATTAAGACTGAGGTTTTTATTTAAGCTTTAGCTTCATTTCTGTTAGTCCACTCTACTAAGACTGGACTAGCTACAAAGATAGATGAATAAGTTCCTGCTAACATACCAACTAGTAAAGCAATCATGAAATTCTGAATAGTTGTCCCACCTAAAAATAAAATTGCTAAAATAGGCAATAAAGTTGTTATAGATGTGTTTATTGAACGCGGTAAAGTCTCTACAACAGCTCCATTAGCTGACTCCTCAAATGTCTCTTTTCTACTAGCAAAATTCAATTTTTCTCGAATTCGATCAAAGATTACGATCGTATCATTGATTGAATAACCAATTATTGTTAACAAAGCTGCTATCAATGGCTGATTAACTTGACGACCTAAGATTGAAAAAGCTCCAACTACAATCAAGACATCATGTAATAAAGCTATAATAGCTGCCATAGCAAACTTAAATTCAAAGCGAACACTAATATAAATCACAATAGCAATTGCTGCTACTAATAAAGCCAATAAAGCCCCTCTACTTAATTCTTGTCCAATTGTAGGGCCAACAACATCGGTCCTTAACATAGTTGCAGTTGGAAATTCTTCTTGAACTCTATTCTGTAAATTAGTCAGTTCTTCATGTTCTAGTTCATCTGTCCTGATTAAGATACCACTATCTTCAACTTGCTGAACAACACTTCTTTCTTCTAAATAAAATTCAGCTAAAATCTCATTAATTTCACGAGTCTCTACTCTATCTTCAAATCCAAACTCTATAATCGTACCACCAATAAAATCTATTCCCAAGTTCAACCCTTGCGTTAATAATGAAATAAGTCCGATTATAATCAAAACTGTTGAAATTGACATCCATATCTTTCTCTTTCCTATAATGTCCACATTAGTTACCTCCTTGACAGAGCAAAAATCTTCTCATTATCTACTAATTTTGTATCTAAAACTAAATCCATAATCAGTTTAGCTACAATAATTGCCGTAAACATACTAGCAATAATTCCAATACTTAAAGTAATCGCAAAACCTCGAATAATACCTGTCCCAAAATAAGCCAAAATAGCTGCTGTAATCAAAGTAGTTACATTAGAATCTAATATCGTCTTAAATGCTCGTTTAAATCCGGTATTGACTGCTGTCTTTAATCTCTTGCCAGCTCTATATTCATATTTAATTCTTTCAAAGATGATCACATTAGCATCTACTGCCATTCCAATAGATAACAGCAGACCACCAATTCCTGGTAAGGTCAAAGTAGCATTCAATCCTGCTAAAATACCTAATACAATAATACTATAAATTATCAAACTGATTGCTGCCACTAAACCAAGTAATTTATAGCTAAAGATCATAAATAAAACTATTAATGATAACCCAATCAGTGCCGCTCTAACACTCTGGTCAATTGCAGTAGCTCCTAAAGTTGGCCCTACTGTTCTATTTTCAATGATCTCAATTGGAACCGGCAAAGCCCCTGCTCTCAACATTAAAGCAGTCTGTTGTGCTTCCTCAATAGATTCAAAGCCAGTAATTTGACCTTCTCCTCCAGGAATTTCCTCATTAACTACTGGATTGGTCAATAGCTCCTCATCAAGATAAATTCCTATTCTACGCCCAATATTCTGCCTTGTAATTTCAGCAAATCTTCGTCCACCCTCTCCTGTCATTTCAAAAGAAATGATTGGACGATTAAACTGTGCCTCATGACCTGCTCTAGCATCACTTAGATACTCTCCAGTCATTAAGACTTCCCCTTCTTCATTCTTAAACTGAAGCTGAGCCGTTCTACCAATCGTCTCAATTGCTTGATTAGGATCTTCTACTCCAGGTAACGCAACAATAATCCTACGCTCACCTTCACGCTGAACAATTGGCTCAGCTAATCCCATTTCATCAACTCGATTTTGAATAACACTCATAGATCTTCTCATTGCATCATCATCTACTCTAATATCTTCAGTATCTTGTGCCTCTAGAGTAACTTGTGTACCCCCTTGTAGATCTAAACCTAAATTAATACTTTCATTTAAAGGATACAGAAAATATGCTGATAATACTAAAATTATTAGCACACTTGCTAATCTTAACATCCTTTTTTGCTTCCAAGTCATAGTTAGACTCCTTTCTTCCAGTAACTCTACCTTGAATTTATATTCTCTACCGCTCTAATTATATCTTTTCTTAAATAGCTTGTCAATTTAATCAACAGTTATAATAAATTAACATCATTAATAATTAACTTAAAATCACAACCCAAAGCTTCAACAGCTTTGCGAGTCATTAACATTCGGGTTAAAAAGATTTCAAAATATTCCATAACAATACTCACTTCTGTATCAATTTCTAATTCTAATGAAATGCTCTTGTTTTCTTGATCAACCTCAACAAACGATTCTTTAGCAGCATAATTAACCCGATCATGGATATCAAAAGTAGCAACATCTTTATTACGCACTCTAGTATAATGAACATCAGACTTATCAGCAATAATTAAAGCAGCAGCAACTGAATTAACAGGATTCCCACAACCTTCATCATGATTTCCAATTGCTCCAATAATCAGACTGATTTCATCATAACTCATCTCTAAGTCATCCAAAAATCTTTCAACTAAGAAAGCAGAAGAATGGGCATGCCTTTCTCTATTAATAACATTTCCAATATCATGTAGATAACCAGCAATTTGGGCCAACTCAACCATTCTTGGTGAATAATCAAGCTCTGATAAGATATTCCCAGCAGTATAAGCTACTAATCCTGCATGCCGAAACCCATGCTCTGTAAATCCCATCTCTTTTAAATGCTGATCTGCTTGCTTGATATATGCTCTAACCTTCTTATGTTGTTTGATATCCATTACCGTGATTTTTCCCATAATTCTCCTCCTTGTTTTAAACTAAATCTGTTCCCCTGTTGCAAAAAAGCTACCTTTAATTAAAGGTAGCTTTTAAAATTATCATAGTAGTTTATTGTTCAAGCTCAGGATAAGAAGTATTTTCTAATAGCCTAATTCGATTTAAGGGCCAATAGACCCAAAAAGCCTTCCCATCTATTGCATCATATGAGACATAGCCCACTAAAGATTCCATCCTGCTATCTGAACTGTGATTTCTATTATCTCCTAATGCAAAGACATGTTGATCAGGAACTTGATAAGGCCCATAACTACCTCTCATTTCTTCTGGAAGATAATCTTCATTAATTTTTGTTCCATTAATAATTAATTCTCCAGAATCAATCTTAATTTGATCACCTGGTAGTCCAATAATTCTCTTTATGTATCTATGGTTGGGGTTTTGTTTTGGTTCTAAAACAATTATTTCACCACGATCAGGCTCTCTAAAATTATAAATGAATTTATTAACAAACAATCTCTCTCCACTATTTAATGTAGGATCCATCGAATGTCCTTGCACAACAAAGGATTGGACTACAAAAGTTATAATGAAGAAGGCCAAAACTCCTGCAATCACTACTGATTCAATTAATTCCTTAACTCCTTCTTTGGTTACTAACATAATGGCCTCCCAGTTTCTTAATTTTCTATACTACCCGTATTTTCACTATTCATTCTACCTATTGCTCTTCTGCTAATTTCAATCTCTACTTCAGGAGCGATCTCTAATTTTAAGTCTTCTTCATCAATAGCAGTAATTAACCCCTTAATTCCCCCAATTGTAACAACCTGATCTCCTATGTCCAACTTTGATAACATCTCCTGATGTTCCTGTTGCTTTTTCTTTTGCGGTCGAATAAACAAAAACCAAAACACAGCAAAAATAACTACCCATGGTACTAAGCTAAGCAAAAACTCCATCATTATTCCCCCTTGTTTTTTACATTTCTATTTTTATATTCATTATTTCCTTAATAAATCCTTTATTTAATCAATTCTTTTCCTGCTTAATTCCATATTTTTGATAAAATTCTGCTCTATAATCTAAAAATTCATCATTTTTAATACTCTCTCTTATATTATCCATCAAGTTCGTTAAAAAGTAGAGATTATGATAAGTAGTTAATCTAATCCCTAGTACTTCTTTTTGCTTAATCAAATGCCTAATATAAGCTCTAGTATAATTTTGACAGACATAACAATCACATTCAGGATCCATTGGAATAAATTGTCGTTTATACGTCGCATTTCTAATCGTTATTCGCCCCTGACTAGTAAATACCGCTCCATTTCGTGCTACTCTAGTCGGAAAGACACAATCGAACATATCTACTCCTCGCATCACACCTTCAAATAGATCAAAAGGTGTTCCTACTCCCATTAAATAACGCGGCTTACCTTCTGGTAATAAATCCGGAGCATAATCTAATACTTCTAACATCTCTTCCTTAGGCTCCCCTACACTCAACCCTCCGATAGCATAACCTGGTAGATCAAACTCTACTATCTGGCGGGCACTCTCTTTTCTCAATTCTTGATACATTCCTCCTTGCATAATTCCAAATAAAGCTTGGTCTTGACGTTGATGCTGTTCAATACATCTTTCTAGCCAGCGTGTCGTCATCTCTAAAGAATCCTTAACATAATCTTGATCAGCTTCATAAGGCGGACATTCATCAAAGGCCATAATAATATCAGCACCTAATGCTTCCTGAATCTCAATTGAACGCTCAGGACTGATAAAATGTTCAGAGCCATCTAAATGTGATTTAAAAGTAACCCCTTCTTCAGTAATTTCATTCATATCACTCAAACTGAAGACCTGAAATCCTCCACTATCTGTTAAGATAGGTCGATCCCAATTCATAAACTGGTGCAGACCACCTGCTTCCTCGATCAGTTCATGACCAGGTCTCAAATAAAGATGGTAAGTATTCCCTAAAATAATTTGAGCATTAATCTCCCTTAATTCTTCTGGCGTCATCGTCTTAACTGTAGCTTTCGTTCCCACAGGCATAAAGACAGGTGTCTCAACCTTACCATGTGGGGTAGAAAACTCTCCCACCCTTGCTTTAGTATCTTGACATGTTTTCTCTAATTTATATTCAAAAGTCATTTAATCTAACTCCCTCCAGTAAGTTCAATTTACAGTGTACAATTTACAATGTACAATTAAAATTCAAATTGATAAACTGCTCTTTATATTTTACGAATTATTTTTTTATCTATTCACTATTAAATATTCAATATTAATTGCCTTTTATAAAATGATCATTCCATCGCCAAAACTATAAAATCTATACTCTTCTGCTACTGCTTGTCGATATGCTTTTAAAGCTAATTCTTGGCTAGCAAAAGCACTGACTAGCATTAATAAAGTAGATTGCGGTAAGTGAAAATTAGTAATTAAGGCGTCTACTACTTTAAATTCATAACCAGGATAGATAAATATATCGGTCCACCCCTTCTCTGCCCTCACAATACCATCTTCATTAGCTACAGTCTCTAAGGTTCTAGTAGAGGTTGTCCCTACACTGAGCACCTTCTTACCCTGCTCTTTAGTCTGATTGATCATTTCAGCAGCTTCTGGGGATACTTCGTAATACTCAGAGTGCATATCATGCTCTTCTATATCATCTACTTTGACAGGTCTAAAGGTACCTAACCCAACATGCAAGGTAATATCGACAATATTAACCCCTTTAGCTTTAATTTCATCTAACAATTGATCAGTAAAATGAAGACCAGCAGTTGGGGCTGCAGCAGCTCCCCTCTTTTTAGCATAAACGGTTTGGTATTTATCAGCTTCTTCTAACTCTTTAGTAATATACGGTGGTAGAGGCATATTGCCTAACTTATCTAATATCTCTTCAAAAACACCTGTATATTCAAATTCAACTACTCGACCACCAAAGTCAGTCTCAGCTTTGATCTCAGCAACCAATTCTCCATTCCCAAAGACTACTCTAGTACCTACTTTAACCTTACCATTAGCTTTGACTAAAGTTTCCCAAGTATCAATTTCAACTCGATTTAATAATAAAAGTTCAACCTTACCACCTGTCTCTTCCTTATGACCAAATAAGCGGGCAGGAATAACTTTAGTATTATTTCTGACTAAGGTATCTCCAGCTTCGAAATAGTCGATGATCTCTTTGAAAATTCTCCCTTCAATCTCTTCTTGTTCTCTATTAATTACCATCAATCTAGATTCATCTCTAGGTTCCATTGGTTCTTGAGCAATTAATTCATCTGGTAATTCAAAATCAAAATCTTTAACCTTCATCTGCAATTCCTCCACTATCTTCTTTATTTTCTCCTATTTCAATATCTGTATAATAATGTTTTAATATTTCTCGATAATTGGCCCCTGCTAAAGCCATTTGATATGCTCCCCACTGGCTCATTCCTACACCATGTCCCCATCCATAACCCTTAAATAGATAGCGTCCTTGAGGAGTAAAATTATACTCTTGGTCAAGCCAGCTAAAATTAAAATCAAATCGATCATTAAATCCATTAAATTTTAAAACATTTTCCCCTATAATAGAAAAATTAGTACTCTTTAACCCTAACCAAAGCCTAAAATGCGAGTTATTGATAATATGGTCATCATTTTTAGCATGAATTTTAACCTCTTTACCTCTTCCTGACGGACCAACACCCTTTAATGAAATCCCTTTCAGCTTAGATATCTCCACTCCATTGGCCCTTAATAACTCTTCAAGCTCAGTCTTAGTATATTCCTTTTGCCAATTATAATGTGGGGATAGATTATCATTTGATGTTACACTTTGTAAATAAGGACTACTACCATTCCAGACAGTAGAGGCATTAGCAGTCTTACCTCCAGCAGTAGAATGGTAAACTGCCGAAATCAACTGCTCATCATATGTAATAACTTGGCCCTTAGTCTCTTCAACAGCCTTAATTATTCGCTCAGTTTCAGCACTCACTCCTCTATAAACTTGACAATTTACAGTATTACATAAATTATACCCTCTACTCTGATATTTATTTTGATTTCTTAAGGCATAAGTTCGAGCAACAATTGCCTGGGCTTTCAAAGCTTCCGTTGGCCAACTAGAAATCACTTCACTACCCACTACACTAGCTAAATAATCACTCAACTTAACATGATTAATCACAATCAATCCATCTGCAGTATTTAAAATTTCTATATCTCCACGATACCTTTGACCATCGACCCCAATTAACTCATCACTTTTAACTGTCCTAAAAAAAAGCCTCTCTTGCTTAAAAAAATCGGTACCATCTTTGCTCAAATAATCATCTTCTCTAGTGATTTTATATCTTGATTGAGACAATAATTCCACTTCATGATCTACATCTAAAAGTTTAAATCCTGATTCAGATTCTAAACTAACCTCTTCAACCCCATCTAACAGACCAATTTTAAGTACTTTCTCCTCAGCTTTGGCTGGAATTATAGCTACGACTACTAATACAACCACTACTAATACTAATAATTTAATTTTCAACTCAATCAAGCCCTTCTATTTTAATAATCTAAGTAATAAAGAAAGTATCACACTGACCAATATTGAAGTTGTAATCGGTAAATAAAGACTAAAACTTCCCCGTTGAATATGAATATCCCCTGGTAATCTACCTAAAGGAAAGCCCATTCTAACTATCAATCCTCCAGCAACCAATAAAACTCCTAACAAAATTAAAAGTCCTCCACCATCTCTCATCCTTCTGTCACCTCAATCCCTAAATGTTGATAAGCCAACTTAGTTGCTGTTCTACCTCGAGGAGTTCGATTTAAATAGCCAATCTGTAATAAGTACGGTTCATAGACATCCTCTATTGTCTCTTCTTCTTCACTGATTGCTGCAGCTAATGTTGATAAGCCAACTGGTCCACCAGCAAAATTCTTGATAATTACACTTAAAATCTTCCGATCAACCCTATCTAAGCCTAACTGATCAACTTCTAATCGTGCTAAAGACTGTTGAGCAATCTCTTCAGTAATGATCCCATCTCCTTTTACCTGAGCAAAATCTCTAACCCGTTTCAAAAAACGATTAGCAATCCTAGGAGTTCCCCGTGAACGCAGAGCAATCTCTTTTGCTCCTGCTGGCTCAATCCCTACTTGTAATACCTTCGCAGCTCGCATAACAATCTGTTGTAACTCCTCTGTTGTATAAAACTGCAACCGACTAATCACTCCAAACCTATCCCGTAACGGAGAAGATAGATTACCAGCCTTAGTCGTTGCACCAATCAAGGTAAAGTGTGGCAAATCCAACCTGACTGAACGAGCACTAGGCCCATTACCAATTACAATATCTAATGCATAATCCTCCATACTAGGATATAAAACCTCTTCGACAATCCGATTCAAGCGATGGATCTCATCTATAAATAAGACATCTTGTGGTTTAAGCTTGGTCAAAACAGCAGCCAAATCACCTGGCTTTTCAATAGCTGGCCCTGAGGTAGTCTTGATATCAACCCCCATTTCAGCAGAAATAATATTGGCCAATGTCGTCTTTCCTAATCCAGGAGGACCATATAATAAAACATGATCTAAAGCTTCTCCCCTTGCTTTAGCTGCCTGGATAAATATCTCAAGATTTTCTTTAACCTTCTCTTGTCCAATATATTCATTTAATCTATTAGGGCGTAAACTATATTCTAAGTCTTCTTCTTTTTGAGTCGGAGAAATAAATCTATCCTCCATCTATTCTTCACCCCCATTTCAATGTATAGTGCTCTCCCTACAAGTCTTATTAGACTTTCCGTAATAAAAACCATTTGATAAATTTAAGCCTATCACTACAGTACTTCGCAGATAACTAAATTTCTCTGCACCCCCGTCTTAATTGACAGTTTACAATTGACAATTAAATTCAAAATATTAAAATCAAAAGATTAAAAATTAAGGTTTAAAAGCTAAGAGACAATTAAATCTTTAGCTTAAATCAGCTAGGGCAGCCTTGATTATATCTTGCACATCCAATTCTTCATCTTTTTGAGATATTTTAAGTACTGCTTTACGTGCTTGACTCTGCTGATAACCTAAGCTAACCAATGCTTCAATAGCATCTTCTAATTCAGTATCAACCCCTGCTTGTGAAAAACTAGCTTCTTTTTCTATATTATCAAGCTCGACTTTTTCTTGCAACTCCAAAATCAACCGCTTAGCAGTCTTATTTCCTATTCCTTTCACCTTCTTTAATGTTGCGACTTCACCATTAATAATCGCCGCTTTAAAATCCCTGCTTGAAATAGTAGCTAAAATATTTAAAGCAACTTGCGGGCCAATCCTGGAAACAGTCAGTAACTGCCCAAAAGTTTCCATTTCTTGTAAAGTAGAAAAACCATACAGATTAATTTTATCTTCCCGAACATAATTATAGGTATGTATCTCAACCTTATTTCCTACTCCAGGTAATTTATGGCTTAAGCTAGCTGGAATATAAACTTTATAGCCCACTCCTCCTACATTAAGTACAATATAATCAATTCCTGTTCTAATTAACTCTCCCTCTAAATAAGCAATCATTACTTCTCCTCCTTAATCTACTCTCTTTGCTAACTTCAACACAGAGAATAAATTTTCCTGTTCAAAAGAAAAAACAGCCTGTAAAGACTGTTTACAACCATTATTAATCTCTAGCACTAGCAAACCCTTCTAGAATTCTAAGTAATTCCTCTTCATTCTCAACCTCTAATCCAGCTTGTAAGCTCTTAATATCTTTTTCTGAAAGATGTTCTACAGATATATCTTCTTTTACCTCCACTAACTCTTTATCTCCTAAAATATCACCTTTATAAATAGCTACATAACCATCTTTAACCCCTAAAAAGAGCTTCTTTTCTACCTCTTCCTCTAATTCTTCCTGCTCTAATTCCTCGTTAGACTGATCACTTTCTACTCGATTTGGTTGTTCTTCCTTAATCTCTTTGTGTTCTTGCTCGATCTCTTCAGTTAAGATATCTCCTGCATCAAGCTCCAACTCACCTTGTTGATTTAAATTTATCTGCCATTGTTGCTGATCTATCTCATTAAATTCTAACTGAAGTTCTTCTTCTGGTTTCAAATCAATAGAAGAATTTAACCTTTGCTCTATTTTATTTTGTTCTTCTTCAATCAAGTCTTGAAGTTGAAGCTCCTGCTCCTCTTCTGATTCAATTTCAGAAAGCTCCTGTTGTGGATTTGGTTCAGTTACATAATTTAATGTCACGTAAGTTAAACCAGCAATCACCAAAACTAACAAAGAAATTAATAATATACCACGCACCAATTTCATATTTAATCACCCTACTCCTAGTTACTAACTAGCATAACCAAACTCCAATTAAATTATTAGTTTATTAGGGTGATTTTTCCATCAAAGAATTGAATAGCTTAACTTCAATTGATAATTGATAGTTTAAAATTGATAGTTAGAAACCTTCAAAACCTTTAAATTTATGGGCTTGATCTTCAACTCTCAATTATCAACTATAAACTGAAGCTTTATTATATTTCATCTTCAATCTCTTCCATAATTTCATCAGGAATATCAAAATTAGCATATACATCCTGAATATCATCATGTTCTTCTAACTGCTCTATTAATCTCAATACCTTTTTGGCATCAGTTGAATTATCTAGTTCAATTTCATTTTGAGGAATCATAGCTATATCTCCACTATCAAATTTATACCCGTCTTCTTCCATCTTCTTTCTAACTTTTTGTAGTTCTCCAGCCGCTGTTAGAATCTCTACACTATCTTCAGCAATATTAATATCCTCTGCCCCTGCTTCTAACGCAGCAAGCATCAATTCATCTTCATCAATCTCAAATTGACTACGATCAATAATTAATTGCCCTTTACGATCAAACATCCAAGAGACACAACCATTCTCACCTAAGTTGCCACCATTTTTAGATAGTATATGTCTAATTTCAGAAGCAGCACGATTACGATTATCGGTCATAATATCCATATATAAAGCTACTCCAGCTGGAGCATAACCTTCATAGACAAATTGTTCATAATTGACCCCTTCTAAATCACCAGTTCCTCTCTTAATAGCTCTTTCAATATTATCCTTAGGCATATTAGCATCTTTAGCCTTTTGAATTGCTAAATCTAAATCATTGTTAATTTCCGGGTCACCACCACCCTCTCTAGCAGCAACGGTAATCTTTTTTACTAACTTAGAAAACAACTTCCCTCTTCTTTTATCTTCTTTTGCTTTCTTATGCTTAATATTGGCCCATTTAGAATGTCCAGCCATTAATCTCTACCTCCTTTGAATAAATATATAGACGTCCTATGTCAAGTAAAAATTTGGAACTTAATTTTAGGGTATAGTTTCCCCTAGGTCAATTTTTGAAATTT
>NZ_JALKBX010000026.1 GCF_023227745.1 Natroniella acetigena | reverse complement strand
AGATTGTCTTCACAATACTAGGCGATACTTTTCATATCGCAACAGATCACACCATAATTGTAATAAAACTTCACTTCTAACCCCTATAATACCAAGAATCATCTTAAATTAACCCAGTTGTATAACAAATACTATTTATTTTTTATCTGTGTTCATCTATCTATGCCAATTCGTGGCCCCCGATTTTGATCTTTCTCTATTTTTAATTGCTCTTTATTACTTAGCTCTTAACTGTACATTGTACATTTGTTCTTTTATTCCTAATTATTTAAATTAGTGAAAATTCGTGTTCATTAGTGGTTCACTGAATTTGATCTTAAGTATTTTGCTCTTTAATTCTTTGACTTTTAACTGTTTACTACTCACTACTTTTTCTCTTGACTTTTTTACTTACTCTTTTTTCTTAAGTGTTAACTATCAATTATCAATTTTCAACTATCAATTGTTTTTTTAGATGTCTAATAAGTTTCTAATCGCATTAAACCCTCCGACATAAAAAAAGATCCGCTCCCAGTCAATCCTCCTCCGAGAAATATGTATCGTATCACCATCAGCTAAAACTGGATTGAACTCATCATCAGCCAGAATCTGATCAACATCTAACTCTTCTCTTTCTCCCGCAGAGATATACTCCAATCGCTTGTTAGCATTCTGAGTCACACCACCTGCTTTGGCCAACAGATCACTTAACCGCAGTCCTTCTTCTAGTTGATAACTCCCAGACTGGCTGATCTCTCCTAAGATAGTAACCCTAATCACATTCTGCGGTATTTTAATAATATCTCCATCCTCTAAGACAGGATTTTGATCAAACTTCTCGCCAGCCAGCATCGCCTCTAAATCAAGACTCTCTGCTTGGCTTGTCCGATTTAAATTAACCTGGGCCAAATCAGCAATCTCCGTAGCTCCTCCTGCTTCAGAGATAATATCTAAGACCGTCTTTCCCGCTCGAATCTGATAGGTACCAGGATTTCTAACCTCTCCTAAGATCATCACTTGATGGCGTTGATATTCTAATAAGTTGATACTGACTTGGCCTTCCTTTAAATTAATATACTGGCTCAATTTATCTGTTACAATTTCAGTCAACTCTTCAACAGTCAAACCTTCCGCTGCTAGCTTACCAATCAACGGCAGACTGATCTTGCCATCAGGATCGACTCGTACCTCTCGCTGGAGATCATTATGTCCCCAGACAGAGACAGCTACTAGATCATCTACTGCCAATCTATAATTCTCTTCTGCTCCAACAGGTTGACTAACTACTACTGGTAATAAGATAGCTATAATTACAGAATATAATAACAACCTCTTCATTAAGATATCCTCCTAAAAAAATTATTTTCCCATCATATTTAATTATTCTATAACATCTTGTAATTTCCTTCCAGAAAAAGAAATTTTTATATATACCAAAAAGTAAGACTTCAGGAGTCTCCTGAAGTCTTAATCTTAAATCCTAACTTCAACACCTTTTCGTTCTAACTTCTTGATTATCTCTTTATTATCCTTATTCTTTTCCAGGTGATTATTGGTTAAATCTACCTGTTGTAAATTATCTAACTTAACTAATACAGTCAGATCAATTATCCGATTATTACTCAAATCCAACCGCTCTAACTGCTTTAGACCTTCTAACATCTCAACCTGCTCTAATTTATTATTGCTTAGATTTAACTTTCGTAAGTTTGTCAACTGCCCTACTGTCGCACTATTCCTAAATCCAGAAAAATTGACATTACAGCTAAGCTCTAAAACTTCTAACTTATCTAAATTAGCTATTGGGCTTACATCCTTGATGCCAGTCCAGTTAAGATTTAAATATTGTAGGCTTTGTAATTCTTCTAGAGGAGTACTATCTACAATCCGATTATGATTTAAATCAAGATACGATAATCTATCTAGATTGGTTAAAGGAGTAATCTTACTGATTTTATTATAACTTAAATCAACCTGCTCTAGATTAGTTAACTTAGCTAACGGCTCAATCTTTTTAATTAAATTCTTACTTAAATTAAGCTCAACTAAACCAGTCAGTTCCTCTAAACCACCCACAGAGCTAATCTCTTCTCCAACTACAACTAAACTCTTCAACTGCTCAATCTCTTCTTGTCCAAAGATCCTACCTACTGCTTCTTCCAAAGCATCATCCTCAAACCTAGCCTTCTTCCCTATTCTTAAATTACTGATAAAATCAACAGCACTCTTTAACATCTAATGCCCCTCCCTTAATTAAACTAGAGCTCTCAGTTAAATCTATCCCTATTATGACAACCTTTAGCAGATATCTAAATCTTTCTCCACTCCCACTTTAATTGACAATTTACAATGTACAATTGACAATTAGAATTCAAATTCACACAATCAAAACACTAAAACCCTCAATATCTGCAAAGTATCCTGAGACTAGATGTTCACTGTTCCAATATTTCCTTTTAACTGAGAATACTCTAAGTGGTAGAGGCGGTTTCACCACTAGCTCCATATAGCCTAGGTGACCAATTATAGGCTATACTTCTTCGCTTCCCTACTCAACTTCTTTATACTATTTGTATGTTATATAATATATTATATATATTGTATTTATATTCCTTCTTTTTCAAAAAATATACAATAATTGCTAATACTTAAACCAGAAAAATCACAGCCATCTTAAATCTGACTGTGATTATAATCTTCTAAACTATATTTTATTATACTAAACCTCCATAGACAGAAACTGTCCAGCACAAAATTAAATCTTATTTTTTCAAAACCCCCTGTAATTATTGCTCCACTATTTTTGATCTTAAGCTCTTGCCCTTTTAATTATTAATTGCTTTTAAGATTTTGACCTTTAATTATTCAATATTCAATATTAAATATTAATTATTCACTATTATCTATTCAATGCTCTTCAAAAACTCTATAATCTCCCTATTATAATCCAAAAAATCGCCCAGATTATTCTCAATAATACTCCGCAAGATATCCAAATCCAGCTTCTGATACTCATGAATCGCTATATTTCTAAAGCCAACCATCCTCTGTAATCTATCAGCTACCTCTTCAGAGAGTATCCCTTCCCCCTCTAATAGCTCAAAAGCCTCTCTACTCTTCTTCGGAACCCCCAGCCCCAACTTCGATACCAGATACATCCCTAGATCTATAGCCTGCTGACAAGCCCGTTGTAGATTCAAAACAATCGCATCCTGATACAGATAGTCATCCAAGCTTCCCTCAGAATAAACTTCTTCTATCCTGTTAATACATCTCTCAATCGACTCAATCTTGTTTAAGATTACTCTTTCCATAAACAGAACCCCTTTTGTAAATTTCTTCGATTACAATTCTTCTATCTTCCTCTAAAGTCAGGTATTTAGATAAAACCTTCATCTCATACTCTTCCTTAAAATCCTGCTTCATAGCATAGATATTTTCACCACTTACTATAATCTCAGTAGCAAAATTAACATCTACCTCTTTCAAATTAACCAGATCAACCTTCCTACCTACAAGCCCTTCCAAATCAGACATCATATCTATCCTCTGTTCAAAATCAAGCTCTTCTACAAAGATCGCAATATCTATATCACTCTCTTCAGTAAAATTACAAGTTAAAATAGAACCAAAGAGATAGATCAACTTAACATCATAATTCTCCAGCAGATACGATTTTATTTTGTCTATCATCATTTCTAAACCCTCTTCAGACATACTTAACACCCATTTTCTTTCTAAAATAATTTATAATTACTCGCCCATCATCTTTATCTATTATTATACCACTAATCTACTGATTAATTTTTAATCTCTTGCTCTTAATTATTCAATATTCAATATTAAATATTAAATGTTATTTATCCATTGCTTTTATTATTCCCTATTACCCGCTTTTCATTATTCAATATTAATTATTAAATATTCAATGCTTTTATCTATGTCCATTAGTGGTTTCTTAATTTTGATTTTAAGCCTTTGAATTTGATCTTTAACTGTTTACTGCTCACTGCTTACTGATTTTATTCCTAAGCTCTTGACTTTAACTATTCACTATTAAATATTAATTATTAAATATTCAATGCTTTTCTAACTGTACATTGTAAATTGTAAATTTGTTTTAAAAAAAGTTCATTTGAATGAAATTGACAATCGTCTCCACCTCAATCTCCTCCAAATCATCACTAGAACTTTTAATCACCAAATTATCCCCCCGATACGGGCCAACCCTAGCAGGATTTCCCGAGCCAAATAAAGAAATAACAGCACTCTCCTGCACTACAGCCAAATGACTCAAAATTCCATTAGGAGTGAGCAATAGATCAAGCTCTTGTAGTAATGCCCCCAGCTCCAAAGTAGTCAGATTTCCGACTAAATTAAGCACTTGTCCTTTCATCTTATTGACAATCTTAGTCACCTGATATCTTTGCTCCTTGGCCCCTAACAATAAGACCCGATCATATCTTTCAGCCAGCCAATCTCCCAGTTGAACTGCCTGTAATGTCGTTAACTGCCCTTCTTGATCTGATAAATTGATCGCCACCAAACTCTCTTTCTCTCCGATCCGGTACCGCTCCAATAATCGCCCGATATACTCTTCTTCTTTATCAGTAATTGGCACCTTAAACTCTATTTGATAATTCGCTGGTTCAATCCCTAGCTCAGCCAACAACTCTAAATACTGCTCCACCAAGAATAGATCAGAAGCAACAGCTAACTTCTTATTATAACAAAGACCAGTTAAACCACTAGTTAGACCAATCCTCTTTCCCCCTGCCACAACAGCTGCTAATCCAGTAGCTAAACTTCCCGTAAAGTCAAGCACTAGATCAAACTTCCTCGCCTTCAACTCCTTCAGCAACCCCCTAAAAGAGTTGACGATGGTAGTCTTACCTTGCTTATGTACTTCCAAAACTTCTTCTTGATCCTTAATCAGCACTTCATCAAGATCAGAATTGGTAACGATAATCTCTTGCGCCTTACTCTCCGCTACAAAGACAAAACGACTATCATCAGCAACTTGTCTTAAGGTCCTAACTACAGGAGTTGTCAATAAAACCTCACTAGCTGAGCCAAGGTTAATCAATAAAATACGGGGCTTTCCTTCGGTGTTATGTATCATTCATCATCACTCCTAACAACGCTTTATCTCTAGCCATTATTTCAGTATTTAATTGCACAATTTTTTTAATTTAACTAAAATTTGATTCTTCTACTACATTGATAAAAGCTTCCTTTTCTAACTTTAAAAAAGCTTCACAGAATTTTACATTTTTATTCAATTTCATTGAGCGATAAGCATTTAAACCAACGATTTTTTCTACATAATCTACAAGTTTTAATTGGGATTGATGAAAAGATATCGCTTTCTTTTTGGCCTCAATACTATCAGTTATATCTATTAATGAATTTGGAATAGTCGGTGACCAAACTTCATAATTCCAAATCTTTATATCTTCTATCTTTAACCCCTGTAATGCTTGATACAGAGCCAAAGTAGTAAATTGATGATCCTTATGACCATCCTCAATGAAAGGAGTAAAGACATTTTTATAATTTGGTAACATAGATTGTAATCTTATTTTGAGCTCAGTTATATTCTTATAAACTTTACCATCTTTAATATCAAAAAATTCAAAGTTATTGACTCCTAAACTATTCAAAGCTGCTTCTGCCTCAGACTTTCTCTGATCAATTAGTCTTTCAATCGAATCAGCTTGTCCTGCTTTTCTACCATCAGTTATATAAATAACTTTAAGATTCAAATCTTGATTCAAATTGATATACTTAGCCATTGTCCCTCCACATCCAATCACTCCATCATCAGGGTGTGGAGCCAAAACCAATATATCATCTAAGTCATCAGTAACTACCTTAGGAGAATGATTAGTCCCTATATATTTTCTTATAAAATTGTATTTCTTCCACTTCAACTTCCACTTTAAATTCTTCCTCATCTCTTTCAACACCCATTTATCCCCCTTTTTACAAGCTCAAATAATTATTTCTAGATAAAAAAATAATTCCCTTTTAAAAAACAACAGGAAATTAATCAATTACCTAGAAGTAATAAGAGATAGTTACGTTTAATTAAAGTAAATGGAGGGAATAAATTTAATGAATCTATTAACAATTACAGAAAAAACTACAACTACAAATCACAAAAAAAGTTTTAAGCCAAAATTACTAATCAAACTAGGCTTATTATTAGCATTAATCTTTTACCCTGCTTTTAATGGACTGCATTATCTGGGACTCTTTATTTCCCTAATTGGTTGGTCGGTAGAACTTAAAAAGAAAGAACATAGGCTTAATTACCTACTTAATATTCCTTTTATTAAGCAATTAAGTACCATATTAATTTTTAGTACTTTTTCCTTACTCTATGCTACACACTTTGATTATGGAATTAGATATTGGAGTATGATCTTTCAAGCATTAATATCATATATTATGTTATATGAAATATTAGATACAGAAAAAACTCTTATGCTCTTTCATAAAATAACTCTATTTGGATCTTTTATAATTTCAGCAATTGCACTTTATGAATACATAACTGGAATAACAACCAGAAGAGCAGTATCAGTTTTTTCTAATCCAAATCATTTAGCAACTTATCTTTTACTCTTAGCTCCAATAGCTTTAGGCTTAGCTACTGACAAAAATTTATCTAACTTTGCTAGAGGTTTCTTCTTGCTTACTTCTATTACAGGATTTATTACACTTATCTTAACTATGACCAGAGGTGCCTGGATTGGCATAGCGATAGGATCAATTATTTTTGCCTTTTTAAAGGATAAGCGTTCTTTAATCTTAGTACTAATTATCATTATAGCTATTACTTCTTTTGCTTCTGAAGAAGTTATTACTAGAGCAACTTCAATAGTCAGTCTAGAATCAAATACAAATCGACTGGAAATTTGGCAAGGAACATTCGATATAGGTTATGAACAGCCGATCTTAGGACAAGGCATTGGCAGTTTCAGACCATTATACCCTGATTATGCTCCAAAAGGAGCTACAAAGTTTAGACACCACAGCCATAATTTATTATTACAGACCTTTGCTGAATTAGGTTTAGTAGGCCTATCCTTACTATTCTGGTTTGTTTTTTCCTTACTACAAGGACTTTTTCAGCTAACGAAAAAAGATACTTTTAAGAATAATGGTTTATTTTTAGGTAGTATTTTCTCAATTACTGCATTAAACTTTCACCTTCTATTTGACCTAACAATTCACCACCGGGGTATAGCCCTAACAACGGCATTTTTATTGGCAACAATAGGTTTCTTTATCTCTAAGATTAGGGAAACAGAAGTAGATGTATCTTCTAACTAAAACTTAATTCCTTTATCCATAAAAAAAGTAGAAGGTATTGCTGCTTAAACTACAATACCTTCTACTTTTAATTTTCGATTGATTGAATAATTTAAGAGCTTCTCTTCCCAAAAATTAACTGATAAATCATTTATTATCTTATCCCTATAATAATTTAATTCATCTTCAGCTAGTTTATAGTTTATAGAAGAAGAATTTACAAGTATATTGATCCAATCTGCAATAAGCTTTCCCCAACCTTTTATCTTAATCAATCTTGACTGACAATCAGTTCTGGCTCGTTCCTTATCGATTAAAACCAGCTTAAATTCTTCATCTTCTAATTCAATAAATAATAAATTTCTAAATTTATAATCACTATCAACAATATCAAAACTATGTAGTTTGTTCAAATAATTACAAGCTTGCTCCATAATTTTTCTTTTGAAGCTGAATCCATATTGATTAGAAGCAATAACCTCTCTAACTTCAATACCAGGACAACCTAAAGTAATTATTATACTCTCCTTAACTAAAGGCATCATCTGCCTTTCTACTACTATTAATGGTTTTACAACCGGCAATTGTAGCTCTTCTAACCGTAATAAGACTTCAAATTCCTTTAGTGCTGTACTCTTTAATAAAGTTATATTCTTTAACTTATCACCAAAATTATCTGTATGAGAAGGAGAGTAACTCTTGATATAAACTTCTTCATTCTGTAATTCTGTTTTAATTACTTTTCTATGCCGCCTTTGAGTGTGAAAGTCCCTTCTATTAAGAAATTCTAATCTAGTAAATAATTCATCCTTTATCTCCTGAAACTGATAATTAATATTTTGATTGATAAAAATATTAGTCTTTGAATCATACTTGATCTTATCATATTTCTCTTTCATAAAAACCTCCAAAGTAAATCATTAGATTATAAATTAATCTTAAACTGATCAATGAAATCTCGATAAAATAAAGCTAGATCTTCCTGCTTCTTATCATTAAGAATTTTTTTAGTTGCTCCTTTAAAAATATACCTCAACTCTTTGGAGTTAAAACCCATCTTTTCAACTAAAAAATCAGATACAAAAGTAGAAAACTGCTCAAATACCTCTTCCTTGTGTTGAAAAGAAAATTTAGGATGAATTAAATTCCTAAATAAATATCGATTTAACTTTGAAAAATCCTTTAATAATATCAATTGGCTTCTACAGTTAACTACTGCTCGATCCAGATCAATTAAAAATAGTTGCTCCTGCTCTGTATCAAAAATAAAATTTCTTGGATAAAAGTCACCATGAAAGATTCTATGTTGATATAATTTGTTGCCCATATTATATATCTTCTTTATAATCTTTTCCTTATCAGAATAATCATAGTCAGAAGAAGTTAAGATCTGTTCTGTATTCTCTCCTTTGATTTCTGGGATAACTAAAATACTATCTTTACTTAAAAGCCCTCTGTGATAATTAATTGCTAAAATAGGGTTACAAGTCGGAACAGCTATTTTATCCAAAATTAACATCACCTTAAAATTCTTAACTGCTTTAGTTGCCAAACTTAAAGACAATGGATTAAACAGATCACGTGACTTAATGTTTTTAAAAGCAATAAATTTCTTGAAATAAAATCTTTTCCCATTAACCTCTACAAAAAAAACAGCCCTACCATTTTCTTGCCGCACAACATTAGAATAATCATCAATATGTATAAATTTGATAGCCAGTTCTATTAGTCTTTTGATTGGATAAATTTCGTTATTAATATGGTACAAAGTTAGATCATTATGTACTTCTCTGTGATATGAAATTGATATCTCTTTCTGCCCAACCATAAAATTATCTGTAACCACAACCAACCCTCACTTGATTTTATATTATTTGTTAATCAAACTTTGATAAAAATAGCAAATTTCTTCAACCATCCTATTAATTGAGAATTCTCTAATTACAAATCCATTTCCTTCATCTGCTATCTTTTTTCTTGCATTTTTTTGCTGATAGAGTTGATATATTTTCTCAGCTAAATCTGTTTCATCCTTTACCTCTGCTAATAAAGCTTCTTTACCATCAGTTATCTGTTCTGCTAACCCACCACTTTTAGTCATAACTACTGGCTTATGAGCAGCCATTGCTTCCAAAACAGACAAGCCTAACCCTTCAGAAATAGAACTTAAGACAAAAATATCCATTGCTGATAAAACTTCAGGAATATCCTCTCTCACTCCAGTAAAGATAACATTTTCTTCAATACCTAACTCTCTAGCAAGTTCCTCAAGCTCTTCTCTTTTAGAACCATCCCCTACAATTAACAGACGAATCGGTTGGGCCAACTCAGCTTCTAGCTTATCAAGTAGAATAGCTAGTGCTTTAAGTAAATACTGATGCCCTTTGACTTCAGTCAATCGAGCAACATTACCTATAACCAATTCATCTTCACTGATATCCAATTTGTTTCTGATTTCTTCTCTACAACTATCTGCTTCTTTAAACATCTCAATATCTATTCCTGGAGAAATTTGCACCATCCTTTCAGACGCTAAATCAAACCCTTCTTGCAAATGTTGAGCCACACCATCACTGACTACAATCACCTTCTCACCCTTAGCCATAATGCTACTACCAAGGTGAATACTATACTGACTATGAGCTGTTGTGATGAAAGGAACATCCAGTGTTTTAGTTGCAAAATAACTTATCCAAGCAGGAACCCGAGAATGAGCATGAACAACTTGGATACCTTCCTCTCTGATAATTTCTTTCAACTTCCAAATAGCAGGAATAGCTGTCAGCAATGATTTACGCTTGACTTCTCTTTGATAGTGAATGACTCCAGCATCACGTAAAGCATCAACTTTTTCCCCTCCAGTAGAAACAACAACAACATGATGACCCGCCTTCTTTAAAGCTCGAGATAGATCAAAAATATGGCTTTCTACCCCACCACTGTTTAATGCAGGAAGTGTCAATAAGATCCTCATCTAATTACTCCTTCTTTGATAGTTTTATTTAATAAAACCTCTTCTCTATTTCTCTTACTGCTAGATAAGTATCCTGTAATAACCTTTCTTTCTCTTGGCTCAAATAAACTTGTTTCATTAATTCAGTCAACTGACCAGTTCTTAGATTCGCTAAATCACAATACTCAATATAATTTTGTTCTTCTAAAAACTGAAGTGTCTGATGTGAACGAGGTAAATTCTTCTTTTTCTTATCCAATCCAGTAACAAGTACTCGACTATTACCACTAACCGACTCCGAAACCATAGAAACACTATCTTCAGTCACAACAACTAAATCACTAACACCTAACATCATCGGTACTGGGTTTATGTCCCACTCATCAGCAATAATTAATAATCTACATTTATCATGATTAGCTAATCGTTCTTTTAGTACTCGCTCAACTGCTTTAGGTGTCCTGCGAGAAGTTGTTACAATAATTTCTCCATCTTCGGTAGTGATAAAGTCCATTATCTGATCTAATAATAAAGAAATCGTCTTTACTGTAATATCAAAATAGGAATTGGTTCCTCCTACCATTAAACCAATTAATGGTGATTTAAGCCCTGTCAAATTAACTTTTTCTAATTCATTCCAGCTTCTTACTTCTTGTTTAATAAAATCAGATGTAATACGATTAGGAGCACCATAAGTTTGAATAATATTCTTCCTTTTAGGAGGTTGATCATGTTTAGGTACAATAGCTAAATCAAACGGTCTGGTTCCAACTAAACTTGGTGTCATACAGACAATCGCCTTGGCTTGCTTTACTTTACTTAACATTAAATTAAGAACAGCCACTGAAGAACCTGCCGAAATAATTAAATCAGCCTCTAAAGTAATAATCTCTTTATAAGTTTGCTCTGTTAGAGCTAACTTTAATATTTGCTCAGCCATCTTAACATTAAATTTTAAAAGATTATTAATAACCCCACCCAGTCGTACCAACAAATCAGTTAATTTTGCTTTATATTCAACTTCAATCACTTCTATTTCTGTACTTTCAAGCTGTTCAGCTATACCAAGTGATTGATTAAGATGACCTGGTTTACCATCACTTAAGACTACAACTTTTTTTAAATCTCTATCCACCTTCATTAATTTGATGCCTCCTAAAATATACAGAAAAAATTATTTTCTTTATATTTCTATGTGATTAACTAGATCTTCTCTATTCCATTTTATTAATTTTTTTATAGTCCCTTGATTAATTCTATTTAATAAAGTTTTATAATCAGACTTGAACTCATAACCCTCAACTAATTCTGTTAAAAATAATACTCTCTCTTTTCTACTTAAAAACCTACTATTAGTTCTATCAAAATAAATACAACTTTCTGCGTTAAATCTAACTAATGCATCAATAATTAAGCTTTCAAATAAAACTGGCAAATGATACAGATGATCTATATCTACTAAGTTTAATCTTAAATTCTTATTAACCAGAAAGTTCTCTAAAGTAGGATCACGATGTAAGAAGTTATTGTTCAAAAGTTTGGCCCATAATTTTGCTATCCTCTTAATTAAAATCTTCCTATCTTTGTAGTTATAGTTATACTTCTTAAGATAACTACACAAATCAATCCCTTGACATTCTTTAGTAACAAAAATATTATCCGTGGTTAATAAGTCACGTTTAAATGTCACTGCCAAAATAGGATCAATTGCTGGAATATCACAATCTAGCAACTTATTCGCAGTCTTAAAATGTCTAATTGCTTCAACCTTTCTAAACAAATTTTTTACCCTTTTAATTGGCTTCCTATAAAAATATTTCTTTAAATAATAAGTTTCTCCCTTAAAAACAAACTTAAAAACTTCAGTTCCTTTTCTATCATTTTTAATTAATGTAAACTCTTCACCTCTATCTTCTTCTCCGTAAAACAGATAGTTAATTATCTTCTCTGCTAACTCTAAATCCAATTTCTGATTATAATACAGTTTAATCTTCGAGCTATAATCCTTCTTTGTTAATTGCATTAGCACTCCCACTTTCAAAGCTCACTTTACTATCAATTATCTTCTTTACCAACTTTGCATTCCGCTCAGCTGCTCCCTGATTATCCTCAATCATCTGGGTAGCTTGTTTACCCTTCTCTTCTAATTGCTCTTCATTCTTCAGATAATAGAGCATCTTTTCTGTCAGCTCAGCTACATCCTCTATTTGAATCCCTACTCCATAATCAAGTACCAAGCGAGTATTAGCCTTAAAGTTGAACATATACGGGCCAAAAAATACCAGCTTCCCATGGACTGCTGGCTCTAAAATATTATGTCCACCCTTCTCGATCAAGCTGCCCCCGACAAAGACCAGATCAGCTATCCCATAAACCTGGGCCAACTCCCCGATCGTATCAAGAATGATCACGCTATCTTGGTTAGGAGCTCTAGTCTCAATCTCTGTTCGCAAGACTGTCTTAATTCCTGCTTTCTGATATAAGCCCTCTACCTCACCTGCCCGTTTAATATGTCGTGGAGCTAAGATCATTACTAAGTCAGGAAACTCTTCTTTCAACTTCTGATAAAGAGGAAGTAGCTGCTCCTCTTCATTAGGATGAGTACTACCAATTACCAAAATTGGTTCTTCTTTATTTAACTTGAATTCCTGATAAAGCTCCTCTTCCTTACTAGAATCAGGCTGGGCATAATCCTGATCAAATTTCGTATTACCATTGTTATAGACCTTAGTTCTCGCAGCACCTAAACTTTGGATATACTCCAGATCCTGTTGCGACTGCATACTGAATAAATCAACATTAGCCAGCATATCTTTGAGGATTGGCCCTAGGTATTTATAACCAGCAAAGCTACTATCACTGATTCGACCATTAGCCAGCATAATCCTAGCTCCATTCTCTTTAGTCAATCTAATAAAGTTTGGCCACAGCTCAGTCTCAGTCAAGATCACTACCCCAGGCTCTATCTTCCCTAAGACTCTCTTAACTACCCAGGAAAAATCCAACGGAAAATAGATCGTCTCATCTGCCTCTTCAACTATCTGGCGTGCCATCCCTTGGCCCGTATCAGTCACCGTCGAAAATAAGATCTTGTGGTTAGGAAAACGCTCCTTAATCTCACTCACTACAGCACTTGCTGCCACCGTCTCTCCAACTGAGACTGCATGAACCCAGATCGTCTGCTGACCTTGAAACTGCTCCACCTTCTCCGCAGCTAAGAACCCAAACCGCTCTAAGATCCCTTCCCGATACTTACCTTTAACAATCATCTTATATAATAAGATCGGCAGATAAATTATGAATAATGTCAGTAATAATATATCGTAAATTATGTAAATCAACTTCATAAATTGACCATCCTTTATTTAGTAACTAGTGATTAGTAAAAGTCAAAAATTATTGATATAAAGTGGCACTTTGCCACTTTATATCAGTGTACAGTTTACAGTGGACAGTGTACAGTTAAGAACATTAAAACATTCAAATCAAAACCATTCTAAACCTTTAAGTATCAAGCTTTTTAGGGTTCTTAGGCTCTTAAACTTTTAAGGTTTTGATCTTAACTGTAAACTGTAAACCGTACACTGTCAACTCAATTATGTGTCACTTCCAGTGACACATAATTGTAATTAAGTTAAACTTTCTTATTTATTCAATCTTTAATTAATGTTAATTCGTGGTTCCTGGTTTTGATTTTGATCTTTAACTATCAATTGATTTTAACTATTCATTGCTCTTAATCTGTGTCAATCTATGTTAATCTGTGGCTAATAATTTGATCTTAAGATTTTGATTTTCAACTATTCAATATTCAGTATTAAATATTAAATGTTAGTACTTAAGCTCTAATCCAAAATTAACCTCACGATTGACCTGATCAACCCCGACTTGAGCACTAAAACAATCAAACTCCCTAATTAAAGAATACTGCAATCTATCTAATTCCCCTTCTTTCAAATCATAACCAGCATTAATCTCTACATCGGAGTAAGGATAGACCAGCTCATTAGTCTGAAAACGATAACTTCCTTCCAGATGGCTAGTGTAATCTATCTCATCATCTTCTAATGGCGTACTACCTGAATACTGCTGGTAACGATAACCTAGACTTACCTGGTGATACTCATTAATAGCATAATCAACACCGGTACGATAGCCATAGCTATTATATTCTTGCTCTTCCCGACCTTTCTCTTGATCACCTTCATAAACCCTCTTCGCTCCTTGTACCTGCCAATCAAAATCAAGGCTCTCAGTCACCTCATGCTGACCACTTAAGCGACCACTGAGATAATCCCTCCGACCCATATCTTCATCAGTCAAGCGATCAAATTCAAAGGGGCTCTCTCCTAACTCATCATAGTAGCGATAATCGATATTTAGATCGGTTGGCCCTAGTTTTTGGTTGGCCCCTAGATTAAAAGCATAATTACGATAATCATACTCATCTTCACCAATATAATGGCTATCCTCTATCCGACCAGCCCAATACAGTTCGGTCGAATCAGTAATCTCTTTACCACTATTTCTAAGCTCTAAACTAAACTGCTCTCTCCTTGCTTCCTCTCCATCTTCCTCGATCTCCCCTATTTTAGCTCCAGCAGAAAGTAAGTTACCATCCCCTAGATCACGATTATTAATCCCTAAGGAGAACTCAGGTTGGCGATTGACATCTCGATTACGATTGGCTTCTAACTGCCAATAATAATCATCCCAGCTATTGCCATAAGTAAGCGTCTCCTGCATTGCTTCATCATCTTGATCTTGTTCTAGATTTAGGTTTAGCTCATTATTCAACAGCTTAGTCTGTAAATCCCAACGACCTGACCATAATCGTTCTCGATAATCATTCTCTTCATCATCACGTTCGATATAATATCTACCTGCAAAATCACTGACTGTACTTTCCCCAATCTTATTCTCTAAATTAAGATAAGTCTCTAAGCCATAGTCCTGATGATAATAGATCCGAGGAGCAACCTTCAATTTATCATCTTGATATAAATAATCCAAATCAATTCGGTTCATCTGATTAGTAGTAGCAGTTGCTGCAACATCACCACTAAAGTCTTGATTAATAAAGTGATGATAGTCAATACCAACATAAAGACCATCTGCTTCACTATAACCAACCTGTGGTTGAGGAATAGTATGTTTATCTTCTTCTCCCTCTTTCAAACTCTGCTTATACCTCGGTAACGGCATTACCCGCCGTTCATTAATCCATAAATAAGTCCCTTCAGCAACCAGCTTCTCCTCTGGATAAACTGTAATCTTCTCTGCTGTCAATCTATAATGGGGCTTGTCCTTATTACATGAAGTCAAATAAGTTTCTTCTAAAAGCAGCTCATCTTCTTTAATATTGATTACTTCCCCAAAAAAGCTCAACTGCCCTTCTTCCATCTCACTATCAAAGACCTGTCCTTCTTCCTTACGATAGTCATACTCTAAAGCCTCTCCTGTCATCTCTCGTTCTTCAGTCTTAAGTACAATATTCCCTTTGGCCCTAATTATTTCTGCATTTAAATCAATCTGAATCTGATCTGCTCTGATTGAATCTGGTTTTAGTTCAATCACTACATCTCCTGCTGCCTCGATAATACCTTTTTGCTCATCAAAGATAATATAATCAGTAGCATCGATAGTAAAAGGAGTGTTTTCTGCTGCATAACTTGGTTGGATGGCTACGACTAGTGCTAAGATTATCAACAACAATAACTTCTTCATTCCTAATTTCCACCTCTTCCTAACTGAGCAGAATCAGTCCACTTCAACTTAATCATTTCCCGATTCGATCCCTAATTCCTCTAAGTAATCGTTGGTTTAACAGGACAATTTACAATCTATAGTTTATAGTTGGTAATCTTAAAAGTTGAACTATATTGATATAAAGTGGCACTTTGCCACTTTATATCAGTGTACAGTTTACAGTGGACAGTGTACAGTTAAGAACATTAAAACATTCAAATCAAAACCATTCTAAACCTTTAAGTATCAAGCTTTTTAGGGTTCTTAGGCTCTTAAACTTTTAAGGTTTTGATCTTAACTGTAAACTGTAAACCGTACACTGTCAACTCAATTATGTGTCACTTCCAGTGACACATAATTGTAATTATTACTCACTGACAGTTTGATTCTTTTCAGCCCCAGCAACTACATCTGTAGTCAAAGTAATATTATGATGGTGGTTCTTTAATTTATCAACTTCAATTTCTAATTTATTTAATTTTATCTTTCTAACTTTCTTCTCTTCTTCCCAGCCTTTTAAAATATGATACATCTCATCTTGCCGCTGCTTCATAGCATTAAATTCTTTTCTTAATTCTGCTTGGCCTTGCTTTACTCCATTAAGCTCTTTTCTTAATTCCGCTTGGCCCTCTTTGACTCCATTAAGCTCTTTTCTTAACTCCACTTGACCCTCTTTGACTCCATTGAGCTCTTTTCTTAACTCTGCTTGGCCCTCTTTGACTCCATTGAGCTCTTTTCTTAACTCCACTTGGCCCTCTTTGACTCCATTGAGCTCTTTTCTTAACTCTGCTTGGCCCTCTTTGACTCCATTGAGCTCTTTTCTTAACTCTACTTGGCCCTCTTTGACTCCATTGAGCTCTTTTCTTAACTCTACTTGGCCCTCTTTTAGATTATTTACTTCTCCTTTTAAACTAACCACTTCTTTTTTTACATTCTTCATTTCCGATAATATCTGTTGTAGTATTTGTTGGTTGTCCATTTGCATCAACTCCTTAAATTTAATTATACATTATTCTTCCTCTAGCCACAAGGTTTTAGGGAGACTCTTTAAGAGCAAAATACCACTACATTTAATCATTAAAAAAATCATCAGTAAATTTAATAGAACCATCTCGCTCTAAATTCCATTTTAGTGGGTTATTCTTAATATATCTTCGAATTTGATTTAATTCTTTACTATTGCGAATTATTCGATCATAAAAATTTCGTTGCCATAATTTTTTATTAAAGGGAGACCAGCTCTTTTTTCGAACCCCTTTGATATACTGGTTAGTCGTTAACGATTTGAAACATCCCATAATTTCAGATAACGTTAATTTTTTTGTAGGGCCAACCCCCTGTGGTTACCCTTGTTTATTATGGGCATATGATTCTCCTGGGCAGGCACAGGGACCTGCCCCTACATCTTCATTATCTAATAATATAATACCATGCAGATGATTTGGCATTATTACAAATTCATCAACTTTTACTCCAAAATAATTCTCTGGTATTTCAATCCAAACTTTTTTAATCATACTCTCGGCATCATTCAATCTTACCTTCCCTTCTATCACATCACCGAACAAACACCTTTTATCCTTCGTACAAATGGTAACAAAATATGCTCCCGCTCTAGAATAATCATATCCTTCCAATCGCTTAAAATTTCTAACCATGAATTCTAACCTCCTCATGGTTATTATTCCATAATTTTCTTGGACTATAACTCATAAAAAACAGCCCTCTTAAGGCTGCTTATAAAAAAGCTATAACTTAAAATCTATAATTATAAGTGAAATTCAAATCATTACTAAAATAACTCCTCGTTAGGTAATAGGTAGAATTAAATACAGTAACTAAATTTTGATTTTCACTGATAGCTCGATCTAATCGAAACCTTTGCTTTATCTCCTGACTAGAACTATCATGACTACTAACAGAAACATCATATTCTAAATCATAATCTATTTTCTCAAATAACTCCCGTTCATATTTAGCATTGAAATTCAAATCATGGCGTTCTAAATCAACATCATCCATTTTGAAATCGTAGCGACTACGTAGACTAAGAAAAGCAACTTCCAAATTACTGAGTGCTAAATATAGATTATATTCGTCATTTTTATCTTCCGAGCTACTTTTTGTAACTTCTAATCCTGTTTGATAATCAGCACTTGAACGCTCATTAGTAATCTCAAATATATAATCTTCTCTATTCCGCTCCCACTCGTTATCATCATGACGCAATGATAGACCTTGCCTCAAATCAAAGCGATATAGAGTATTACCATAATAATTTAATCTAATATCATTATTAAGTGATCTCCGCACACCTGTACTTCTATAAGAATTACCATAATCTAATAATAATCTATCAGATAATTGCTTGTACATTTTAAATGAAGTCTGTTTGCTTTCAGAGCTAGAACCACCACTTACTTTTCCAAAGTTAGAATCTCTATAAAATCCTGTTATATTGTAATTAATATCTCTAAACCGATCAGCATAACGAGCCCTAATAGCTGAGCCATAAATTTCCTCTTCAGGGTTTCCTCTCAAGCCAAGTGAATAATTCAGATCACCAGTATTTATTTTTTGAATATCAGCATAGCTTAAATAATGGCTATCACCAAAATCATTGTTTTGACGATATTGATATGAACTTTCCCGATCACCTTCTTGATATTTAACCCCAGCTCGATCGCCAACTAAGGGGTTATCATTCCCTTCACTATCTCCATACCAAACTCTAATATTACCAGACTCTAAGTATCCTCCTGACATAGACCCTCCTGGCATAAGAGAAGCACTGGGAATAGAAATATCACCATATTCAACTATTTTATCATCATAAGTTAATTTTAAATTATAATTTAAGGTTCTTAAGTCCTCTTGATCAAGATTAAAATACCAATTGGGAGTTATGCTCCAAGTATCTGGGTTGACTATTAGATAACCATCTTCTTCATGATACCTGCCATAACTGGCTTGAAACTCCTTTAAGAAGTTGGCCCTGGTCTGTAAAGAAAAATCATCCGTCTTAATTGTACAATTAAGACGGAATAAATGATTGAAATTGCTCATATTACTGCCTAGACTCCCCCGCAAACTATAGCTACTATTATTTTCTATTTCAATTGCTTCTGCGTTCAAATTAAAAGCTAACACCAAATAAACCATAGCTAAAGATATAGAAAGCTTTTTCATATTAAGCTCCATCTTAAACCACCTTTATTAATTATCATCTAAAATCATCGGGATATTCCATATCAAGATCATATTTTTCAATATAATAATCAATATCTTCATCAATGCTAACAGCACCAAGCTCCCTAAAGTTTATAGTTATTTGATTAATCCACCATCTTGAGGAATGGCGCCTTAATTCAAAGAATATAGTTCCATTATCTGTTAATAACTCAGGGGTTGAAGAGCCGTCATAAACATCCTCAATAGTTTCTTTTACCTTAAACTCAACTCTAAAGGGGATTACAGTATTTCTAATATTATCCTCCTGGAATCTGAAATCACCGAATTCAAATTCAAGTTTATAACTATCGCCATATTTCAAAATATCCTCATCTGTAAAAATATGATTTTCAAGCTCGTCCTCTAAGGTCAGATAATCTTTACTATATCTGGAGCCATTGATTGGATCGATCATTAATATTTCGCCATCTTGCTCTGGATCTAGAAGGTTAATTAAATCATCAAAATTATGTTCAAACTCACTATCATATGTATTGAGGGCAAAAAATTGGCTTGCTATTCGTACCCCATCCCCTTTAGCAACAATTATATCACCTTCATCCATGTGCAAATTAGTATTATCAAACACCAAACAACCCGAAAGAAAAATTATCACCAATACTGAAATTATTACTTTATACCATTTCGTAGTCATCTGTATCCCCCCTCCCCTGATTTAATCATTATCTTGGATCAATAATCTTCCAAATCCAAAGCCTTCCCGATAGTTTTCAGCCACAAAGCTTATGCTTCTTTCAGCAATCTCTCCCTCTTCCGTTCTAACCGCTACTCTAATTTCATTCCGACCAGTAGCAAAAGGTCTCCTTGAGAACAAGATGATTCTATGCATATCATTAAAGGTCATTATATCAAAGCCATCAGGATCAAAGCTATCATCAGTATAGTACGCCCCTTCTTCATAATAATCACTATTCTCTACTGCCCTATAAAGCTCACCTTCTCTATCCCAGACCTTGACTTCTTCTTCCCCCTCTTGCGGGCCAACAATCAAAGCATCATTGATATAAATCCGCAGCGAATCTCCAGGTTCAAAGTTACTATCAGGATCCAGGTTAATCTCCATAGCAGAAGATTCATTAGTATTCAGCGACTGACCACTTCTGATACTGAAGTCTATATCTGCTTCAACTGTATCTATCCTAAAGAGGTTAGAAATCCTACCATTTATCTCATCCATACCCTCCTCAGTATCAAATTCATCAGCTTCACTTATCCGATCAAGCTCTTCGATCCCGCCTAACTGATTACCGAACTCATCTCTAATCGATAGTTGAATATCATAGGCACCTGCTCGTCCTTCTCCAAGTGATAAACTAGGGCTGAAGTAGATAGTATGTATATTGTCATCATCGACTGTATGATCAATTATCCCAGCCCTGACTCTAACTCCAACCTCATCATCATCATCTGAACGGGAAATCCGCTGCAGGAAGTAAATATTGACATCACTGGTATCTATATTGGAACTATTTCTGACTTGCAACCTGAATATAGGGTCTGGAGTTCTGACTTGATAGAGATCATCTATATCGTCAGGTTCATCCCCGGCTGTATTCATTCTAGTGCCATCACCTGTTTCTAACTCACGGTAGTCAGCTCCCTCTCTACCAAACTGATCAAGTGGTACATATTTGATACTACCAGTTTGATACTCTGGTATAGTTGCATCAACTTCAATATTCTGATCTATCCACTCCTCCCAAGCTCTCTTTTCTTCAGCTCGTCCAGAACCTATATCTATTTTTTGATCATCCACTTCTATAATAGCTTCACCACCTAGATCACCATCTATCTCATAAATTTCTCCAGCTTCTAATTCTTCTTCAACTGATTTCATATCATCATCATCAATACCTTCAATATATTTTATCCGCTCTTCATCAGCCAAGATAAAGATTTCATAATCTCCTGCCTTAGCTTCATCTCCATCCATCCATGGAAAATTACTATTATCGTCTGCTAAAAAATCGTTTTCTATCTCATTTCTGCTATAATCCAAATCAAACTCACCAAAAATAAGCCAATCATTATCTTTATCGCCATCTTCACCTGTATATCTAATTCCATAGATTACATCTTTAACTCCAGAAACTTCAAAGTATAGATTTAGCTCATCAGCACCTACAATAGTCCCCTCGCCTATTACTTCATCATTCAACCGTGGGGTATGAATTCGCGGCTCTGATTGATCTATCTCAATTTCAAAAACTTTACGACCAGGATTTCCAGCCATATCCTCCACTTCTACAAATACAAAGTAATTACCCTCTTCTAAGTCTTCCCCCCAAGGTGTAAATACTGCTTCCTGAGGATTATTTCTTTCACTGCCTTCAATCCTATCCTCAAGATCTATCACCTGCATATATCTCGCTTCATCTCGACTAAAAATATCATCATATATATCAAATTGCTCCTCTTCAATATGCCCTACTGCATCATCTAACCTGTCTCTATCATCCGTTCCTAATTGATCCCGTCTAATATATCGTATATTAGTATTCTCATAATAATCCATTGGACTCTCACTAGCAATTCCAGAACCATCTTCATCATCTATTTCAACTCTTATTTCAGGATTACGACTTTCATATCTATCCTGTAAAAGATTAATAGTTGGGGAAGCATCATCAAATACAAAATAATATCTTGCATTAGCATATTCATCAGATGCTGTCGCATAACCATCAGCCAACATAGCTACAAAAACTACATCCATACCCTGCTCTACCATAGCTTCAAACTCACTACTTTGAGGATCAAATTCATCTTCATAATCCTCAACATCAAAATGTCCCATAAAATCATCTTCGTCAAATTCTTTAAATGCCTCTAACATATCATTAAAACTATCATAATCTTGGGTTACTCCTACATCAATAGATACTGTTTCAGTCGTTGCAGGTGTACTGAAATACCCGTTATTTTCAATTGTTGGATCATCACTAGAACTAAGTGGGTCCATATTTCTCGCTATTAATCCCGTTGCAATTCCTCCAGCTGATCTAAATTCTGTAATCATATCCCAAGTTCTTTCGCCAGGATCAGGTAAATAATAAACTTCTCCATGTTCCACAGTCATTGATATATCTTCATCATCTTCATCTGGTATAATTAAATTAGAGCTAATTACTGGATTAGAATAAAGATCAGTTACGATAAATCTAAATAATGTCTCTTCCTCAAACCTTACCTCAATTCCTTCCCTAGTAAAAATATTACCTGTTACCTCAACTCCTACATAAATAGTTAAAACATCTTCATCTTCATCCAACGAAGCATCTCTTAAATTAATATCTCCTGGAATTGCTCCTCCACTAAATGTAAATTTATCATCATTCAGCCAGTCTTCTATATTGTCTTCCTCAGCGTTAACATTTTCGTCTGTTATTTCATCTTCCTCATCAATCTTTGAGGCATCTATTTCAAACCTAATTACCATAACTTGGTCATCATCAGTCTGCCAATCATACAGTTGACCATCACGCTTGTCTAAATCAAACACTTCAACATCATCCGTTCCATCATCAAATGAGATCCCTTCTTCACTCAAAATTTCAGGTATCTCTTCAGTTACTAGCTGATATACATCATCATATCCATTTTCATTTGCTAAAGTATAAAAATTGAAAATAAAAATACTGCCTAAAATAACTGCTATTATTAACCATAGTTTATTTTTAAATAAATTACTCAAAATTACACCACCCCTCAAAATTAAAACAAAAATAGTTTTTCGTACTAAACTCCTTCAACTAATATATTCTAGAGCCAGACCCCGATTCCTTTATTCAACTAACAACTTTCAACAAAAGATATTTTTGTCTTTATCTCCAACTATTATCGTTACCTAAGATTTATGGATTTGAACTCTATTATTCAATATTCATTATTAAATATTCAATGCACAAAAAAAAGCACCTGCTTAAAACGCAGATGCTTAACTCTTCTCCAATACCCCGTCAAAAAAAAGCTCAATAATATCATTTTTTAACTCTTCTATCGGAAACTCCTGATTGAACATCATCCAATGCAAGGCATTGATATTGATCATTCCCATCAGACTGACTGCTGCTGTCTCCACATTAACTTCCTTGAATTTACCAGCTACAATCCCCTCTTCAATAGTCTCTTCCAATACCACAGTATGATTATCCCTGATCAACTGAATATGATCCTCAAACTTATCCTTATGACCCCAGATTTCTCGCATCAAAAATCTTCCAAAATCATAATGTTGATTATAAAACTCTAGCTTGGCAATTATTATCGCTTCTAACTTCTCGACTGGATCATCTAAGCCAATCAACCCTTCTTTAATCGCTTTACTAACCTTATCAATACCAAACTCAATCAAAGAAGAGATCAATCCTTCCTTATTCTCAAAATAGCGATAAATAGTCCCCTTGCCTACTCCAGCAGCCGTGGCAACCTCTTGGATTGTCGTGCTGTTGGCCCCTTTTTTAGAGAACTTCTCAATTGCTGCAGCTATTATTCTTTCTTCCTTAGGATGCATTCTATTCACTCCTTATTGATTAACTACCTTTAAAGATCAACTTTTCCTTAAAAACTATACTTTAACCTGGCAGCTAAATAATCATTATCCGAGAACTGGCCAAATGTAGTATGCTCATCACCTGAAAAGATCTTATAATTTACTATAAAGCTCGTATCGTCTTTGAGTAAAAACTCTATCTCATTATCTAACATATAATCTTGAGCCTCTATATTATAAACAAGAGACATCTCTGGTAAAACTCTTTCATTTTTAAAACTATCTGAAAGCTTAAACACCAACATATTAGTAAAATAATCACCATCTTCATTATAATCTATATGAAATGGATTATCTTTAATTTCATCATCATTTAAGATCAACTCACTTTTCAGCTGCACGTTCAAATTCAAATTACTCCAATCTAAATCTTTATCTCCACCAATTAACCAAGCTACCCTATTATTATGAATACTAGGATTATCACCGTCAGTATCTTCAGTCAAATAATAAGCTAATTCTCCCCGAGCATTAATGCCTGCAATTACAGAACTAAACTCAGCCCCAAAGACACTCACTCGGTCATAATCTAAGTTTAAATCAGCTAAAAATTCGTCATAGTCATCCTTATCATAATCATCACAGTCATCATTATTTAAACTATTTATTGCCTCTCTATTCATACTAGGATTTTTCAACCTACCTTGATAAAAGGAAAAACCATAATCATAGCCAGATTTAGAGTTTGTATATCTCAATCCTGCCTGCCCATATTTTAATCCTCTTGACGCTCCTTTTAACTCTTCTTGTAATCTTAAAGCAGCTACTTCTCCAAATTGCTCAATAAAATTCGTTCTTAGTTCTGCTAGCTGAGGACTACTCCACTCTCCTTGAGTAGCTAATTTATTAGGACTAAATTGTGGACTATAAACCAGCTCTAAATTTCCACTTCCTAGATAATAATTTAATCGCACCATCTCTTGACCAATCTTTCTATCTAAATAATCAGGGTTAATAAAATCAGTCAAATCTTGTGCATTAAAATTATCTACAACATGAAGTTTATCACCTTTACCCCAGACAATTTTCTGTCTACCTGCTGATATATCAAAATCATCATAAAAAAGCCTTATAAACCCTTCTTCAATATTAGCATTACCCTCACTATCAAAATTCAATGCAGCTTGAAAGTCAGAATTAGCTTTTTCATAACTTAAATCTAAATCTAAAGTAGGAAATGAATTAAGAGGATAATCACTAGAATCATCTAAGATAATTCTAGTATCAAACTCTAAACTACCTTCAACCTCAAGCTCTGAAGTACTAGAACCAAAATCATCACCAAATCCACCACCAAATCCTAATACTTCTAAACTACAAATCAATACTAATCCCATTGTAATCGCTAGTATCTTCTTCATTATTTACCCCCTTTAATTTATCTTCCTCGCTCTAAAAACCTTTGCGTAAATCTATTTGGATTAATATTAACATTATATTCAACAAACGGCTGTCCTTGATTTCCCCTCTTAATATATAATCTAGTAGAGTGACCAGTCTCTTTATCTTCCATTAAAGTACTGAATACTGTCCAAATCCCATCAACCTTTTCAATATTTTGTTCTACTGTCAACAACTTTTCAATTTCTCCAGTTCTTTTACTATACATCTCTACTTTTACAGGAATCTTATGTTCTTTAGTCACCCAAGAAACCCTCTTAGCATACTGGGAATCATCTAAATCCTTAGGGATAGATTCAACTACATAACATTCATATTTACCTAATCTTTCTTCTCTTAATAACTTATGATTATCCTCTTCAACATCTCTAGTTCCCATATCATCATAGGTAAAATCTGAACCCATAAACGAACTATCACCATCTGAAGATGCAATTCTTCTAACCCGACCTAACCCTGGAAGATATATCCATTGATCATCATCTCTATCTTTATTTTCAACCTGCAAAAATCGTGTTCCTCTTACAGAAGCAGGACTTCTAAATTGCATAACCATCTTTGATAAATCTTCTTCTTGATCATAAGTCATACCCCACACTTGAATTTCTCTAGGTCTAACCTCTCCATCTTCATCTATTAAATCCATCCCCATCAAAGCATGCATAGTATCTCCATCATCCCTATTTCTAACACTCTCCATTATCTCTTTTCCAGTATTAGCAAAAGCACTAGCACTTAAAATTAACATTAAAACTAAAACTAAACTTAACACTCTTTTTCTCATTTTTATTCCCCCTTTTTAAAATTAGGAGTCAAGAGTCAGAAATCAGTCTTACGCTTTCACTGATTCCTTATTCCTGATTCCCATTTACTAATAAACTTACGAAAACTCTTGACTTTAACCTACGCCTTTACCGGTTCTTGACTCCTTATTCCTGATTTCTGCCTACTAATAAACTTAGGCTTAAAAATATTTAATAAAGCTGGTAAAATTGTCATTGCTGCTAAAGAAGATGTCAGCATTGTAATAGCCACCAACAACCCTAAATCTACCAGCGGATTAAAGTTAGAGAATAATAATACTGCAAACCCAGCTGCTACAGATAAAGCATTAAAAATAATAGCTTTACCAGAACTTAATAAGGTATTACGACAAACTAACTCTAAATCATCACTCTTCTCTCTTTCTTGGCTATATTTAGCTAAAAAGTGAACAGTATAGTCAACCCCAATACCTATAGCAATTGAAGCTACCATTGATGTTCCTATTTCTAATCTGATACCTGAATAACCCATTATTCCAAAATTAATTAAAAGTGAAAAAGCTAATGGGATAATTCCATATATTCCTGCAATGACTGATTTATAATTAATTGCTACAATTAAAAAGACTACAATTAAAGAAATAATAATACTTCTCATCTGACTTGAAACAATTAATTCATTAACAGCTAAAGCCATATCAGTAGAACCAGATATTTCAATATCATACCCTTCAGGGAAATTATTATCAACATAACTTTCAATTTCTTCTACAACTTCTTTAACTACAATATTACTACCAGTTGACATTTGAAGCATCATCTTTGCTTTAGATGGTTCTAATTGATCATTAATTAAATCATCTAAACCACCAGAGTACATTAATAAGTATTGAGATATTAAATTTTTCAATTCACTTCTATTTTGCGCTGAATATTTGCTTGGGTCATATGGAATTTCATTATATGCTTCACCTTTATAGTTTAACTCTCGATTAATAGACCTTACTATTTCTTCTCCAGTTAAATTTAATTTATCAGCATTTATTATAGCTTGATTTAATAGAACTATCATATCTTTTTCGGAAATCTTATTTCTTGAAGGGCCCCTTCTATCTAAAGCTTGACTTGGCTCACTTTCTAAAGTATCATCACTCTCACCAAAGCTACTTGTTGTCTCTTCGCCAAAGCTAGATGTATCTTCTTCCCCAAAGCTACTTGTTGTCTCTTCACCAAAACTAGATGTATTTTCTTCTCCAAAGCTACTTGTTGTCTCTTCGCCGAAGCTAGATGTGTTTTCTTCTCCAAAATCATTAATACCTTCATCTATAGTTTCTACTTCTTCTTCAGGGTAATTCATCACCTTGTTCATTCGTTTAATAAAATCAGAAAATGATGTGACTTTCTTGACTTCATCATATCTAGCAGTTAAGTGATTACTTAAACCTTCCATTGATTTTAAAATTTCAGGATCAGTTAAACTTCCTCTCTCCTCCCCATTAACTAAAATATTTAAAATATTAGTTCCACTAAATTTTTGATTTATAAAGTCATCAGCTTGCCTAATTTCAGTATTTTCTTTAAACATTTCAACCATTATATTATCAATAACAATTTTTGACATCCCATACGTGGAAACTATTATAATAACTAATGATAAAACTAAAATTCTAACTTTATTTTCAGAAAAATAATGATACAGAGCAAGTATTACCTTATTTATAGTAGAGTTTTCATTTCCATTACTTTTATCAGTTTTTGACTTTACACTTTTATACCTAACAAGTAAAATAGAAGGTATTAAGGTAATAGCAACAAGTAAAGCAGTAGCAACTCCAACAGCAGTAAAGATACCAAACTCTCTAATTGGAATAATACTACTAGCAGCTAAAGAAGAAAATCCTGCTATAGTAGTCAATGCTGCTAAAGCAACAGGTCTGCCTACATCACTAATGGTCTTTAATACTATTTGGCGATGCTTTTGCTCAGTTAAATCTGCAGCTTTTTCTTTTCTTAAATCATCATAGTAATGACTAATAATATGAATTCCATAAGCACTTCCTACAGCTACTAATAAGACAGGAATTACCGTTGAAACCATAGTCAGCTTTATATTTAATAAAGCCATAATTCCTAAAGCCCAAATAGTACTAATTAATACCGTTAAAATTGGAAGTACCACACCACCTAGATTTTTAAAAGAAAGATATAGAGAAATTAAAACTACTAAAATTACAAAAGGAACTAGACTAGCTAAATCAGATTTCATATTATTACCCATCAAAACATTAACTGCTGGACTTCCTGCGATAAAAAACTCCAAATTATTATCTTCATAAGTTGCTAATTTATCTTTAAGACTAAAATAGACCTCTTCTGTTTCTTCTATTTCAAGATCTTTTCTTAACTTAACACTGATTTGCGTACTTTTTAAATCTTCAGAATAAAGATTACCATCATATATTTCCCAAGAGATAAGTCTTTCCTTAATTTTTAATATATCATCTTGACTTTGAGGTAACTCCGTAACTAAATCATCTACCTCCATCCCCTCAGCAGTCCCTTCAATATAATCTGCATTAATAATAGATGTTATCTCTTCCACATTTTTAATATTTTCTAAATCATCAGTTATAACTTTTAATATTTCAAGATTTTCTTTAGTCAAAATATTATCTTTATTAGTTTTTACAGCTACAGCTATAACTTCAGAACTCCCATATATTTCTTCGGTTTTATCATTTGCTAATTTAGATGGGTGATCATCTGGCAGAAATATTTCTACAGCATTATTGATTCTAATATTCGGTAATTGTAAAGCAAAGAATATTGTTAAAATAGTTATAATTCCAATAATCCACCATGGCCAATTTAATATTTTTCTCATAAAATTCCTCCTGATTGATAATTTTAATTCAGAACTGACTAGTCAGTTCTGCCTGTATACAATTATACCTTTCTCTATAAAAATTGTCAAGGTATAATTTTCACTTTTGATTAAGATTGCCCAAGTGAACCTCTCCACCTAAATCAGAAACAAGATTTAGATGGAGCTTCTCCTACGAGTGGAAAAACCATTTCACTCTTCGTGGAGAAACCAACTGCTTTATACAGATTAAAGTTCAATCTATATTACTAGGTTAGTTTACAAGATGTTTGGTTTTTAAGTTTCCTCCCTAATACAGTAGCTTAGATGGAGTTTTCTTGGCTGTTCTAGATAAATAAGACAGATCTCAGATCTGTCTTATTTATTCGTCCAGATTAATATTACTTTGTTGTTCCTTTATTCAACATTATTTATTCAATGCTTTTTGATCACCATTCGATTCTAGTTCCAATCGTCTCAAAATCAACCACCTGCAATGTTAAATCAGAATTAAGCTGATAACCTAATTTAAATCTAGCATCCTCCCGGCTAGAATTAACATAGCTAGTAAGCAAATTTTTATATCTCAAATCATATCTTAATTTGCCCGTAGGATCGGCTTCTGAATCAACAACATCTACTCCTCCACCAACCCACAAGCGAGATAAATAAGAACTAAAGAGATCATATTTAGCCCAAGCTTGATGCTGATCTTGCTCAGTTATTCTAGCTCCTAACCGCCATCGATAAGCTGGAGATAAGGAAATCTTTGTCCCTTGGCTTCCTTCTCCTTCAAAACTATGCCAGTAACTTAAATAATTTTTCTCACGTTCTGGCTCTGGATTATCAAAGTTAACATCTTCAATCTCTGCAAACAACTTCGGCAGCCAAATATAATCCCGTTCATAAAGATGTTCTAGATTTGGCCCTTTCAAAAATAATGGTACAGTCAAATCAGTTGCTGTCATTCCACTGTGGTTACCCTTACGGACATAACCTTCAGCAATAAACTTTTCATCATCAACAACTGTCAGTATTTCTCCTACTTTAGGATTCTTTAAAAAAGTATAAATATTGACCGGTGTTAAAGGATACTCCAGATCATAAGTCAACTCTAACCATTGATCAGTCGTTAGATACTGACCAGTATAACCCTGCTTATAATAACCGAACGGATCTTGACCTTGATAATCATACTTAATAGCACCATCTCGTTTCTTAAAACTGACCTGCCCTTGATTATGATAACCAATTATCTGCTGATCGTTGGCCCGTAAGAATGTATAATTAATTTCAGTTTCAGCTATCAATCTTTGTGCTAAGTTATCTTTGTTTTCTGTTGCAGATAAGTAGAGATTAGGATAGGAATACTTAATTAAATCATCACCGACAATCTCTTTTACATCATCTTTAGGATTGACCCCTTCTCCAAATGTCATTCCATGATCAGAGTAAATTACAATATTGACATCTTCATCTAAGCGATCAGCTAACTTGCCAAAGTATTTATCAAACTTACGTAATTTCCCATACAGTGCTTCTTGACCAAAAGTATGACCATATGTATCAGTACTGAACCAATAAAACTCCAATGTATCATAATCATCAACCAGATCAGCTAGATTGACCAGTGCTGGCCCGGCTAATTGATCAAGTAATGGTACACCATAAATTAAATTACTCCTACCTCGTCTGGACATACTACTTCCCATATCAAAAAAGACTTGGCGTTTACTTCTTGTCTTCTCTTCATCTCTTTTATAGCCACCCCAATCAACCGGACGACCTTGACTACTCGATCTAGCTTCCCTAATTCTAGGGATTACTATCTGGGTCATCCCTGGAAAATATGTAATAGCATGTTCAATCAATCCTTCATTTTTGAAAGTTCTTTCTAAATTGGGTAGATTCCCTGCTTCCATTTCAATTAAAAAATCTTCCCTAGAAATACCATCTAGATGAATTACAATAAATTTAGATGACTCTGTTTGAGCTAATGCTTGTCCATTACCAATAAGTACGACAGAAACTACTATTAAAACAATTAATTTCTTTACAGACCTAATCCTTCCCACTCCTTTAACCATGTATAGTGCTCTCAGCTAAATTTAAGCCTATCACTACAGTACTTCGCAGATAACTAAGTTTCTCTGCACTCCCGTCTTAGTGTAC
>NZ_JALKBX010000025.1 GCF_023227745.1 Natroniella acetigena | reverse complement strand
CAGGTCTTTGTCAAGACCTTTCGTGAAAACCATAGAAACCATATCAACTGTAAACTGTACACTGATATATAGTGGCATTTTGCCACTATATATCAATTAAGTTGACGTATATGAATTAAAGGTATTAGTTTGGGGAAGGAAGATGGTAGTGAGTGACAGAAAGAATACTTTATTGAAGGGAACAGCTATCTTAGCAGGAGCTTCATTTATCAGTAAATTTTTAGGATTTATTTATAAAGCGGTTTTATCAAGGTTAATTGGGGCAGAAGGACTTGGAATTTATGAAAAGGCTTATCCAATTTATACTATGATTTTGACCATTTCGATTGTGGGAATTCCTGTAGCTATTTCTAAGTTAGTAGCAGAAAAAAGGGCTGAAGGAAAGGAAGAGGTAGCAGATTTTATCTTTCAGGTAGCTTTGAAAGTCAGTTTTGTAATTGGACTATTAGCAGCAATTATGGTTGGAGTCTTAGCTAGACCGATGGCTCGCTATTTATTAGATGATGTTAATGTTTATTACTCAATCTTAGCAATTGCTCCAGCAATATTTTTGGTTTCAATTATGGCTACATATCGTGGTTATTTTCAAGGTTGGCAACAGATGAAACCGACAGCAGTTTCTCAGATGATTGAACAGTTATTTAGGATAGTTATTATGATCATTTTAGCTTACCTGTTGATACCTTATGGAGTTGAATTTGGGGCAGCAGGAGCAGCAGCAGGGGCATTTTTTGGGGCGATTGCGGGTTTAGGTATCTTACTGGTTATTTATTATCGTTTTCAGGCTGATCGGGATTTCAAATCAGAATCTAAATTGGTTGAGAAGCCAGCTGTTAAAGAGGTCTTAAATCAGATCTTTTCATTGGCAATACCTGTTACTCTAGGAGGTCTGATCTTACCGTTGATGAGATTGATCGATGCTTCAATGATTACTAGAAGATTAGAAGTAGCCGGTTATTCTTTACAAGCAGCAACTGGCTTATATGGTCAGTTTAATGGAATGGCTATGACCTTAGTTAGATTTCCTACTGTAATTGCTGCTTCATTGGCAGTCAGTTTAGTTCCAGCTATTTCAGAGGCTTATGCTCTTGATGCGGACAAGCTTGCCAAACGAAGGATTGCTAAAGCTTTTAAATTAACGTTGTATGTAGCAATTCCTGCTTCTTTAGGACTATTTATTTTAGCAGAACCTTTAACTGAGATGATCTTTGCTAATGTTGGAGCAGCAATTCCGCTCCGTTATTTATCAGTGGGAGTTGTTGCTATTGGGCTACAGCAGGTTACATCCAGTATTTTACAGGGTTTTGATCGACCGAAGTTACCAGCCCGAAATTTATTTTTAGGAGCTTTATTAAATGTAGTTTTAAATTATACTTTGATAGCAATGCCTGACTTAGGAATTAGAGGGGCGGCAATTGGAACGGCAGCTGGCTTTAGTTTGGCAGCTGGCTTGAATATTTGGGGTGTCTTTAAGATAGCTAAACCGGATTTTGATTATCAGACATTGATTTTCAAACCACTAATTAGTGGAGGAGTTATGTCCATTTTAGTTTTTGTAGTCTATGAAGGATTGTTACAAATTAGTCAATATAAAATATTAAGTACATTATTTAGTATTTTGGTGGGAATGTTAAGTTATGGTTTAGTATTATTATTAACTGCAGCAATTACTAGAGAGGATTTAGAGGTATTACCTAAGGTAGGAGTTAAATTAATCAATTTTTTAGATAAGTTTGGATTAGTGAGGGGATAATAATGGTAAAAATAATTGGTTTAGGAGCTGGTGATTTAAAATTATTGACGTTAGAAGCTTATCAAAACTTACAAGAGGCAGAATTGATTTATTTGAGAACAGAAAAACACCCTGCTGCTCAGGATTTGAAACAAGAAGGGATTGAATTTAATACATTTGATCATCTTTATCAGCAGCAGGATAACTTTAAAGGTGTTTATAAGCAGATAGCAATTAAGATTATTGAGTTGACCCGAGAGGACAAGCAGGTTGTTTATGCTGTACCTGGTCATCCATTAGTTGCTGAAGAGTCAGTACAAAAGATTATTAATAATTTGACTGAGCAAGAGTATCAAATAATAGCCGGGCCAAGCTTTTTAGAGCTGAGTTTTGCTGCTTTGGGTCTTGATCCAATTAGTGGCTTAAAGGTTTTAGATGGACTTGCTTTTACTACTAGAGATTTAGACCCGAGCGTTGATACAATTATCTGCCAGGTTTATAATCGCAGTATTGCTTCTGAAATAAAGTTAAAATTGATGGAAGTTTATCCTGATCAATTTAAGGTCAAGCTATTACATCGGGTAGGATTAGCAGCAGAGAAAGTTGAAGAGATTCCCCTTTATCAGCTTGATAGATTAGATTGGATTGATCATTTAACCAGCTTATATCTACCAGTTGCTCAGAGTAATCCAACTCAGTTCAATCAGCTATTAGGGATCATGGAAACTTTAAGAGGGGAAGATGGCTGCCCTTGGGATCAAAAACAGGATCATCAGACTTTAAAAAAGCATTTAATTGAGGAGAGCTATGAAGTAATTGAAAGGATTGAAGATGAAGATTATTTTGGTTTAGCAGAGGAGTTAGGGGATTTATTGTTACAGGTTGTCTTTCATGCTCAGATTGGCAAGGAAGAAGGGACATTTACGATCTATCATGTTATTACAGAGATTGTTGAAAAGTTAATCAGACGCCATCCTCATGTTTTTGGAAAGGTTGAAGTAGAGGATGAAAGTGAAGTGATCAGCAATTGGGAAGAGATTAAAAAGCAAGAGGCTGAAGGTAAAGAGAAAACGTCTTTATTGGAGCAAGTTCCTAATCAACTACCGGCATTAATGTTGGCCCAAAAGGTTCAAAAGCAAGCAGCTAAGGTTGGTTTTGATTGGGAGAAAGTAAAAGAAGTAGTAGCCAAGGTTGACGAGGAATTATTAGAATTAAAGGATGCCCTTAAAAATAATCAAGCTGAAGAGATAATTGAAGAATTAGGTGATTTAATCTTTGCTGCAGTTAATTTGGGAAGATTTTTAGAGATCGATACAGAATTATGTTTACGCCAAGCAGTTAATAAATTTAAGAAAAGATTTAACTATATGGAACGACAGGCTGACGATACTGAAGAGGAATTAGAGCAATTAACTGGGAAAGAATTAGAAAAATTATGGCGACAGGCAAAAAAGGAACTATAACTGAAGGAGGAAGGATTATGTTGAGTTTTAAAAGGGGAGTTAGTAGTTTATTAATTATTCTATTTTTAACTTTGATTCCAACTGCTTATGCTAGTGAACCGGATATAGATGTTAAGTCTGCGATCTTAGTAGAAGCTGAAACTGGACAAGTACTATATAGTTATAATGATGATTTAGAGTTACCTCCAGCCAGTATTACTAAGACAATGGCTTTATTATTGGTGATGGAAGCAATAGAGGCGGGAGAAATCTCTTTAGAAGAAGAAGTAGAGGCAACTAGATTGGCCCAATCAAAGGGAGGATCACAGATCTGGTTACAAGCAGGAGAGAAGAGGACAGTTGATGAGTTATTAAAGGCAGTTATTATTCCTTCAGCCAATGATGCTACTGTTGCTTTAGCTGAACATGTGGCTGGTTCTAAGGATAACTTTGTACGGCAGATGAACCGAAAAGCAGAGGATTTAGGCTTAGAGAATACTTATTTTGGCAATGCAACTGGTCTTCCAGTTAGAGATGGGCAAGATAGTTATTCGACTGCTGAAGATATTGCAGTTATGTCCAGAGAATTGGTAAAATATGATCTGGTAATGGAATACTCTAGAAGAAGAACTGATAGAATCAGAGATGGCGAGTATCCAATTTATACTACGAATGATTTTATTGGTCACTTTACTGGGGCTGATGGATTAAAGACTGGTTGGACAACAAAAGCAGGATACTGTTTAGTAGGTACTGCTGAACGGGATGAAACTCGTTTTATTTCAGTTATATTAGGAGCAGATAGTGATCGAGGTCGAGTAGATGAGACTGCTCGATTATTAGATTATGCTTTTAGAGCATTTCATGAGACTAAGTTAATCAATTCTGAAGTGGAGGTAGAGCAATTAGAGGTAAAAAAAGGGGAAGAGTTAGAAGTTCCAGTGATTACAGCTACTGATTTTTTGGCATTTATTGAGCGGGGAACTAAGGATGAAATTGTACAAGAAGTAAGGATTGAACGAGAGTTAGAAGCTCCAGTAGAAGAAGGAGAAAAGGTAGGAAAATTAGTATTTGTCCAAGAAGAACAAGAGTTAGGTAGAGTTGAATTAGTAACAGTTGAAGCGGTAGAACGAGCAGGGATTTTAACTTTGCTTTTTAGATGGGTTAAAAATTTTATATTAGGATTTTTTAACTGATAAAAAAGCCTTCTCTCTGAGAAGGCTTTTTTTCTTTAGATTCAACTTTATCCTTTTATAGTCTTAAATTTGTGAATAAAAGATGAATCTAGAAGTAATACTAGTGATAAAAGGAGGAGTTGCAGTGAAAATCAAAAAAATTTGTATAAGTCTAATTTTTTTAGGATTGATAGTATCGTTGATAGGTTGTGATCCGGCTGGTGACGATAAGATTCAGGATGCTGGTGAAGGAGATGCACCATTAATCACTGTTGAGTTTGAAGATGGAACGACTGAACAGTTGAATATTGAAGAATATGTTGCTGGAGTTGTAGGGGCTGAGATGAAACCAGATTGGCCACTTAATGCTTATGCAGCTCAGGCTATTAAGGCTAGAACCTTTACATTAAGATTCATGGATGAAGAGGGAGAGAATAGAATTAGTGCAGAACATGAAAAAGCTCAAGCTTATGATCCAGATCAAATAACTCCAGAAATTAGTGAAGCGGTCGAGCAGACAAGAGGATTGGTAGCTACTCATAATGGAGAGTATATTAAAGCTTGGTTTCACTCCAGTGCAGCAGGGCAGACGACCAGTGCTCAAGTAGGATTAGCTTATGATGATGCTGAACCACCTTATGTAGTCAGTGTAGAATCGCCTGATCATCAAGCACCTGAGGATATTCAAAACTGGCAAGTTATGATCAGTCAAGAAGAGGTCTTACAAGCTTTAGAGGAAACTGGAGAAGAGGTAACTCAAGTTTCTGAAATAAATATTCTCGAGAAAGATGATACAGGTCGGATTGTTGAAATTGATATAGTTCATGATCAAGGTACAAAGCGGTTGAGGGGAGCTGAGTTTAGAACACTTGTTGGTCCAGATAATTTAAAATCTACAGTAGTTAAAGAAATAAATCAGGAAGATGATGTGTTTGTGTTTATTGGAAGTGGATGGGGTCATGGTGTAGGAATGAGCCAATGGGGAGCTTATCATATGGCTCAAGAAGGTAGTTCAGCAGAAGAGATAATTAAATATTATTTTCAGGATGTTGAAATAGAGAAGAAATGGGATTAAGCATTTAATTTTTGATTAAAGGCTTCCCTCATTATTTATTATTAAATAATGTTATAATTTACCAGGAATTATTGAGCTGGTCTCGAATAGATCATGATAGAGTACTTAAAAAGTGAAGGAGGTCTTTATGGATTATAAAACAAAATATACGCAGTGGTTAGAGGGTGATTATTTTGATCAACAAACAAAAGAAGAGTTGCAAGCAATAAGTGGTGATGAAGAGGAGATAGAAGAGCGGTTTTATACAGATTTAGATTTTGGAACTGGTGGCATGAGGGGGATTATTGGAGCAGGTACTAATCGAGTTAATATTTACACTATTAGAAAGGCAACACAAGGATTGGCCAACTATATTAAAAAAGAAGGAGATAAGTCTAAAGGGGTTGTTATCTCACATGACCCAAGACATATGTCACGAGAGTTTGCTGTAGAAGCTGCTCTTGTATTGGCTGCTAATGGGATTAAAGCTTATTTATTTGATGATCTACGTCCTACACCGCAACTTTCTTTTGCAGTTAGGCAGTTAGAAGCAACAGCTGGAATTATGGTTACAGCTAGCCATAATCCCCCTGAGTATAATGGGTATAAGGTCTATTGGGAAGATGGAGCTCAGGTTGTATCGCCTCATGATACAGGAATTATTAGTGAGGTTAATGCAATAGAAAGATTTGAGCAGGTTAAAAGAGTTTCAAAAGAAGAGGCTGAAGAAGAAGGATTATTTGAAATTATTCCTTCTGAACTAGATGATGATTATATTCAGACCTTAAAGGATTTAGCCTTAAAACCAGAGTTGATTACAGAAGCAGGTTCTGATTTTGATATCGTCTTTACGCCACTACATGGGACAGGAAATATTCCGGTACAGAGAATTTTCGAGGAGCTTGGTTTTGAAAATTTACATGTTGTTCCTGAACAGGAAGAACCAGATCCTGAGTTTTCCACTGTAGATTATCCTAATCCAGAGGAACCGGCAGTCTTTGAGTTGGCAATTGAGTTGGCTAAGCAGAAAGATGCTGATCTGATTATGGCTCATGATCCCGATGCTGATCGGGTGGGAATAGCAGTCAAGGATGATCAAGATGAGTGGTCTTTTTTAAATGGAAATCAAGTCGGAGTCCTGTTGACAGATTATATACTCAACTCATCAGAGCAGATTCCTGATAATGGAGTAATCATTAAAACGATTGTAACTACAGAGATGATTAATCCGATTGCTAAAGATTACAATTTAGAAGTTTTAAATACGTTAACCGGTTTTAAATATATTGGTGAAAAGATTAAAGAGTTTGAAGACGGAAAGTATGACAAAGAATTTATCTTTGGATTTGAAGAAAGTTATGGTTACTTATACGGAACTCATGCTAGGGATAAAGATGCAGTAGTAGTAACTATGTTGATTGCAGAGATGGCTCTTTATTATCAGCAGCAAGGTAGTTCTATTTATCAAGAGATGTCAAGATTATATGAAAAATATGGTTATTACAGGGAAGATTTAGAATCCTTAAGGAAGCCAGGTAAAGAAGGTAAAGAGCAAATTGAACAGATTTTAAAAGACTTGAGAGAAGATAGTCCACAAGAGATAAATAATCAACAAGTAGTAATTAAAAAAGATTATTTAGTAGGGAAGAGTTATAATTTAGAAACTGAAGAGGAAGTTGAGCTAGATTTACCAGAGTCAAATGTATTACAGTTTAAATTAGAAGATGATAGTCTAGTAACGGTTAGACCTTCTGGAACGGAGCCTAAGATAAAATTCTATTTTTCAGTTGTAGGAGAGACAGAAGAGATTGCAGGAGGAAAGTTAGTAGCATTAAAAGATGAGATGATGGAGTTAGTAGAGTAAAAGTTTGGCCCTTAAGGGCCAAACTTTTACTTTGGAACTTATTAAAAATATAAAAATTTTAATATCTCCATTTAAAAAGTTTTTATCAATAACATCTAGAAGTTTAGTTAAAGGTATGGTACAATTATTCATGATTTTATAGATTTTGTACTTAGGGGCATGTATCCATTTAGTCAAAGGAGTTTTATTTTTTAAGAACTTTTTATAAAAAACGATGCAACGCTAGTGATAATTTTTTAATAAAAAGAATTGACAAACTCAATAAAATTAATTATAATATGTTTATAAGTAGTCAATAAAAATAATTGAAAGTTAAAAGAGTGGATATAATTTCATAATCTTTAATAATTAACTATAAGATCCTACTCTAACTAAGAATAATATCTTGGTTAGTAGTGGGATTACTTTATTAATTTTTTCACAAACGAATATAAGTTATACTTATAATTGTCAGATAATTATTAAGTTTAACAATTATCTGAATAAGGGGGACGATAAAATGGGCTTCAATCCAATTCAAGATAAAAAAGTATATGAGCAAATTATTGACCAAATTAAGCAAATGATATATCAAGGAGAATTGAAAAAGGGAGATAAGTTACCTTCAGAAAGAACTTTGACCGATAAGTTAAATGTAAGTAGATCATCTCTTAGAGAAGCTTTTAGTGCTTTAGAGATGATTGGATTAATTGAAAGCCGTCACGGGGAAGGAACATTTGTTAAGGAAAATACAGAAGATAATTTCTTGAAGCCATTGTCTTTATTATTTATGGTAGAAGAAAATATAAATAAAGATTTGATTGAATTACGAGAGGTAATAGAAACTAGTATTGTAGAGTTAGTAATTTCACGGGCTACTCAACAAGGTTTGAAAGAAATTAAAAAATATGTAGAATTAATGGAAGGGAGTAGAGGAGATGTTTTAAATAGTCAACGAGCTGATCGAGGCTTTCATTATGCATTAGCTAGAACAACTGGTAATAAATTCATATATAAATTTTTGGATTCTATTTCTGAAGTTATCGATCTTTATTTTGCTAATGCAATGGAGAGAATTGTTAAGGACAAAAACAAAAATGAGTACTTTATTCGTCAACATAATAAGATCTACAAGGCAATTGAAGATAGAGATAAGGTTTTAGCTAAGCAGTCTATGATTGAACATTTAAGTTGGTCGAAAGAGTTAATGGAGAATTAATTATCTTTGTATTGTAGCAATGGTCAGACCATATGCTCTTAAGAATTTTTATTTAGAATAAAAATTTAGAATTGAGTGAAAATTATTTTGATTCAAACAAGGGTATTCATTTTTTGAAAGGGGGTGATAAAGGCTAAAGTTTGAGCTGGACTAGGTTATTTTTTAAAATTAGTTTATAATAATTATTCTGTTTAATTTTAAATCAAATTTAAGGGAGGGATTAATTTTGTTATTAGCTCTATTAGCATCTTTACCAATTTTACTTACTGTAATATTAATGGTGGTTTTTGATTGGCCTGCTCAGAAGGTAATGCCACTGGCTTGGGTAGTAGCTATAGTTGTTGCTAGTAGTACGTGGGGGATGTCTGGTCAATGGTTAGCTGGTGCTACTGTCTTTGGTGGATTAAGTGCGTTTAATATTTTAGTTATTGTTTTTGGTGCAATAGTATTGATGAACACGTTAAAAAATAGTGGTGCAATTACAACAATCAATAAGACATTTACTGATATCAGTCCTGATAGAAGAGTACAGGCAGTTATTATTGCTTTCTTATTTGTATCTTTTATAGAGGGTGCTGCTGGCTTCGGTACACCTGCTGCTTTAGCAGGGCCATTAATGGTAGGGTTAGGTTTTCCACCTTTAGCAGGAGCTATGTTGGCTTTAGTAGGAGACAGTGTCTCAGTTAGTTTCGGTGCAGTAGGAACTCCAATAATTGGAGGAGTTTCATCTATATTAGGATCTACAGATATTACTGCTCAGATTGAAGGAGCTGGATATACAACTGGAGAGTTTTTACATCAAGTTGGAATCTGGTCAGCTTTGCCTCATGCAATTATGGGAATTTTAATTCCAGTAATCATTCTAATGATGATGACTAAAATTTTTGGTGAAGAGAAGTCCTTTAAACCAGCTTTTGAAGCTGTTCCTTTTGCTATCTTTGCAGGGTTGGCATTTTCAATTCCTTATGTAGCAATTGCTGTTTTTGTTGGTCCGGAATTACCTGCATTGGGAGCTGGATTAATTTCTCTTGCAATTGTAGTACCTGCTGCTAAGGTTGGTTTCTTAGTCCCTAAAGAGACCTGGGATTTTCCTGAGCAATCAAAATGGGATAGTTCTTGGATTGGTGATTTAGAGCCTGGTGATGGAGGAGAAGAACTTACCATAAGTCCATTAAATGCTTGGATGCCTTATCTTTTAGTTTCAATTATTTTGGTTGCTACTAGAGTTATTGGCCCATTACAAGGGTTCTTAACCAGTTTTTCAGTTGGTTGGGAAGGTATACTTGGAACAACTTTGAATTATTCCTTTAATTATCTATATCTACCAGGAACAATTCCATTTATGTTAGTGGCTTTCTTGACAATCTTTATGCATAATATGGATGGAGATACGGCTAAAAGTACATGGATTGATTCTTTAAAACAGATTATTCCAGCAACTATAGCTTTAGTTTTTGCTGTAGGAATGGTTCAAGTGATGCTTAATTCTGGAGCAGAGACGAATCAAGCTATTGGTAGTATGATGGACGCTATGTCAGTTACTGCTGCTGATTTATTCCAAGGAGTATGGCCGATGTTTTCACCGGCTATTGGGGTTTTGGGTGCATTTATGTCAGGTAGTAATACTGTTTCTAACATTTTATTCTCAGGGTTTCAATATGGGGTTGCTGATTCAGTAGGTATGTCCAGAATTGTTATCGTGGGATTACAAGTTGTTGGAGGAGCAGCTGGGAATATGATCTGTGTTCATAATGTTGTAGCTGCTTGTACAACAGTAGGGGTTTTAGGTCAAGAAGGAAAAGTTATTAGGGTTAATGCAATTCCAGCTATCATATATACAATTGTTGTTGGTGTCTTTGCAGCTGTAGCTATGGCTTTCTTTGTACCGGGTTTATTCTAAATAGAGAGTCAGTTTAATTATTATTATTTACAATATAAGTAAGAAAGTAGAAAAAAGGTCATTGCACTTAAGTGCAATGACCTTTTTTCGGTTGAAGTGAATTTGAATACAATTTTTAATTTCAGCATAGATATTGAATAAAAAGGGGGGATAAAATGCCTGAAAAGAAAGAACAGAAGATAGAGTTGGTTGATCGGAAGTTATTAAACTTAACGGGAATAATTGAAGTGGTTAATTTTAATGAGATTAAGATATCATTAAAAACTAATTTAGGCACATTAATAATTATTGGTGAAGAGTTACATATTAGCCAGCTGGATTTAGATAGTTCAAAATTAGTTGTAGATGGATATATCAAGGAATTAAAATATGACCAAGAGTTAAAGAAAGGGGGATTTATCAAAAAGTTGTTTAAGTAACTAATTTAGGAGGAAAATGGTATGGTTTCTTTAAGACTACAGTTATTTACTTTTATAAATATGATGTTAGTAGGTGTAATTATTGGCATTATCTTCGATTTTTATCGTGTTTTGAGAGGTAGTTTTAATCCAAGCAGGATTATTACAGATGTATTTGACTTGTTCTTTTCTCTAGTGGCTACATTGCTTGTTTTTTTAGGGTTGATTTATAGCAATCGTGGTGAGGTGAGAATATATATATTTGTAGCAGTTATTATTGGAGAGATAATATATTATTTGACTATCAGTCAATTTTTTATAAAATTTTTTCGGAGGTTGATTAGAAGCATATTTTGTTTATATAATAAGTTGAAGAAAACTGTTGTTTTTTTATATAATAGATTAAAGAGGGTAATACTATTGATTTATAATAAAATCAAAGTTGTTTTGACAAGTATTAAGCAGAGATTAAGAAGATTATTTAAAAAGTAGCTTGCAGGAAAAAATAATTATAATAAAGAATATAAAGAAATTAGTAAAGTTTAAGGTTGGAGAGGTGAGATAGTGAATAAAATTAAAAGACTTATAATTAGATTTTTGGTTTTAATTATGGTAATATTCTTCTTAGGTGGGGTTGTTTTTAATGTTTATCAGGGAAGTTTAGAAAAGAGGAGATTAAAACAGGAAATTGATCAACTAGAAGAGGAGATCGCAAGAGCAAGTATCGAAAAAAAGAGATTAAAAGAGCAGATCGAACATGTTAATTCTAAAGATTTTATAGAGGAAGTAGCAAGGAGGAAATTAGGCTTAGTAAAAAAAGGAGAGATGCTATATGTTATTACAGATGATCGAGGAACAGGAGGGGATTGATTGAGGTTTAACTTAGAAGATACATTAGCTGATGAATTTAACTTAGAGGTTGGACAAGTTAAAAAGGTTGTTAAACTATTTGATCAAGGCAACACCATTCCTTTTATAGCTCGTTATAGAAAAGAATTAACGGGCAATTTAGATGAGAAGGTATTAAGAGAATTAAAATCTCGACTAGATTATTTAAAGAGGTTAGAGAAGAGAAAAGAGAATGTCATTGAAGCAATTGCTAAAAAGGATAAGTTAACAGCTGAATTAGAAGTTGAGATTAATCAGGCTAATCAGTTACAGGAAGTAGAGGATATATATCGACCTTATAAGCCTAAAAGAATAACAAGGGCTTCAAAGGCTAAAGAAAAAGGGCTAGAACCATTGGCTAAAATATTTTTAAAACAAGATGCTAAATTAAGGTCATTAAAAGAGGTTAGTAAAAAATATTTAGATTATGAGAAGGGTCTTGATTCTATTGATGATGTTTTACAAGGGACACGTGATATTATAGCTGAGTATGTGGCTGATCAAGTTAGTAGCAGAAGGTTAGCTAGGGAAATAACTTTAAAGGAAGGTCGATTAATTTCCAGAAATAAAGCTGAAGTTAAAGAAACTGAATTTGAAACTTATTATGACTATCAAGAGAGTATTAGAACTATACCTTCTTATCGTGTGTTGGCAATTAATCGAGGCGAAAAAGAAGGGGTCTTACAAGTGAAAATAACTTCTGAAGATGAAAGGATTATCACTAAGCTAAAAAATAATTTCATAAAAAACAGTTCTATATTTAAAGAGGAATTAGAGTTAGGAATTGAAGATAGTTATTTTCGTCTAATTGCTCCAGCAATTGAAAGGGAGGTAAGAAGTTATTTAACTGATAAAGCTGAAGAACATGCAATCAATATCTTCAGTAAAAACTTAAGGAACCTATTATTACAACCCCCATTAGGGAAAGAGATGGTTTTAGCTATTGATCCTGCATATCGAACAGGGTGTAAAGTAGTGATGATTGATAAATCTGGGGGGGTATTAGAGTTTAAGACTGTTTATCCTCATTCTCCACAAAATAAAAGGGAAGAAGCGAAAGAGTCATTGAAAGAACTGGTCAAAAAATATGATCTTAGTATAGTTGCCATTGGAAATGGAACAGCTTGTCGGGAGACAGAGGCAGTAGTAGTAGAATTAATTGAAGAAATCGATCGAAACTTAAAATATATTATTGTCAATGAAGCTGGTGCATCTGTTTATTCTGCATCTTCTTTAGCGAGAGATGAATTTCCAGACCTTGATGTTTCTATACGTGGAGCTGTATCAATTGGAAGGAGATTACAAGATCCATTAGCAGAGTTGGTAAAGATCAATCCCAAGCATATAGGGGTAGGGATGTATCAACATGATATAAATCAATCTCGTTTAGAAAAGGTATTAAATGGGGTTATAGAGTCTGTTGTAAATTACGTAGGAGTTGATTTAGATACTGCCTCTAGTTCACTATTAAGGCATATAGCAGGAATTAACTCTTCTGTAGCTGAGAATATTATTAAATATAGGGAGGAAAATAACGGGTTTAATACTAGAGAGGAATTAAAGGAAGTTTATCGCTTAGGGCCAAAGACTTATACTCAAGCAGCAGGTTTTTTAAAGATTACAGAAGGGGGTAATCCATTAGATGGAACTGCAATTCACCCTGAATCCTATCATATTGCAGAGCAATTATTAGGCAGAATAGGATTCAAGATAGATGATTTGAGAAAAGAAATGAACTTAAAAGAGTTAGAGCAAGCTTTGCGTGATTATGACCTTTCAAAGTTTGTTGAGGAATTAGAAGTAGGCTTACCAACATTAAACGATATAAAGAACTCTTTATTAAAACCAGGGCGTGACCCTAGAGAAGAATTACCTAAACCAATCTTTAAAAAAGATATTCTGAAGTTAGAAGATTTGAAGCTGGATATGATCTTACAAGGGACTGTTCGAAATGTAGTTGATTTCGGAGCTTTTGTTGATATAGGGGTCAAGGAAGATGGTTTAGTGCATATTTCTGAACTCAGTGCGCAGTATGTAACTGATCCATTAGAGGTTGTTACAATAGGAGATACTGTCCAGGTTAAAATAATAGAAATAGACTCTTCTAGAGGACGAATATCATTAACTATGGATTTTTAGTTTATTTGACACAACTTAAAATATAGTGTATAATATGAAGTATTAATGTGATTAAGAATTCACAGATAAAATTTTATGAGGAGGAATTTTTTAAGTATGTCAATTGAGGTTGGATCTACTGTAGAAGGGGTAGTAACAGGCATTACAAATTTTGGGGCGTTTATTGAATTAGATGGGGGTGAAACTGGTCTAGTTCATATCTCTGAAGTAGCTGATACTTATGTTAAAGATGTTAGCAATTACTTAAAGATGAAAGAAAAGATTGAGGTTAAGGTTATTTCTATTGATGATGATGGGAAGATTGGTTTATCTATTAAGCAATTAGATAATAAAAAGAAAAAGTTTAAGACAGTTCCTAAGAAATCTTTTGAAGATAGGCTATCTGACTTTATGCAAGAAAGTGAACAACGACAACAAGACCTGAGACGTAGTTTAGAAAAAAGAAGCGGTCAAAGTCGTTAATATAAATTATAAATTCGGCTAAGTATGAATATATACGCCCTCAAATTTATTTGAGGGTGTTTCTTTATATCTGAAAGGAGTAAGAGAAGATGACTTTAACACAAGAGCAATTAAAAATTCTAACTAAACAATTGGGAAGAGAACCTAGAAATGTGACTGAGATTGCTAAGCAATGTGCAGGTGGTTATCCCCAAGTTATTACCACTAAACCCATTTTAGTTAAAGAGGATAGCTTTGGGATCTTCCCAACAACCTTTTGGTTAACATGTTCTGAATTAAATTATAGAATTGGTAGGTTGGAGGGAGAGGGAATGGTTCAACAGATTCAAAAGAGGATAAAATCAGAACAAAAGTTAGAAAACAAATTAAAGAAAGCCCATCAAAGTTATGCTAAGCAGAGGGTAGATTTAGCTGATCAGCAATTATTAGCTAGATTAAAAGAAGAAAATAAAGGGCAATATAATGTTTTAAAGGAATCTGGAGTAGGAGGAATTATGGATTTTGAAGGGATCAAATGTTTACATACGCATTATGCACATTATTTAGTTGATCCGATCAATCCAGTAGGTCAAATAGTAGATGACTTATTGAAAGAAAGATTTGCTATTTTGGTTCCAGAAGATTGTTGTTCTAAGTGTATAGGAGAGGAGGAATAAAATTGCCAGTAGCAGCAATTGATATCGGGACTAATTCTGTAAGATTACTAATTGCTCACAAGAAAGGTGGGCAATTTAAGAGGTTAGCCAGTAGATTGGAAACACCTCGCTTGGGCGCAGGCATTTACCAAAATGGTTATCTTAATCAGGATGCTATTGAGCGGACTATTGAAGTGCTTAAAGGTTACAGAAAAGTTGTTGAGCAATTTGATGCAACTTCTTATCTAGTAGCTACAAGTGCTGTTAGAGATGCCACTAATCGACAAGAATTTTTGCAACGAGTCAAAAAAGAAGTTGGTTTTGAGGTTAAGGTTGCTAGCGGAGAAGAAGAAGCTAGGTTATCTTATCTAGGGATTACTTCTTCAATCTCTCAATTAGAGGAGCAAGTTTTAGCGGTTGATATTGGAGGAGGAAGTAGTGAATTTATTTATGGAGCACAGGGCGAACTAGAAGAATATACTAGTATTAATTTAGGAGCAGTACGCTTGACAGAAAAGCATGATAACTTTGATGAAATGAATTTGTTAGCGGAAAAAATGATAAAAGAAGTTATTATTAACAGAGGTTGTTCGCAATTATTAGGGGTAGGAGGTACAGTAACTACTTTAGTAGCGATTGAGCTGGAATTAGAGCAGTATAATCGAAATAAGGTGGATGGTTATTTGTTGACTAAAGATTCTATAGAAAGAATATTTAATAAATTAGCTAGCTTATCTTTAGTAGAAAGAAAAAAAGTAGTAGGATTGCAACCTAAACGGGCTGATATAATCTTAGCAGGAATAATTATTCTTTTAGAAATTATGGAACAGACCGATTCAAAGCGAATTCAAGTCAGCGAAGCAGGGATTTTGGAGGGAACCATCCAAAAATATATTTAATTGGACATTAGCTTTAAAAGGAGTATACAGAAGTAAAATGATGTTAATCAACTGTAATTAACTCTTGTGGTTGATTTGTTCAATTGACTGAAAGCTTCTGATATATTATAATACTAATTGTCGCTTAGGAAGTATACAATTTAAACAGGCCGGGGTGGCGGAATTGGCAGACGCATCGGACTTAAAATCCGATGGGACTTTCGTGCCCGTGTCGGTTCGAGTCCGACCCCCGGCACCATCTTTAAAAGCAGTGAATAAATAATATTGAATATTTAATAGTTGAAAATCAAGCTCGTTAAATTTTTTAGGTTTTTCATTATTCAATATTAGATATAAAATATTAAATGAATTTTTGTCGCGGGGTAGAGCAGCTGGTAGCTCGTCGGGCTCATAACCCGGAGGTCGTTGGTTCGAATCCATCCCCCGCAACCAAAATAAAAAGCAATGAATATTTAATATTGAATAATTAATAGTTAAGTTCAAGACCTTAAGAACTTAAAAACTATTCAATATTAAATGTAAAATATTAAATGAACTTATGTGGCGGTGTAGCTCAGCTGGCTAGAGCATGCGGTTCATACCCGCAGAGTCGGGGGTTCAAGTCCCTCCGCCGCTACCAATTATGAAATTAATAAATCGATATAAATCTCAAGAGAGTGTTTTCCTTAAGGAAAACACTCTCTTTTTTTGATTACTTAGAAATTGAGGATAATTTTTTATTTCTACTGTTTTTAAATGGGTTACTTAAACTTGACTACACTCTTCGTCATAATTTATGAAGATAATTTAACTCCTAAAGTGGATAATTGCCTACTTTATTCTTTATATTTGTCAATATTTTTAGAATGCTTATTGTGGTTATTCGACAAATTATCCCTCTGCAAAAGTGTATAATATATCTATAAATTACAAAAAATGTAAATTAGATGAGGAGGATTGTTGTGAAGAGTTTAGACTTACCTATTTATCAGCGACAGGATAGTTCACAAGAGAAGAGAAAGGCTAATTTTATTTTAGAGGATAAAACATCAATTATTAATTTCACATTAGCCGTAATTGGTTTTTTATTAGGGAGAGCAATTATTTTAAATGATTTAATGCCTTTTGGAATCAGTTATTTAGCAATCTTTTTTTATCAATGGCAGAAGGAAGAACTAGCTTTAAAGAAGTTAATTTTTGTTCTATGTGGAGTCAGTTTTGGTTATATCAGTCAGTTAGGTTGGGGGGGCTTGAAATATATACTCAGTATTTTATTACTATTATTTAGCAATCATTGTTTTTCAAAAAAATTTCAATCTGGAGTCTTGTTTTATACTTTTTTAGTTGGGATGAGCTATATATTAGTTAGAGTGCCTAATTTAATATTTGATTTTTCCTTGCCTATAGTTGTCAATTTTTCTTCTGAAGTCTTATTAATATCTTTAATTACATTATTAGTATTAAGGTTGACTCCTAATTTATTATCTGTAGTGGAAAGGGAGAATAAGTTAGTAGTAACAAGTTTGTTAGTAGTAGGTTTAATCTTTGGTTTATTTGTAAGTGATCTATTTATTCAACAGATTGGAAATATAAATTTAGCTAGAATAATTGCTTCTTATTCTATTATGTTAACTGCTTTAATTGCTGGGGTTAAAGTAGCAACTGTTATAGGGGTTTTAATTGGCTTTGTTTATAGTATTTCTTATTTGGAGTTGGCTCCGCTGATAGGAAATTATGCTTTAGCAGGCTTGGTTGCTGGTAATTTCCAAAAGCAGAATAAATTAGGGGTAATCAGTGGTTTTTTATTAAGTAGTATAATTTATACATTATTTATTACTGAAGTTGGATATATTATAGCTTTAACACAAGAAGGATTAATTGCTGGTTTTATTTTATTAATAACCCCTAAATCGCTTGTTACTTCTTTTGAAGAGTTAATTAATAAACAAAAGCGTGCTAGAAAGTTAAAAAATAAAAAGTCTGAAACTTTTTTTAAGGAACGAATTAATAATTTTTCTGATATTTTTGCTGAGTTAGCTCAAACATTTTCATCAATTGAGATGGCTCAAAATAAATTAGAAGAGAATAATTTGGATAATTTAGGTGTTTTTTTAGATATAATTACAGATAAGGTCTGTAAACAATGTGGTTTGTATAATTCTTGTTGGCATGATTCTTTTTATAAAACGTATAATTCATTATTTGATTTGTTAATTTTAGGTGAAAATAAAGGTGAACTACTAGTAGATGATTTGAGAGAACAGATGAAGACTGATTGTATAAGAAAGATTAAATTAGTTACTGAAATTAATCAATTTATGAAAATGCATGAATTAAATAGTTATTGGAAAGATAAAATAAAGGGTAGGGAAGAACTTTTACTTAAACAGTTAACGGGGATGTCTGATGTTGTTGAACAATTAACTAAAAAATTAACAATTAAAGTAGAAGAAGATGAACAATTAGAAAATAATATCTTTTCTTTGTTAAAGGATAATGGATTTTCAGTTACAGAGGTGTTAACTACTAATTATAATGATGAAGAATTAGAAATTACTATTACTAAACAAAGTTGTAATGGGAGCCAGCAATGTAGCAAACAGATAACCCCTTTATTAAATAATAGATTAGATTATAATTTGAGTTTAGGATGGAGTGAATGCGGATATCAAATTGATAAGCCTAATTGTACTTGTCAATTTATGCCAAACAACAAATATGATTTCCAAGGAGGAGTAGCTACTTCAAGTCAGCAAGAAGGTGTTTCGGGGGATAATTATACTTTCTTTAAGCGAAAAGATGGTAGTTTTTTTGCTATTTTGAGTGATGGTATGGGTATTGGTTCAAAAGCTTATCAACAAAGTCGGAGTGCTATAAGTCTGTTGGATAAGATGTTAACAGCTGGCTTGAGCTATGATGTAGCATTAGAAAGTGTTAATTCAATCTTAGAAATCAGAACTCAACAGGATACTTTTGCTACAATTGATTTGTTGAATATCGATCAAGTAACTGGAGAAGCGGAATTTGTCAAGGTGGGTTCAGCTTCTAGCTTTATTAAACGGGATTCGGATATTAGTATGGTTAAATCGACTTCTTTGCCTGTAGGAATCTTAAATCAGGTTGAGGTAGAGCCAACCTCCTTGCAGTTGCAAGATGGTGATTTGATAATCATGTTAACGGATGGAGTTTTAGATGCTAGAAGAAATTTAACAATTAAAGAAGAGTGGGTTTTAAAGGTTCTTAAAAATAATCTGATTGATGATCCTCATTCGTTAGCTCAATATATTTTGGATAAGGCTAAGGTTGAAAATGAAGAGATAAAAGATGATATGACGGTACTTGTAATTAAAGTGAATGAGTGTTAAGATGTAATAAAATTGAATAAAAAAAGGATTAGATTGATTTTTATCGAAAAGTTTTATATTAAGATGATTCTATTTTATTATTTAAGGAGGGAGTTAATTCATACCATTATTTAAATATCATGTGTGCTAATTTAATATGTTTTTTTCTAATTGGTCTGCTTTTTATTGATATATAGCTTAACTTCAATTGATAATTGATAGTTTAAAATTGATAGTTAAAAACCTTCAAAACCTTTGAATTTATGGGCTTGATCTTCAACTCTCAATTATCAATTATCAACTATAAACTTAACTATATTGCAATATAGTTAAGTTAACGCATGTGATTTAAATGTGAATAATTGGGATGAATTTATATAGAGATGACTTTACTAGCTAAAGTTAAGGAAACGATTACTAAATATAATCTATTGTCTGCCGGGGATAAGGTTTTAGTTGCTGTTTCTGGTGGGCCTGATTCATTGGCGTTACTACATATTTTGAAGAGATTAAAAAAAGATTATGATTTACAATTGCATATTTTTCACCTGGATCATATGCTACGTGGAGCAGAGTCGATTACAGATGCTGATTTTGTAAAACAGATAGCTCAAGAATGGAAAGTACCGATTACAGTTGAAAGGTATGATGTTAAGTCTTATCAACAACGGATGGATCTGTCGTTAGAGGAGGCTGCTCGAGAGGTAAGGTATGATTTTTTGTTTAAATATCTAAAAAAATTTAATCTGAATAAGATTGCAGTGGGTCATCATGCTAATGATCAAGCTGAAACAATCTTAATGAATTTATTACGAGGGGCAGGATTAAAAGGCTTAGCTGGAATAGTCCCTAAGCGAGATGAAATTATTAGACCTTTATTTGAGTTGACTAAGCAAGAAATAAACCGGTATTGCCAACAGTATAATCTAAAACCGAGGTTAGATAAGACTAATTTAGAAACTATTCACTATAGAAATAAAATTAGATTAGAGTTATTACCGTTATTAATGGATGAGTATAATGGTAATTTAATTAATACATTGCAAAGAAATGCTGAAATTTTGCAAAAAGAAGAGGATTTTTTAACACAATCTACAATAGAAATAATGGATCAATTATTGTTAAAAAGGGCTTCGCAACAATTGGTTCTTTTAAAAGATAAGTTCTCTGAATTACATATTGCTTTACAACGTAGAGTTGTTAAAAGGCTCTTAAAGGTGTTGAGTGAGCAAGAACAAGGTTTTTATTATCATCATATAGAATCTATAATAGATTTTATATTAACTGGAGAAACTGGAACTCAAATTGATCTTCCCCATAAAATAGTTGCTTTATTAAACTATGAGCAGGTTATTTTTAAGATTGGTAAGTTGGAAGATAAGGAATTTAATTATTTTGAACATAAATTATCTGTAGGGGAAACTAAACTTTTAAGTTTGGGATTGAAAGTAAAAACTGAAGTGGTAAAGAACAGCTATCCGTGGCGAGAAGAAATTAACAATTCTAATAAAGCTCATTTAGATTTTTCTAAAATAGGTTCTGAGTTTTATCTACGGCAACGACAAGAGGGGGATCGATTTTATCCATTAGGAATGACAGGGAGTAAAAAAATAAAAGATTTTTTAATTGATGAAAAAGTACCTTTAGCATTAAGGGATAAGATTCCTATATTCACTACTTTAGAAGGAAAAATTTTTTGGGTAGGGAAGTTAAGAGTTGATGAAAGATTTAAGGTTACCCAGGAGACAGAAAAAATCTTAATAATTGAAATTGTTAATTAAAGGAGGAGTTAAAGTGCTAGAAAATGAAATAGAAGAGATTTTAATTGACCAAGAAAAGTTGCAAGCAAGAATTAAAGCATTAGGAGCAGAAATTACTGATTATTATGATGAAGATGATGAAATTGTTATGGTCTGTATTTTAAGAGGTGGCTTTGTTTTTATGGCAGATTTGGCCCGTTATGTTGAATTGCCTGTTGTATTTGATTTTATGGATGTTACCAGTTATGAGGGGGCAACTTCTACTGGGAATGTTAGAATTATTAAGGATTTAGAGGAAAGTATTGAAAATAAAGATGTTTTAATCATAGAAGATATTATTGATACAGGAAAGACTTTGAAACATGTAGTCAGCATTTTGGAGACACGTAAACCTAATAGTATTAAGGTTTGTACTTTGTTAGATAAACCTGAGCGTAGAACTGAAAAGGAATTAGAGTCTGATTGGAATGGGTTTGAAATTCCTGATGAATTTGTTGTTGGCTACGGGTTAGATTATAATGAAAGATATCGCAATTTATCTTATATCTGTATTCTTAAACCAGAAGTATATCAAGATTAATATATTTGCGATAGGGTGTTAAATATGATATAATCAATAGGAATTAATAGGCATAAAATTGTTTGGTTGAGTGATGGAAGGAGGATATTAGTTGAAGAAGTTTTCGAAGAGTATAGGCTTTTATTTAGTTATTATTGCAATAGGAGTTTTAATAGCTCAATATATTATTGTACCAGAACATCCTGAGCAAGATTTAACTTATAGTCAGTTTATTCAACAGGTTGAAACTGGACAAATCGATCAAGTTACAATTATTGGCGAAAATAAGATTGAAGGTACTCTAGAAACTGGCGAAGAATTTGAGATAAATATTCCTGGTACTGTGGAAAAGGTAGAAGGTATTTTGATAGCTAATGATGTTGAAATTGATACTGAGCCTGAACCTGAACCGCCTTGGTGGACTGGAATATTTGCTTATTTATTACCAACAGTTATTTTAATTGGTGCTTGGATCTTTATTATGAATAAGATGCAAGGTGGCGGCAAGAAGATGATGTCTTTTGGTAAGAATAAGGCACGCTTACATAATGAGGATGAAAACAAAAAGGTCACCTTTGACGATGTGGCTAGTTATGAAGAAGTCAAAGAAGAATTAGTTGAGGTAGTAGAATTTTTAAAGAATTCAAGTAAGTTTACTAAACTAGGAGCAGAAATACCAAAAGGTGTTTTATTAGTTGGACCACCAGGAACTGGAAAGACCCTAATGGCTAGAGCTGTGGCGGGGGAAGCTGGAGTTCCGTTCTTTATTATTAGTGGTTCCGATTTTGTAGAGATGTTTGTAGGAGTAGGTGCTTCTCGGGTAAGAGATTTATTTGAGCAGGGTAAGGAAAATGCTCCTTGTATTATCTTTATTGATGAGCTTGATGCAGTTGGTCGTCAACGTGGAGCTGGTGTAGGTGGTGGTCATGATGAACGTGAGCAGACATTAAATCAGTTACTTGTTGAGATGGATGGATTTGAATCTAATGAAGGGATTATTTTGATGGCTGCTACTAATAGACCTGATGTATTAGATCCTGCGTTGTTAAGACCAGGTAGATTTGACCGGCAGGTTATTGTAGGTAAGCCTGATTATAAAGGTAGAAAAGGAATCTTAGAGATTCATGTTGAAGATAAACCGTTAGCTGATGATGTTGACTTGAGTGTGTTAGCAAGGAGAACTCCTGGTTTTACAGGGGCTGATATGGAAAACTTAGCTAATGAAGCTGCTATTTTAGCAGCACGACGTAATAAGAATATAATAGCAATGTTAGAATTTGATGATGCAATTGATCGAGTAATTGCTGGGCCCCAAAAGAAAAGTAAGGTAATTAGTGATAAAGAGCAAGATATTGTCTCTTATCATGAGACTGGTCATGCATTGTTAGGGGAGCTATTGGAACATTCTGATCCAACACATAAGGTAACTATTATTCCAAGGGGTAGAGCTGGTGGTTTTACTATTCCGTTACCTGAAGAAGACAAGAGTTTTATAACTAAATCCGAATTACTGGATAAAGTTACTGGGTTATTAGGGGGTAGAATAGCTGAAGAGATATTTTTAGATGATATTAGTACTGGAGCTCAAAATGACTTAGAACGAGCTACAAAGATTATCAGAGATATGATTACAAATTATGGTATGAGTGAGAAGCTTGGCCCGTTGACTTTAGGGCAAAAGAATAATGAGCAAGTATTTTTAGGTCGAGATATTTCTCGTAGTCGTAACTATAGTGAGGATGTAGCGGCAGCAATAGATAAAGAAGTGAGAGATATGATTGAAGGCTGCTATCAAATGGCTAAAGAGCTTTTAATTGAAAATAGTGATATAGTGAAAGATATGGTAGCAGAATTGAAGGAAAAAGAAACCTTAGAAAGAGAAGATATTAAGAATATTATTAAGAGATATAGACCTGATTTTTATGAGGAAGATGAAGAATGTAATCAAGTAAATGTTAATGATAAAGAGAGGTCTGAATCCGAAGAAGATAATAGTTAAGTTATAGTTTAATTTTATTAGGAGATGGTCCATCTCCTAATAAAATTATTTTTTCATTTTAAATTGAGTGAAAATTAGAATAAAAAATTCAAGATAAAAGAAGGAGTTTTTAAAGTAGATAGAGAAAAAATACATAGTGAAGGGGAAGTTAATTATTATTTTATCTAATTAAGGTGTTGTTTTGAAAGTTGAAGAATATGAATTAGTTTATTATTTTCTGAAAGGAGGAGATAAAAGGCAGTAATATTATAGCATAAAGGATAAAGTTTTATTTAACTAAGGGAATTCTTATGTTTGGCTGTCTTGTCTGGTATTCTTTGAAAGAGTATTATAAAATATTATAACTGAAAGGTGAGTGGTTAAATTATGTCAGTAAAGTCAGATATTGAAATAGCTCAAGAAGCGGAGCTAAAACATATTAGAGAGATTGCAGAAAAATTAGGTTTCAGTGAAGACGAGCTTGAGATGTATGGTGATAACAAAGCTAAGATTAAGTATGAAGCGTATAAGGAAAGAATGGATAATGAAGATAGTAAGTTAATTTTAACTACTGCTATCAATCCTACTCCTGCTGGTGAAGGAAAAACTACTACGAGTGTTGGTTTAACACAAGCTTTAAATCAATTAGATTATGATACTACAGTAGCTTTAAGAGAGCCATCTCTAGGGCCTTGTATGGGAGTTAAAGGTGGTGCAGCAGGTGGAGGTTATTCTCAGGTAGTTCCGATGGAAGATATTAACTTACACTTTACTGGTGACTTACACGCTATTGGAATTTCTCATAATTTACTTGCTTCAGCAATTGATAACCACATCAAGCAAGGTAATGACTTAGGACTTGATCCTAAAGAGGTTACTTTTAAGCGAGTTGTGGACTTAAATGATCGTGCTTTAAGAGAAGTAATGGTAGGATTAGGTGGGCCAAATGGTCAAGCTAGAGAAGATGGATTTATGATTACTGTTGCTTCAGAAATTATGGCAATTTTATGTTTAGCTGAAGGAATTGAAGATCTAAAAGAAAGATTAGGAAATATTGTGATTGGTTATACATTTGATGGAGATCTAGTGCAAGCTAAAGAATTAAATGTACATGGTGCAATGGCAGCTTTACTTAAAGATGCAATTAAGCCTAACTTAGTACAGACTTTAGAGAATACTCCTGCATTTATCCATGGTGGACCATTTGCTAATATTGCTCATGGTTGTAATAGTGTTGCAGCTACAAAATTAGCAATGAAGACGTCTGATATTACAATTACAGAAGCTGGATTTGGGGCTGATTTAGGTGCTGAGAAGTTCTTAAATATTAAGTGTCGTTTTGCTAACTTAAGACCTGATGCGGTTGTAATTGTTGCTACTGTTAGAGCGCTTAAGTTAAATGGTGGAATGGATGTAAATGATTTAGAGACTGAAAATGTAGCAGCTGTAGAAGAAGGTTTTGCAAACTTAGCTAAGCATATTGAAAATATTAGCGAGAAGTTTAAGTTACCTGCAGTGGTTGCTATTAATAGGTTCCCAACTGATACTGAAGCAGAGCTTGAGAAAGTTAGAGAGCTATGTGAAGAAAAAGGAGCTCGAGTTGCTTTATCTGAAATCTGGGCCAAAGGTGGCGAAGGTGGAAAAGAATTAGCTGAAGCTGTCTTAGAAGCTATGGAAGAAGAAAGTAATGAAGATTTCGATCAATTATATCCAGATGAGATGCCTATTGCTGAAAAGATAGAGACTGTTGCTAGAGAAATTTATGGTGCAGATGGCGTTAACTTTACTGCTAATGCTAAGAAGGATATTGAAAAATTAACTGAGCAAGGATTTGACAATATGCCTATCTGTATGGCGAAGACTCAATCTTCCCTTTCTGATGATCCTACTAAGCTAGGTAGACCAACTGATTTTGAAGTTACAGTTAGAGAAGTTAATGTATCTGCTGGAGCTGGTTTCCTAGTAGTCTTAACTGGTGCAGTTATGACAATGCCTGGTTTACCTAAGGTTCCATCTGCAGAAGAAATCGATGTAGATGCTGACGGTAATATCACAGGATTATTCTAATCATTATTAAGAACTGAATACTTCTAGGGTTTTCTAGATTATTTTTGAGATATTTAAGCTGACGTGATATAATGCTTAATGAGATAGAATTGACCTTAGAAAATTTAAATTTTAACCTGTAATCTAGTTCAACTAGATTACAGGTTTTCGTAATAATTAAAGATTAAACTCTTTCGCTTAGATCCTATTTAGGACTGAGACGGCTAGAAGTTTGAGGATAATATGGGCTATCTATGCCTGTTTTACTTAAAGGAGCTTCTTGACTGTTCAGTCAAGAAGCTCCTTTCTTTATAAAGGGGGAAATTTATGGTTGGGAAAAAGGTAGTGATTATTGGGGCAGGAAGAGTAGGGCAGAGCTTTGGTTATTTGTTGAAGCAACAAGGTTATCAAATTTTAGGCTTTATCAGTAGATCATTATCGTCTGCACAGGCGGGAGTTGAATTAATAGGTCAGGGTGTTGCCACTACAGAGTATGAAGAATTTATTTTAGAAGCTGATTTGGTTGTAATTTCGACTCCTGATCGGATGATTGCTGAAGTTAGTAAACAATTATTTGAGTCAGATTTAGTTAGCGAAGGTAGTTGCTTGGTGCATTTAAGTGGTGCTTTAACTTCTGAAATATTGGCTAAAGAAGATGAAGACCAAGAGTATGGCAGATTATCCTTACATCCGTTACAATCAGTAGCAGATGTTGAAAGTGGAATTACTAATTTACCACAAGCTTTCTTTACTATTGAAGGGGAGCAGCTAGGGGTTGAAGTTGGAGAGGAGATTTTAACTAAATTAGGGGTAGATTATGAAATTATTTCTCAACAGGCAAAGCCTTTTTATCATGCAGCTGCTTGTGTAGCTTCCAATTATTTAGTTGCTATTGTTAATCTAGCTTTAGAGATGAATCAGAATGTTGGAATTTCTAAAGAACAGGCTGTGAGGGCTTTATTACCTTTAATTAAAGGTAGTATCAATAATATTGAGAATTTAGGGCCAATTGCGGCATTAACCGGGCCAATTTCACGAGGAGATAATTCTACAATTGAAGAGCATTTAGAGGCTTTTGAGGAATTTTCATCTGAGAGAAGTGAATTATACCGCAAGCTAGGTAGTTATACTGTTGAAATTGCAGAACAAAAAGGGAGTATTACTGAGGCAGATAAAGTTGAGTTAATTAAAATTTTAGAGGAGGAGAATTCTAATGACTGCGAAGAAGACTATTAAGACTTTAGAGCAAAAAAAGCAGGTAAATGATAAGATTACAATGTTGACTGCTTATGATTATCCAATGGCTAAAGTGATTGATCAGGTTGGTATAGATCTCATTTTAGTAGGGGATTCATTAGGAATGGTTGTTTTAGGATATGAAGATACCTTAAAGGTAACGGTTGAGGATATGATCCACCATACTAAAGCTGTAGCTAGAGGGGCTGAAAACTCATTAGTAGTCGCTGATCTACCATTTATGTCCTATAAGGTAAGTAACCTTGCTAAAGCAGTTGAGAGTGCTGGACGATTGGTTAAAGAAGGAGGAGCTCAAGCAGTTAAATTAGAGGGGGGAAGTGAGTTAGTAGCAGAGATAGAAGCTGTTATTAAGGCAGGAATTCCGGTGATGGGTCACTTAGGTTTGACTCCCCAAGCGATCAATCAATTAGGTGATTATAGTGTGCAAGGCAAGGATTACAGAGCAGCTAAAAAATTGATTGAGGATGCTAAGGCTTTGGAAGCGGCGGGTGTCTTTGCTATAGTATTAGAGTGTATTCCAGCTGATTTGGCTACTGAAGTAAGTGAGCAAATATCGGTACCTACGATTGGTATTGGAGCTGGTAAAGGCTGTGATGGTCAAGTCTTAGTTACTCAGGATATGCTCGGGATCTTTTCTGATTTCACTCCTAAGTTCGTTCGGAAGTATGCAGAGTTGAACCAACAGATGTTGGCAGCAATTAAAGGGTATAAAGAAGATGTTGAAAAAGGTAAATTTCCAGCAGTAGAAGAGGGCTTTTAATGAGGAGGAATTGAGAGTGAAAGTTGTAAAAGAGGTTTTTGAGGTTAGAGAGTTTACTAGGCAGAATAGGAAAAAAACTGTTGGTTTTGTACCGACAATGGGTTATTTACATCAAGGACATTTGGCTTTAGTAGAACAAGCAAGAGAAGAGAATGAGCTAGTGGTACTCAGTATCTTTGTTAATCCAACTCAGTTTGGGCCAAACGAAGATTATGAAGATTACCCAAGGGATTTAGAGCGGGATTTAGAGTTGGCCCGTAGTGGTGGGGTAGATTTGGTCTTTATACCTGAGGCTGATAAGATGTATGCAGCTAATGCTGCTACTAAGGTTGAAGTAACAGGGTTGACTGACAAGCTTTGTGGTGCCTCGCGTGCTGGTCACTTTAGTGGGGTCTGTACTGTGGTTAGTAAGTTATTTAATATAGTCAGCCCAACTCGAGCTTACTTTGGTCAAAAAGATTATCAACAGGTATTGGTCATTAAGAGGATGGTTGAAGATTTAAATTTTGATTTAGAGATAGTGACTGTACCTATAATTAGGGAGGAAGATGGCTTAGCAATCAGCTCTAGAAATAAGTATTTAAATCAGGCTGAAAGAGAAGCTGCACTAGTTTTATTTAATTCATTACAGAGGGCTAAAGAATTAATTGATGGTGGAGAGAGGGATGTTAAAGTTATTGAAGAAGAGTTGAATAAAAAAGTTGAAGTGGAACCTTTAGCTGAAATAGATTATCTAGCTGTTGTTGATGCAAATAATTTAGAGAAGATAGATCAAATAACAAGCAGAGTCTTAATTGCGTTAGCGGTTTATATTGGAGAGACAAGACTGATTGATAATTTGGTTGTGGAGGTATAAAACAATGATGAGAATGATGTATAAAGGTAAGATTCATCGAGCTAGAGTAACAGATGCTAACTTAGATTATGTGGGTAGTATTACTATTGATCAGGAGTTGATGGAGGCGGCAGATATTTTACCTCATGAAAAAGTACAGGTGGTTAATAATAATAATGGAGAACGACTAGAAACTTATGTAATTCCAGGGGAGAGAGGTTCAGGAACGATCTGTTTAAATGGTGCAGCAGCTAGAAAAGCCCAGCCTGATGATGTGGTAATTATAATCTCTTATGCTTTATTAGGGCAACAGGAGGCTGAAATTTTAGAACCAAAGGTTGTATTGGTTGATCAAAAAAATCAAATTGTTACTAAGGAGGAGAAAAATGAATTTATCGACTAGGACGATAACTATTACAGGGATTTTAAGTGCTATAACTATTATTTTAGCAGTTACTCCTTTGGGATTTATTCCAACTCCTTTTGGCTTAGCAACAATCATGCCTGTTCCAGTAATCATTGGAGCTATAATAGAAGGGCCAATTGTTGGTGGGCTTATAGGTTTAATCTTCGGTTTGTTCAGTTTTATTAGAGCAGGGTCACCATTTATTGCTGATCCTATAGTAGCTATTATTCCTCGAGTTTTGATTGGGTTTTTAGCAGCGTATAGTTATAAGTTAATTAATCAGCAATTGATTGGGAGTGGTATAGCAGCAGCTGTTGGCTTTTTGACTAATACAGGTGGGGTTTTAACACTTTCAACTTTACGAGGTTATTTAACTGCAGAAGCTGCTTTAGGGATAGCTGTAATCCATGGTATTCCTGAATTGGTTGTAGGAGTAGTAACTACGTTGCTCATTTTTAAAGTACTACAAAGGACTCAAGTTTCTAATTAAAAATCTCGATTAGAGCTTCAATTATTAAGTGAATTATATATTTTTTGATAATTTTGGTGGGCATTAGTCCACTTTTTTCTTATTTTGGTTTTTTAGTAACTTTAAGAGTCAATTCTTTAGTTTCACTTTCTCTAATAATTTCAAGGGTAATCTCCTGATCAAGTTCTAAACTTTCTATAATTGCAAAAGCTTCTTCGGGATGAGCAACTTTAACTTCATTAATCTTGGTAATAATATCGCCTATTTCTAAACCAGCTTGCTCAGCGGGGCTATCTGTTACGATTTCGGCAACTAAAGTTCCAGTAATCTCTTTGAGATTGAAGTAGTCAGCCAAGCTTTGATTAATTTCTTGCATATAGATTCCAATCCAAGGGCGAACAACCTGCCCATGCTCTTTTAATTGAGAAATTACTTCTTTAGCTTTATTAATAGGGATGGCAAATCCGATTCCTTGGCCCTCCGTGTTGATAGCAGTATTAATCCCAACTACGTGACCATCAATATTCAGTAATGGACCCCCACTATTACCAGGGTTAATCGCTGCATCTGTTTGAATTAAATTATTATAAATTCTGGTTTGATTATTTTCCTTAACTTTGAGGGGGCGGTCAATAGCACTGATAATACCAAATGTTACAGTATGATTTAAATTATAAGGATTACCAATAGTTAAGACCCAATCTCCAGGGCGAATAATGTTAGAATCCCCTAATTCGAGTTTAGGTAATGGCTGAGAGGTGGTTACTTTTAACAAAGCAAGATCAAGATTAAAATCACTGCCTATTTTCTCTGCTCTAAACTCTTCTTCATAACCTTCAATTAGGACAAGAATCTCTTTAGCATTATCAACTAAATGTTGATTGGTTAGAATATATCCATCTTGATTAATGATAAATCCGGTTCCTATTCCACTGTCTTCATTAAAGTTTTCTTTGTAAAAAGGTTCAATTTCGTTAGCAAAGCCATCTTTTTCTTCATTTTGTTCGTGAATAACATTTAGTTGTACTACGGCGGGGCTTGTCTGCTCAGTTATGTCAGCAAAAGTATTTTTAGTAATCTCAGTCTGACTAGCAAAGATTGTAGGTTGAATAAAAGCTGTCCAGAGTATCAAGAATATAAATAACTGTAAGTAGTTGAGCTGAAATTTATTTTGATTTAACATTTTTCTCCTCCTGATCTTTAGAAGTTAATATCATTATACCGATTATAAATTTTATTTTCAATTACTAACTTGGCTTATTTTGTATTTTGAATTATTATATTATATAATGATGAAGGGATTAAAGAAAGAAGGTGAACAACTATGAGAAAAAATTTAAGCAGAAGGGAAGAGGTGCTTGATCTATTATATCAGTTTCAAGATCAGTATTTGTCAGGAGAGGAATTGAGTAATAAATTAGGAGTTTCTAGGACAACTATCTGGAAATATATTAAATACTTTAGGGAAGCTGGTTATAAGATTGAATCTTCTTCTAAGGTGGGTTATCGTTTGCTTAATCGACCTGATAAACTATTACCAGAAGAGATTAAACGTAATTTGACTACTGAAATTATTGGACAAGATATCCTGTGTTATCAACAGGTTGATTCTACTAATCAAATAGCCAGGAAAAAGGCAGAAGAAGGAGCTAAAGAAGGAACAATTGTAATTGCTGAACGGCAAGTAGCAGGCAAGGGTAGGTTGAGTCGTGATTATTCTAGCCCTCAAGGGGGAATTTGGTTATCTTGTATCTTACGACCTGATTTAAAGCCGGTTTGGGCGACAAGGGTTACATATATTATTTCACTTGCTGTAGCGAAGACGATCAATCAACTAACTACTGTCGGGGCCAAGATAAAATGGCCTAATGATATCTTAATCAATGATCGAAAAGTATGTGGGATCTTAACTGAAATGGGAGCTGAACTAGATCAAGTTGGTTATTTAGTTGTAGGAGTAGGAATCAATTTGAACTTTCCGATTACTGAGTTACCTTCTGAGTTACATACTAAGGCAACTACTATTTATTCTGAATTAGGGGAGAAGGTTAATCGCCTTCAATTTTTGCAGAGATTACTATTAGAAATTGAAACTTATTACCGACAATTAAGTGATTTCGATACTATTTTAGCTGAATGGAAAGAGTATGCTTATACCTTAGGGCAGGAGGTTGTAATTAAAGGTACTAAGCGAGAGCGAAAGGGGATAGCAGTTGAGATTGCTTCTGATGGAGCTTTGGTAATTGAAAGGAATGGTAAGAGAGAGAAGGTTTATTCTGGCGACGTATCTTTATCCCACTGGGAATTTGATTCAGGAAATTAAAGTATTCTCAGCTAAAAGAAAATATTAGAAACGAGAGTGCTTAGTTGTATAATATTTTGCAAACTGTACCACCCAGTCTAAAAATCAGACTGGGTGTGAAATCCATAAAAACCATTGTACATTGCAAATTAAAGATAAGGAGTGGAGTCGATGATTTTAGCAATAGATGTTGGGAATACTCATACTGTATTAGGTTTATATCAAGAAGATGAACTGTTAGTTGATTGGAGGATTGCTACAGATAGAGGAAAGACAGTCGATGAGTATGGAATATTATTAATTAACTTATTTGAAAAGAATGATTTTAGTTTGACAGAAGTTAAGGAGATAATTATCTCTTCTGTAGTTCCACCAGTGATCAACTGTTTAGAAGAGGTAGCAGTTAAATATTTTGGAGTAGAAGCCTTGATTGTTGGCCCGGGAGTAAAGACGGGAATTAATATTAAGATTGAAAACCCTAAGGAGGTAGGTGCAGATAGAGTTGTTAATGCTGTAGCTGCTTATCGTTTATATGATGGGCCAACAATTATTGTAGATTTTGGGACAGCAACGACATTTTGTGCTGTTTCTGCTGTTGGAGAATATTTAGGAGGGGCTATCGCTCCAGGAATTGGTATTTCAACGGAGGCGTTGTTTGATTATGCAGCTAAATTACCGCGAGTTGAGTTAGATCTTCCACCACAGGTAATTGGAAAGAATACTCATGATAGTTTACAATCTGGTATTTTGTATGGAGTAGTAGGACAAGTAGATGGAATAGTCAGAAGGATGAAGGAGGAGTTTGCTGTAGAACCTACAGTAATAGCTACAGGTGGGTTTGCTGAATTAATCAGTCCTCGCTCTCAAGAGATAGATATTAGTAACCCTTTTCTTACTTTAGAAGGCTTGAAATTAATTGTTGAAATGAATCGGGATAATTAGCTGTGAGCTATGAGCAAAAGAATTTAAGGTCTATATCTTTAAGTTCAAAACTTATAATAAGGTAAAAAAGGAGCTACCAAACAGCTTATAATTAATTGATTAAAACTATTTAAAAATAATCAAAACTGTTGGTTGCTCTCTAGGGAGAGGGAGTGTAGAGGTTAAAAATAACCTTAGCACAACGACCTACGTTAGCAGATAAGGTAAAAATATACCTTTGGTTGTTCTTTCAGACTAAAGCTCTATAAGTGTTGAGGAAGAAACTTCGCCTAAGTTGGTTTAAGCTAATATGGAAAGCCTAACACCAAAAACACATGATCTACCTGTTGACATTCCCAAGAAGGAAAACGCCCACTTTGTGGAGGTGACAGAGATGTCAAAACAATATGCTTTTGTAATTGATGGAGAAGGCAAACAATTAAGTCCTACTAAAGCTAATAAGGCTTGGATATTAATTAGAAAAGAAAAAGCTAAATTAATTACAAGATATCCTTTAACTATTCAGTTAAAAAGAGTTATTCCTAAAGAAGAAATAGATGATTCACAAATAACTTTAGGCATTGATGATGGTTCAAAATATGTAGGTTTTGCTTTAGTTCAAAAATGCAAAATTAAAAATAAAGTAATATTTAAAGCTACTATGAGCCAAAGACAAGATGTATC
>NZ_JALKBX010000024.1 GCF_023227745.1 Natroniella acetigena | reverse complement strand
CGTGAAAACCATAGAAACCATATCAACTGTAAACTGTACACTGATATAAAGTGGCAAAGTGCCACTTTATATCAATTAAGCGGAAATTTTAGTATTGAGAAGAATAAACTGGATTTCTATATAATATTTTAGAAAGGAGTGATAGTTGAAAGGAGTCTTTAAATTGATAGTTATATTTATGACTCAATTATTGGGTGGTCTTATTTTGTTTTGGTTGGGGATGCAGTTGGTTAAAAATAGTTTTTATCAGGCAGCAGGTGATAATCTAGAAAGAATAATGAAAGTATTAACGACTAATACGTTAGCTAGTATTATGACTGGAATTTTAGTAACTATGATCATTCAAAGTAGTAGTGCAACCAGTGTAATTATTATTAGTTTAGTTAATGCTAAACTATTATCATTAGAACAAGCTTTTGGTGTTATTATGGGGGCCAACATCGGAACAACAATTACTATTCAACTGCTCTCTTTTCATTTAGAGGATTATTTATGGGTAATTGCAGTGGTTGGTCTGTTGTTTTATGCAGTTTATTTTTTAGTTGAAAAGGAAGTTTTAAAATATATTGCTAGAGGGATTTTAGGTTTTAGTATTTTATTTATAGGGCTGGAGTTAATGGCTTTAACTTTAGCAAACTTTAAGCAAGCAGAATGGTTTATTGGTTTATTAACAAAGGCTACAGTAGTTCCTGTGGTAGGAATTATTTTAGGGATTATAATCACAGCAATAATTCAAAGTAGTAGTGCTTTAACAGGAGTGGTTGTTGTTTTAGCTAAGTTAAATTTGATCAGTCTACCTTTAGCTGTAACTATATCATTAGGAAGTAATATTGGAACTTGTGTTACTGCTGTGTTAGCTGGTTTAGGTAGTTCTCGAGCAGCTAAGCAGACTGCTTGGGGACAGGTTTTATTTAATGTTGTGGGAGTAATAGCTATATTGCCAGTGTTACCTTTCTTTATTCAGTTAGTTAAGGAAACAAGCAGAAGTCTGCCACGTCAGATTGCTAATGCCCATACTATATTTAATATTTATAATACTATTATTGTACTACCAATTAAAGGGGTCTTTATTAAAGCAATAGTTAATTTAGTTGAAGATTAAAGTAAAAATGGGTTACTTAACCTTAACCTTAGACTATGGACGGAGCCCATTTTTTTATTGTATATCTTTTAGATAACAGGAAAAAATAACATAGTGAAACATGAATAAATGCTATTGTTTGTATTTGATTGAGGAAGGAATTTTTTAGTGGAAGTAGAAGTAGTTAATGTGAGGTGAAAAAGAGATGAAAGAGACATTACAAGAGATTTTATCTAAAAGAAAATATGAGCTTTTTGGTATATTTTTAATTGTACTAGCTATTTTAAATACAATTAATTTATTATCTCAAGATACAGGTATTATAGGTGATAGTTTAACACGGGGATTGAGGTTTATAATTGGACAAGGTATTTATACTGTACCTTTGTTGTTGCTATTATGGGGTATTAAAATGATCTATAATAGCAAAGTTAAGGTCAAGATCAGTTCCAGAATGGTTGGAGTTATGGTTATTATATTGAGCTTTTTGATTACTTCTCATTTAGGAGTTGATCATCCTCATGAATTTGAAGCAGGTTTACAAGGGCGTGGTGGGGGTATAGTTGGAGCTGTTTTCTTGTATATTTCACGTAAATTATTTGCTGAAATAGGTTCATATGTTATCTTAGCTGCACTTTTTTTAGTAGGTATATTATTATTGACAGATGTGTTGTTGATTAATTTATTATTAAAAGCTAAAGTTAAGGCTGAAAAAATAATCACTACGATTAAGGATAAACTTGTTACTAAAAAGGGAGGCTTAACAGGCAAAATTAGCAGCTCTGTTCCATCAATAAAGGCTTTTTTTGCTAAATTAAAGCAAGATGATACTACTACTTGGCAAAAAAATAAAGAAAAAAATGATTCTAATTCAAAACAGGCTGATTCAAAAAAAGAATTGGATAATAAGAGTACAACTAATAAACAGAAAAAGAAAGCTAAGAAGCTTAATAAAACTAAGAAAGCAAGAAAGGTTAAAAGGGCCAAGAAAGTTAAAGATAATACTACTTCTAAAGAACAGACTACTAACAAAAATAATTTACAGGCTAAGCAAGAGGTAGTTGCTACAGTAGAGAAAGTAAAAGAGGATAAGACTGAGCAAGAGGTTGTAACCGGAAAGGACAACCGTCCTAAAAAGCGAATTAAGAAAAAATTAAAGACTAATGCTGCAATTAAACAGGAGCGGTTAGATTTTGATGAATATCAATTGCCAGATTTATCTTTGTTGAACGTGGATCAAGAAGAGGTAACTGAATTTATTGATAAAACTGAGATTTTAAAGGAAACTCTCGATAATTTTGGGGTTAAGGCAGAGATTACGGATGTTAATTACGGGCCAACGATTACTCGGTATGAGATTCATCCTGCACCAGGAACTAAGGTCAGTAAGATCTTAAATTTAGCAGATGATATTGCTTTATCATTAGCAGCTACTGATATCAGAATAGAGGCTCCAATTCCTGGTAAATCTGCTGTAGGAATAGAGATTCCTAATCAAGAACAATCATTAGTTACTTTAGGAGCTATTTTGGAAAAAGAGGAGTTTCAAATAGCTAAATCTAAGCTGACAATTGCTTTAGGTAAGGATATAGATGGCAATCCTACTGTAGCCGACTTGGCAAAGATGCCCCATATGTTGGTAGCAGGAGCGACCGGTTCTGGTAAGAGTGTCTTCATTAATTCAATTATTAGTAGTATTCTTTATAAGGCGACTCCAGATCAGGTTAAATTCTTATTGATCGATCCTAAAATGGTTGAGTTGACTATTTATAAAAAGATACCCCATTTGGTTGCTCCAGTAGTTACAGATCCGAAGAAGGCATCGTCAGCATTGCGTTGGGTTGTTCAAGAAATGGAAAATAGATATGAGTTATTTGCAGGGAGTGGAGCACGGGGGATTGATAGCTATAATAGGCAACTTGAAGCTGATGATAAAGAGCCACTACCTTATGTAGTGGTAATTATTGATGAGCTGGCTGATTTGATGATGGTATCTGCTGCTCAAGTAGAAGATGCTATCTGTCGTTTGGCCCAAAAGGCTAGAGCCGCAGGAATTCATTTAGTTTTAGCTACTCAAAGACCTTCAGTAGATGTGATTACAGGTGTAATTAAGGCCAATATTCCAACGCGTGTTTCGTTTGCCCTATCATCTCAGGCCGATTCAAGAACTATTTTGGATAGTGGGGGAGCAGAGAAGTTGCTAGGTAAAGGTGATATGTTATTTGCTCCAGTTGATGCTAGTCAACCTCGGAGGTTGCAAGGTGCATTTATCTCTGATGTTGAATTGAATCAAGTAGTTGATTTCATTAAACAACAAGAAAAACCAGAGTATGCTGGTAAGATAGCTAAATTAAAGAATAAAGATGTTGAGATTAAATTAGAGGATGACAAGGATGAGTTATATGAAAAGGCGGTCAGGTTAGTAGTTAATAATCGAGCTTCAATTTCTATGTTACAGCGTAAATTAAGGATTGGTTATAATCGGGCTGCTAGGATGATTGACACTATGGAGGAAGAAAAGATTGTTGGCCCGCATCGTGGTAGTAAAGCACGAGAAGTTCTGATCAGTAAAGAAGAAATGGAAAAGATGTTAGGGGATGATTGTTCTAAGTAATAGCATCATAATAGAGAATACTAGAAAGGAGAAGCGTAATATGAATTTAATAAGAAAAGACTCTAGACCATTATATATATTAGTTAAGGAGAAGATTGACGAGAAGATTGATGATGGTATTTTTCAACCTGGTGATCGTTTGCCCTCTGAAGCAAAACTAGCTAAGAATTTTGGGGTCAGTCGAGCTACTTTGCGAGAAGCATTACGGGTTTTGGAAAAGGAAGGAAAAGTTAATCGACGGCAAGGGGTGGGAACCTTTATCACAGAGAAATTGTCATTGTTTAAAAGTGGGATTGAAGAATTGATAAGTATTACTGAAACGATTGAAGCAATGGGATTAAAGGCAGGAACGGTGGGTTTAGAGATTGATTTAGAGCAACAGGAAGAAGATTTAGCTCAAGAGCTTGATTTAACTGGAGATGAAAAATTAGCAGTTTTACAACGAACTAGAACTGCTAATCAGGAGCCAGTTGCTTTCTGTAAAGATTATTTACCACAAAAATTATTGCCAGATGATTTTAGTTCAGAGCAGCTTACAGTTTCTTTGTTCAATTTTTTGCAGCAGAATTGTAATGTTTATATTACCTATGCTGTAACAGATATTGTTCCTGTCATAGCTGATGAACTGTTAGCTGAAAGGTTGAATCTGTCAATCGATACTCCTTTATTATTACTAAAGCAGATGCATTATGATGATCGAGATAATCCCGTTTTGTATTCTAGAAATTATTTTAGAAGTGATAAATTTGAATTTCATGTCTTAAGAAATCGCAGGTGATTTGAAGTGAAACGTAAGGTCGCAAATTTATTTTGCGGCTTTATATTTTGGAAATAAATGTTAAGACAAGTGCCTAAGGAGGGAATTATATAATGCCTGAATTTGTAAAAAGGTTAAAAGACCGCAGAAAAAAATTAGGAGTTAGTTTAAAGGAAGCTGAAAATGCTACTAAAATTAGAAGAGTTCATTTAAAGGCAATTGAAGAGGGAAATTTTGAGCAGATAAAGCAAGAGACTCATATAAGAGGATTTTTGAAGGTTTATTGTAATTATTTAGGGTTAGATACGGAAGAGATCTTAGCAGATTATAATAAATTTAAGGGGGAGTTAGAAGGGGAGGTTGAGCAGGAGGTTACTTTTAAGGGAAAAGTAATCAATAAAATGGATCAAAATCAAAATAAATTACTTGTTCTTACTTTAGTAATATTTGGGTTATTTGTTGTAGGTTCATTTAGTTTTTTAGGCAGTCGGGTTTATTACTTGATTAGCAGTGAAGAAGGAGATTTTGATTTTCAACCAGTCCAAAAGATTCAACAGGTTATTGGCAATTTTGAAGAAGAACTAGATGAAGGAGAGTTTATTCAAAACTTAGAGGAAGATTCAAATGAGGATATAACTGAAACAGAAGAAGTGATAGAAGTGCAAGAATCTGAAATAGATTCAGTCGTTAAAGAAGAAAGCGATTTTATAGAAGAGCAAATTGGAGGGCAAAAAGAATTTTCTCAAACTGAGGAGCTAGAGTTAGTAATTGAGACTATAGAAGATACATGGTATCTAGTTACTGTTGATGGTGAAGAAGTTTTTGAAGGTTTTACAGTTACTGAGGAAGCAAATTCTTTTTCAGGTAGGAAGATTGAAGTGAGAATTGGTAATGCAGCAGGGGTTGTAGTAGTTAAAGATGGAGAAAGGTATGGCCCTTTTGGTAATGAAGGTGAAGTAGTTACTCAAGTTTTCTCAGCTATAGAGGATAATCAAGAATAATCAATAATAGATTTGAATATGATTTAGACAAAAGGAAGTGGTATTAGGAAGGCGGTATTTGGATGGCTGAGACTGTAAATAACTACAAGGTCAAATGGGATTTAGTAGATATTATATTGATCTTATCATTAACATTTGGCTTAACCTCTTTGGTTTTTTGGGGTTTAGAATGGTTAGTAGATGTTTTTTTGCAACTTGATTATTTGAGATCGATTAAGCCGTTATTACTTAATTTAATTCAAGCTCTATTATTAGCAGGAATAACATTATTTTTAGTATTGAGTAAATATGGATTATCTTTAAGGGATTTTGGTTTAAAAAATGATAATTTTGCGGTTAGTTTAAAATATGGACTTTTCAGCGGAATTATTATCTGTTTAATGATAGTAGTTTTAAATAATTTTTTTTATAGTTTGCTTTCTAATCTGTTTGGGATTGAAGCACCAGCCCAGCAAGTTATTTATAGATTATTAAATTCTCAAAATATTTTAATTTTTTTAGTGCAAAGTTCTATAATTATAATTATTGCTCCAATTACTGAAGAGATTTTTTTTAGAGGATTTGTTTATCCATATTGCAAAAGTAAATTAGGTAAAAGTAAAGGGTTGATTTTAAATGGAGTTTTATTTGGGTTGGCCCATTTTAGTTTGTGGGTTTTTTTACCTACTTTTGTAGGAGGGGTTATTTTAGCGTGGTTATATGATAAGACTAATTCACTCTATTCTTCTATTATAGCTCATGGTGTTTGGAACTTATTGGTGGTTGTTGTGATTTATATTGTATGGCATTTAGATGTTATTTGAATTTGATAAGGATCAAATTTAGTGGCTAAAGTAGCCACTTTTTTTAATTATATAAATTCAACTTATATAGAAGATAATAACAATAACTTTGGAGTCATAATTAATTTTTTGATGAATAATTTATAATAAATGGAGGGGAGTATGATGACTAGATCGCAGAGTGATATGTCTTTTATAAAAACAAGTAGTATTTTGCGAGGATTAATAATAAGTTTAATTATTTTGTTGGCTAGTAGTGCTTTTTTAGGAGTGATTATTAGTTTAACTAATATTGCAAGTAATTCAGTTAATACAATTTTATTTGCTTTGAATTATTTAGCACTATTTATAGGAGGGCTTGTTTCATCTTATTCTGCTCAAAATAATGGTTGGCTCAATGGAGGGCTAGTAGGTTTGATTTATATGGCTGTTATTATTCTACTAGGTAGTTTGTGGACACCGATTACTATTTCTTTAGGTTTGGTGGCTAGAGTTGTAATTGGCTTTGTAGTTTCAGCTTTAGGTGGAATGATTGGGATCAATGCTGTTTAGTATTTAAAGGTTGGGGTTTAAGGTTTTTAATTGTCAACTATCAATTATCAATTTTCAACTGTACAAGAGTCTTCTCAGTTAAAAGGAAATATTGGAAGAGTGAATATTTAGTTTCAGGGTGCTTTGCAATTATTGATGGTTTAAGTGTTTGTGTTTTTATGATTTTGAATTTAATTGTCAATTGTACATTAAGATGGGTGGGGGATAAGGATTAAAGATAAATATTTAGAGGTTGAAGTTAAGCTAGAAGGTGAATTGGATGATGTTTCTGAAGTAGTTCAAGGGGGGTTTTTGAGTTTACAAAAAAGATCGAAAAAACAGTTTATCGAAAGTGAGAAGGCATTATTGATAATAGTTAAGTATTTTTTAGGAGCAATCAGTAGTGGTTTTTTAGAGGAGTTAGGTAAAGATTTATGGGAAAAGTTTAAGGAGATCTTTATTGAAAATGGTGAACAGCAGGTAGTGCCTGATTTTAAAGTTCAGTTTAATTATGCTGATCGATCAGTCTTAGCAGAGATAAAGGGAGAGCAATTTGCTAAATTGGAAACAGCATTTAAAGAGCTAGAAAGTATCTTAGATGATTTAGAAACTGATGAAGATGAGGTATATTATATATTGAAAGAGGATGGATGGATAAGAAATAATTAACCTTAATAGATACCTATGTATCTATTGGGGTTATTTTATTTTAAAGTATACTTTAAAATAATCATAATATAAATTTAAATTAATACTAAAATTGACTATATTTCATTAATTTAAATTTATGTAATAAGTTTTTAAGGTAACAATAATAAATAATAGAACCAAATATTGAGGTGAGAGAAATGGCAATCGATATACTAGAAGAAGCTGAATTATTAGCTATGGAGGAGTTGCAAGATTATTGGCAGGAGAAAGAGTTTGAACTCTTGCCTCATCAAATCAAGACAGTAGAGCGAGTAGTAAATGAAATGAATGGTAGAGCTTTATTGGCAGATGAAGTTGGTTTGGGAAAGACCATAGAGGCAGGAATGATCTTAAAGGAATATCTAGTCAGGGAAGATATAGAAACTTGCTTAATTTTAACACCAGCTTCTTTAGGATTTCAATGGTGGAATGAATTGACTGATAAGTTTAAGATTGATGTGTTTAATAATCGTAAAGGTAGAGGATGGCATTATTTTAATGTAATTATTTCTTCATTGGATAAAGCTAAAAGGAAGCCACATGCTGATGTTATTTGTGAGCGGGGGTTTGATTTAGTAATTGTTGATGAGGCACAACGCCTTAAAAATTCTGAAACGATGAATTGGAAATTTGTTAATAAGATTCCTAAAAAACATTTATTATTATTGACTGCCACTCCAATTCAAAATGATTTAGAGGAACTGTATAATTTAGTATCGTTATTACGACCTGAGCTTTTTGGGGAGTATTCTCAGTTTAAAGAGGAGTATGTTAAAGACAAACACCAAGCACAGAATTTAGATCAATTACAGGAGTCCTTGTCGGAAGTAATGATTCGTAATCGTAGAGAGGATGCTAGTTATGAAGCTACAGCTAGAGAAGTAGAGTTGATTTCACTAGATTTAACAGCTAAAGAGAAGGAACTTTATGATCAGATAACTGATTTAATTAAAGCAGAGTACCAAAAAAATCCTAACCATAATAGTATCTTTAATTTATTGACCTTACAACGTGAGGTATGTAGTAGCTCTTATGCTGCAGCTCAAACTTTAGAAAAAATGTGTCAAAAAAAGAGTTATAGTGCCATTCAAAATCAACTCCAATCTTTATTGGAGCAAGCAATTAAGATACAAGAAAATGAAAAAGTTAAGGTTGTAGAAGAGATATTAAACCAAGCTGAAGGAAAGGTTATTGTCTTTACTGAATATCGAGCTAGTCAGGAGTATATCTGTTATTATTTATATAATAAAGGATTTCAACCTGTTGTTTTCAGTGGAGATTTATCTGATAACCAAAAGGAATGGGCCAAACGCCTATTCATGGAAAATGGTGATGTCTTAATCAGTACTGAAGCAGGAGGAGAAGGGATCAATTTACAATTCTGTAGTACAATCATCAATTATGATCTGCCGTGGAATCCGATGAAAGTAGAGCAGAGAATTGGGCGGGTGCATAGATTAGGACAAGATAAGGATGTACAGATTTATAATTTATCTACTCAAGATACAATTGAAGAACAGATTGTAGAATTATTAGATAAGAAGATTAATTTATTTGAAGATGTAATTGGTGGATTGGATCTTGTTGTTAAAGAGGAGACTGAGCAGTCGTTAGAACAGAGTATCATCAAAAGTATTATTGAAAGTGAGATCAAAGGTCAAATTTAATGATATAAAGTGGCAAAATGCCACTTTATATCAGTTGACAGTGGACAGTAGATAGAAAAATCTAAATTCAAAATCACTCTAAACCCTTAAGCAGAAAATTTTTTAAATGTCTTAAACTTTTAAGGTATTGCTCTTCAACTGTAAACTGTAAACCGTAAACTGTCAACTCAATATTATGGCACGAAAGTGCCATAATATTGCATAATCCCTTGCACAGATTGAGGTTGAACTACATATAGTAATTATACCTCAATAAAAAGGCGGGGATAGTATGCTAACTAAACTGAAGAGGATTGTGGCTCGCAATAGTCTCAAGGTAAAAAGTGGAGTTGGTTTTTTGTTATGTTTAGTTGGAGCAGGCTTGATTATTAATTTAGTACCTAACTGGGCATTAGGAATTATTGCGGGTGGTGGGAGTCTATTTTTAGGAGTGCAGTTATTGAAAGGGTGAGTTAAAGATTGAACAGACTTTTGTTTGAAATTAATTTTTGAGGAAAGTAGGAGTTTTGCTTGTATTTTTATTCTTTGTTCTGTATAATTATTAGTAACTATTTAGTTATTAATAATTATAGTTGAAGAAAAATGTTATAAATAATATAATTTATAATCGATAATGAATAATTAAGAATTTTAAAAGTAAAATTATTTAATTTTAAGAGATCTAGCTGAGAATCGTGAAAGGCTATACCTTGAACTGAGAGCGTTAAGTGATGAGTACTTTCAGTTAAAAGAAAATATTAGAAAGCCAAAGAAGTAGTCAGTTTGTTAGCCCCTAGACATTGATTTTTTAGTATTTTGATTGTGTGGTTTTGAATTTAATTGTCAATTGTACATTGTAAATTATACATTAAGACGGGGGTGCAGAGAAATTTAGTTATTCGCGAAGCATTGTAATAACAAGCTTTGATTTAGCTGAGAGCACTAGTGATGTAATAGGAGGGATTAAATTATGGAAGTAAGTGTAGTTGGAGCTACTGGTTATACTGGAGTAGAGTTAGTTAGATTATTAGCAGAACATCCACAAGTAAGTTTACAGGTTTTGACTTCTAATAGTTTTTCTGAAGAGAAGATATCGGATATATATCCTCATCTATCTACTAAGATTGATGTTGAGTGCCAAAAGTTGGATGTTGGACAATTACAGGAGGAATCAGAGGTTGTTTTTACTGCTTTGCCCCATGGGATTTCGATGACAGTTGTTCCCAAATTGGTTGAGGCAGGGTTGAAGGTGATTGATTTAAGTGGTGATTACCGTTATCAACAGCTCGAAAGATATGAAGAATGGTATCAAGTACATGATAGTCCTCAGTTGTTGGAACAGGGGGTTTATGGATTGCCAGAGATAAATAGAGAAAAGATTGCTAAAAGTGATCTAGTGGCCAATCCAGGTTGTTATCCAACTGCTTCCATTTTGGCTCTTGCTCCTTTGTTGGACAAGGATTTGATTAATGATGATAGTATTATTATTGATGCTAAGTCAGGAACAACTGGAGCTGGAAGAAAGGTTAGCTTGGCGACTCATTTCTGTGAGGTTGATAGTAATTTCAAAGCTTATAAGGTTGCTAATCATCGCCACACTTCTGAAATTGAAGAAAAATTATCTCTATTAACAGATAAAGAGGTTAATTTATCTTTTACACCTCATTTATTACCAATTAAACGAGGGATTTTGGCTACTATTTATGGAGATTTGAAGGAAGATATTTCTTTATCTACAATAATAGATTATTATAATAAGTTTTATCAAGGGGATCGATTTGTTAGAATTATGTCTGGTGGGAGGTTACCGGAAATAAAATTTGTGGCAGGTTCTAATTACTGTGATCTGGGGATTAAGGTTGACCAAGCTACTGGTCGAGTGATTATTATTGCAGCGATCGATAATCTGATTAAAGGCTCGGCAGGGCAAGCGATTCAGAATTTGAATCTGATGGCTGGTTGGAGAGAAGATTTAGGCTTAGAAGATACTGGATTATATTTATAAATGACTGGGGAGGGATAATTAAATGGCAAAAGATTATCAAGAGATTACAGGAGGGGTAACTGCACCACAAGGTTTTTTAGCAGCAGGAGTTGAAGCAGGGATTAAGAGTGAAGGAAAAGATGTAGCCTTAATCTATAGCCAGAAGTTGGCTCAGGTGGCTGCTGTGTTTACTACTAATCAATGTTCAGCAGCTCCTGTTAAGTTAAGTCAACAGAATTGTCAGGATGGTTTAACGCAAGGAATAGTGATCAATAGTGGAAATGCCAATGCTTGCACAGGAGAACGAGGTTGGTCTGATGCTGAACGAATGAAAGAGTTGACAGCAGAAGAGTTAAATTTAGAGCAAGGTCAAGTATTGGTTGCTTCAACAGGAGTTATTGGTCAATTTTTAGAGATGGATAAGGTTGAACAAGGGATTAAGGCAGCAGCAGCTAATTTGAGTGAAACGGGAAGCAATCATGCTGCTGAAGCTATAATGACGACTGATACATATTGTAAGGAGTTAGCAGTAGAGGTTGAGATTGGAGGAGAGACTATCACAATTGGAGGAATAGCTAAAGGTTCAGGGATGATAGAGCCTAATATGGCGACAATGTTATCTTTTCTGACGACAGATTTAGCTATCGATGCTCAGTTACTAGATCAAGCTTTACGAAAAGCAGTTAATAACTCTTTTAATAAGATCAGTGTCGATGGAGATCAAAGTACAAATGACATGGTAGCTATCTTGGCTAATGGTCAAGCAGATAATCTTCCAATTCAAGAACAGGGCCAAGCTTATCAGAAGTTTTTAGTAGCTTTAAAATATGTCACTAAGGTGTTGGCCCATCAGATTGTATTGGATGGAGAAGGCGCTACTAAATTTGTAGAGGTAGAGGTAGCTGGAGCAAGAACCGAATCTGAAGCAGAAGCCATTGCTAGAAAAATAGCAAACTCTAATTTAGTTAAGACGGCTTTATTCGGTGAAGATCCTAATTGGGGACGGATAGTAGCAGCAGTTGGAGCTAGTGGTATAGATATTGATTTAGTTAAATTGGAGATCAGAATCAATGATCTATTATTGCTCGCTCAGGATGAGACTGTACTTAATTATGAAGAGGAGTTGGAAGGCTTATTAGCTACTGATGAGATAAAGTTAGAGGTTAATTTGAACTTAGGTGAGGCTAGTGACCAGGTCTGGACTTGTGATCTCTCTTATGAATATGTTGAAATTAACGGGGAATATCATACTTAAAGAGCAATTTACATTTGATAATGTACAATGGACAATTAAAAAATCTATAAATCTCTTTGGTTTTAAGTTAAGTGACTTTAATTGTTAATTCTAAATTATACACTGTACACTAAATTAAGTAAGGATGGGTGAGAATAGTGGAGGAGTTAATTGAGAAGGCGGATATTTTAATTGAGGCATTACCATATATTAGAAAGTTTTCTGGCAAGACAGTTGTAATTAAGTACGGTGGCAATGCAATGGTTAATCAAGAACTGATGAAATCAGTCTTAAAAGATATTACATTATTAAAATACGTGGGAGTCAATCCAGTGATTGTTCATGGTGGGGGACCAGCAATTAATCAAACTTTGGATAAGTTAGGAATAGAGAGTGAATTTCATCAAGGATTACGGATTACAACTAAAGAGATTATGGAGGTTGTAGAACAGGTTTTAATTGGGCGAGTAAATAGTCAAATTGTTTCCTTAGCCAATTTAGCAGGGAATAAAGCAGTTGGTCTATCAGGTAAGGATAATAATTTGATTCAAGCTCAAAAATATAAGGTAGATGATGTTGATTTAGGCTATGTAGGAGAGGTTGAGCAGATTAATCCGGAAGTCTTAAAAGCTATTATCAACAGTAATTATCTACCGATAGTAGCTCCAGTAGGGGTTGATTTAGAAGGGAATAGTTATAATATTAATGCTGATCTGGTAGCTGGTAAATTAGCTGGAGCTTTACAAGCAGAAAAGTTAATCTTATTGACTAATGTGGAAGGGATTATGACCGACCCTGATGATGAGGATTCATTAATATCAAGGTTGACAATTAAAGAAGCAACTAAAATGATTGAAGGCAATAAGATTCAGGGAGGTATGATTCCTAAAGTAGAGGCTTGTATTAGTGCTCTAGAAGCGAAAGTTAATAAAACTCATATCTTGGATGGACGAGTACCTCATTCATTATTACTAGAGATATTTACTGATCGTGGAATTGGAACAATGCTTACAAATAAGAGCATTTAATATTTAATATTTAATATTTAATATTGAATATTGAATAATGAATAGTAAAAGAAGCATTTAATAATTAAAAGCATTAAAATTATGGTAGTATCTTTTTTAGGGTTTAGGTTTCAACTATTAAATATTAATTATTATCTATTCATTGCTTTTCAGGGGGGAGATTATGCTAAAAGAAGAGGTAATTCAAACTGATCAAGATTATTTTATGAATGTTTTTGGAAAGCGATTTCCAATTGTTTTAGAAAGAGGAGAAGGGGTTTGTCTATATGATAATGAAGGGGTTGAATATTTAGACTTTGCTGCTGGAATTGCTGTTAATGCCTTAGGTTATAAGCATCCTCAAGTAACTGAAGCACTCAAGGAGCAGGTTGAAAAGTTATTACATGCTTCTAATTTATATTACTTTGAGATTCAAGCTAAATTATCTAAGTTATTAGTTGAGAATTCTTGTGGTGATAAGGTTTTTTATGGTAATAGTGGGGCGGAAGCGAATGAAGGAGCAATCAAGCTAGCAAGAAAATATTTTAAAGAACAGGGTCAAGAGAAATACGAGGTCATAACAGCAAAGGAGTCCTTCCATGGTCGGACATTATCTACTTTAGCTGCGACTGGTCAGACTAAATATCAAAAGGCTTTTACCCCTTTACCAAAAGGATTTAAGCATGTTTCTTATAATGATTTAAATGCTGCTCAAAAAGCAATTACAAAGCAGACAGCAGCAATCATGGTGGAGCCGATTCAAGGTGAAGGAGGCGTAAATCCAGCCCAAAAAGAATATTTACAAGGTTTAAGAGAGTTATGTGATCAAGCAGGGATTTTATTGATCTTTGATGAGATTCAAACAGGAATTGGTCGGACAGGAGACTTATTTGCTTATCAAACTTATGGTGTTGAACCTGATATCGTTACTTTGGCTAAAGCATTAGGTAATGGTATGCCAATCAGTGCTTTTTTAGCTAAAGATAGAGTTGCAGATGCTTTTAAACCAGGTGATCATGCTTCAACATTTGGTGGTAATCCATTGGCTTGCCGAGCAGCTTATGCAACATTACAGGTTATTTTAGAAGATGGTTTCTTAAAGAAAGTAAAAGAGGTTGGAGCTTATTTTAGGGAGCGATTAGAGCAGTTAGCTGTTCAGTATGATTCAGTTGTTGAAGTCAGAGGTAAAGGTTTAATGATCGGGGTAGAGTTGAAGATTAGTGCTAAAGAAGTTGTAGGGAAGCTGTTGGATGGAGGGGTGTTGGCCCTGACTGCAGGAGAGAATGTACTTAGATTTTTGCCACCACTGATCATTACTACAGAAGATGTCGATCAATTAGTTAAATCATTAGATCGGATATTAGCTGAATAAAAATAATTTCAGAATCAGATAACTGTGAAAATAGCACTCAACTGAGTGCTATTTTTAGTTATAAGCTTTACAAAAAACTAAAGGAGTAATATAATGAAAGATAGCGAATAAAGATAGACTAGTTAGAATTTAATAATGTAAATTTTCTAAATCAGAAAGATGAAGTGAGGTGACCTGACAATGATAACAACAGTTACTTTAAATCCAGCAATCGATAGAGAATTTTTTGTGGAGCGGGATAATATCAATTTTAATCAATATATTTATCATGAACAAAATATAAAAGTAACCCCTGGAGGAAGAGGGTTGTTGAGTGCGATAAATTTAAAGAAGTTAGGCTATGCTGATGTTCAAAATATAGGATTTGTTGGTGGCAAGCAAGGGTTGTTTTTTGAGAAGATGGTTCAAGAGTATGGAGTTACTACTAATTATATTTATACAGAAAATGAAATGAGAAATAATATCTTTATTATCGGTAAGAACCCTGTAACGTATACCCATTATAATGACTATACTTATCGAGTTGAACCTAATGATATAGAAGTCTTACTGAAAAGATTTAAGCGTGGAATTGTAGATAGTGATTTAATTATGATTGCTGGTTCTGTTCCAGAGGGAATTAATTTTGATATTTATCAAAAGTTAATTAAAATTTGTCATCAGGAAGGTAAAGAAGTTTATTTACATGCTAGTGGAGAGTCTTTAAATCGAGCTTTAAAAGAGAAGCCAAAAGTAGTTGCACCTTATTTTAGGCATATAAATAAGATATTGGATATAAGAACAGTGCGATTTGAAGATTATTATCGTGTAGGGTGTAAGTTGCAAGAAGAAGGAGCAGTTCATGCAATAGTTCCATATCATAATAAACAATTGATTTTTGATAAAAGAAAAGTTTATTTATTGAGTCCTAAGAATTTTAGGTTAAGGAATTGGTTAGGAGCAAGCGAGGCTTATCATGCAGCTTTTTTTGATTATGTTTTTAGGAATGGATTTGATTTTGTTGAGGCTAATAAATATGCTGGAGCAGCAGCTTTATCAGTAGCGGAGAGAAAAGAGATCTTTCTTGAAGGTCGAGCTCAGATTGAAGAAAGTTTAGCCAGGATTACTATTGAAGAAGTTGAGGTGGATATCGATGAGTTTAGTGAAAAAGTATATGATGAGAACGCTTAATTCAGTCTGTGCTAACGAAACTGTTGATCAAGTGATTAGAATTATGTATAAAATTGAAGCAAGTGTATTACCTATAGTTGATGAAGATAATAGATTTTTAGGGACAATTTATAGTGAGAATCTGCTAAAGAATATTTTACCTGAGCAGTATGGAGTCATAGAGATGCATAAATTATTGTATGAAGTTAATCATGCTGCACAAAATTTGCAAGAGATTAAGAAGAGAAAAATTAAAGAATATATGTCTCCTACTACAACTGCTGTTCAAGAAACGGATTCAATGGATAATGTAGCTGAAATCATGCTAGAAAATGAAGAGTCTCGACTATATGTAGTTAACCATGAAGAAAAATTAAGAGGGTATATTTCACGAGCAGATCTACTATGTTATTTATTAGAAATGGAGGAAGCAGAAAAATGACATTAGAAACAGTTAGTACTTTGACAGAATTACAAAAATGGATGATGTTTAATCGAGCTAGCAACAAAGCAATTTATTTAATTGGTGGTTTGATGTTCTTAGGGTTAATTATGGTACTTTTAACTAAGAGAATCAGGATGCCAATTATAGTGGGGTATGTATTTTTAGGAATCTTTTTGAGTGTCAGTTTAGTGGAACGACTACCTTTTTTAACAGAGGTGCAAAAAGAATGGTATGCTTATACAATTAATAGTTTCGATTATGTAGCAGATTTAGCTTTATCATTTATTGCATTTACTATCGGTACGGAACTTTCAATTAAGATATTTAAAAACTTTGGGCGGACAATCTTTTGGACAGTGATTATACAAGCTCTAGCAGCATTTACATTAGTGACTTCAGGTATATTGTTGTTAGGTCAACCTATCTATGTTGCTTTAATTTTTGGAGGTTTAGCTACAGCAAGTGCACCTGGCTCTACTGTAATGGTTCTACAAGAATATGATGCTAAAGGAATTTTGACTTCAATGATTATGGCTGTTGTAGGTCTTGGAGATGCTGCAGCTTTGATCATCTTTAGTCTTGTTAAGCCAATTGCTTTGATTAAGTATTCAGGGGTAGGAGAAATTTCTTTTAGCAATGTTATTTTATTTCCGATAGTTGAGATAGTAGGTTCAGTAATCCTCGGGCTTTTGTTAGGATATATTTCTCAGAAATTTATGGCTAGTTTGCATGATAAGACTAAAAAAGTACTGACATTAGTAGCCACAATAATTGGAGCTACAGCAAGTGCAACAGTATTGCATTTATCGCCATTGCTTACTAATATGGCTGTTGGTTTTGCTTATCAAAATTTTGCTCGTAAGAATTTAGAAATCAGTGCAGAAAGGGAGACTTTAAGTATTCCATTGTATGCTATGTTCTTTATCCTAGTAGGAACTAAAATACAGTTATCAACGTTAACTTCGGGTATCTTTTTGCTGATTGCTTTAGTATATACTTTATTAAGGGTTAGTGGTAAGATAGGAGGATCATATTTAGGAGCTTGGCTAGGTGGTGCCCAAGAGAAGATTAAGAAGCATATCGGAATGGGTTTGTTATCACAGAGTGGTCTATCTTTGGCTTTGGCGTATAGGGTACAACAAGACTTTGCAAATGATCCTAGAGTTGGTTTATTGATCTTTAATATTATCTTGTTTGTCAGTATCTTGAGTGAAGTTTATGGACCATTGTCTACTAAGCATGCAATTACTAAGGCGGGGGAAACTAATGTTTAGTAATTAAGGTTAATTGTATAGGGGGATTTGAATGGAATACCTTTCTGAATATGTAGAACCATTTTATTTTGAGGGAAATCAAACTGCATGTCTTTTAATTCATGGATTTACAGGCTCTCCAGGTCATATGAGATTATTAGGGGAAGCCTTGCACCAAGAGGGTTATACTGTCAGTGGAATCTTATTACCAGGTCATGGGACTTGTATGGAAGATATGGAGCAGACAGATTGGCAGGATTGGCTAGCAGCAGTTGAAGAGGAATATCAGCAGTTAAAAACAGAGTATAACCAAGTGTATGTACTAGGTTTATCAATGGGTGGGATATTATCCTTAATATTGGCAGAAAATTATGCAGTAGATAAGGTAGTCTCCTTAGCTGCTCCAATTAAGATTCAAAATAGATTGGCTTATTTGACTCCGGTTCTACAGTATTTTAAACGTTTTAATTATTCTAGTGGGGGAGAGAAGTTAGAAGATGAAATATATGATATTGGTTATTCAGCTACACCGATTAAAACAGTGCCCAGTCTGTTAAAGCTAATAAAATTGGCTAAGAATGATTTAGAACAAGTCGAATGTCCGACGTTAATTATTCAATCTAAGCTAGATCAGACGGTCCGATCGGTTAGTGCAGAGATTATTTATGAACAGATAAGTAGTCAACAAAAAGAATTATTATGGCTAGAAAATTCTGGACATGTAGTTACTTTAGGTTCAGAAAAAGAGATGATTCATCATCGGATAATCAATTTTTTAGAGAAATAAATTGATTAAGAATACTTTTGTTAGGTCTTTATTTTGATAGACAAATATTATATAATAAGCAAGAGGAATCTGAAGAAAATAATTATCCGAGATGGTGATACTGATGATAAAAAAGCTAGGGTTAGATAAAGTTAATAAGATAATGACTGTTGCGGACAGAGTGGTTGTAGTTTTAGTTATCTTGATCAGTTTATCAATGATAGTACTGACCCCTAAAGTAATAACGAAAGAAGTTGATGCTGCTAAAGAGGTTGTTGTTACTACGGATAATGAAGAAGTTTATCGGCATGAGTTACTTGAAACTGAAGAGCTAGAACGGATAGAGTTTGACTTTAGCTTTGAAGGTGAGCAGTATCAAGGTGTTTTAAAGATGAAGGATGGAGAAGTAAGATTGGATCGGTTGAATAAAGAAATTTCTCCTTTGCCAATTCATCATGATATGGGTTGGATTAGTCAACCTTATCAGATAATCGTTTCAATGCCAATTAAGATGGTGGTTACAGTTGAAGCGGTTCAGGAAACAGAAACAGAACAGGATATTGATGTAATGACTTTTTAATAATAAAGGACGAGTTGGAATTTAAATTCCAACTTGTCCTTTTTTATTTTGTTATAAATTCAGAAGTTATACTAAATTACAATATAGCTTCACAATTGACAATTGACGGAATGTACAATTTACAATTAAAGATCAAGTTCTTAAAAGCTTAAGTTTTCTGAAAAACCTTGTGATAATAAGCTTTGATTGATTTTGGTTATAAGATTTAAAGGTTTTAATTGTCAATTTTGTCAATTGTACATTGTAAATTGAAGTTAAGCTATATATCAATTAAATGAATAATTTTTTCATACCGCTTGAATAAACATACATTTTAATGTATAATTATTTAACAAGAAGGTTGCAGATAAATAAGATGAGATAAATTATTACTTGTAAGGGAGTTGAGCAGTGATGAAAAAAGTTATTTTAGCTTTGGAGGATGGACGGTATTTTGAGGGCCAATCCTTTGGAGCAACGGGTGAAGTGACTGGTGAAGTTGTCTTTAATACTAGTATGACCGGGTATCAGGAAGTCTTAACCGATCCTTCTTATAAGGGTCAATTAGTGACGATGACCTATCCATTGATTGGAAATTATGGAGTTAATGGTGAAGATACAGAATCAATTGAAGTTCAAGTCTCAGGATTTATAGTTAAAGAGGACTGTGATATGCCAAGTAATTGGAAGTCTGAAGGGGGAAGTAGTCAGTATTTAGCTCAGCATCATATTATTGGAATTAAGGGCATCGATACTAGAGCTTTGACTAAGCATATCCGCCAAGAAGGAATGATGCAGGGGATTATATCTACTGAAGAGAGTGACCCACAGATTTTAATTGCGAAGGCTAAAGCAAGTCAATTTCCAAGTGATGTAGTTGAGCAGGTTACTACAGATAAGATCTATACTTTAGGTTCAAACTCTGCTCAGCATAATTTAGTTGTAGTCGATTTGGGAGTTAAGGGCAGTATTTTGGATTCTTTAGTACAGTTAGGCTGTCAGATAACAGTGGTTCCTGCCACTACTAGTGCTGAAGAGATTAAAAGATTAAATCCGACAGGAGTTTTGTTATCGAATGGGCCAGGTGATCCTAAAGATATTCCTGAAGTTGTAGAGATGGTTAGGGAGTTAATTGGTGCCTTACCATTGAGTGGAATTTGTTTAGGCCATCATGTATTAGGGCTTGCTTTAGGAGGGAAGACTTATAAGATGAAGTTTGGTCATCATGGAGGAAATCAGCCGGTTAAAGATTTATCCAGTGGTCGGATCTTTATTACTTCGCAAAATCATGGCTATGCGTTAGAGAAAGATAGCTTACCATCAGATGTTAAGGTAACACATCTGAACTTAAATGATGGAACTGTAGAGGGAATTAAGCATCAGCAGTTACCTATCTTTTCAGTCCAGTACCATCCTGAAGCGGCACCAGGGCCAGAGGACTCTGGGTTCTTATTTACTAAGTTTTTAGAGATGATGCTTGAAAAAACAGCATAAAAAGCATTGAATAATGAATAATTAACAGCATTTAATATTGAATACTTAATATTGAATAATGAATAATAAAAAAATTGATTAAATGATTTTGAATTTTAACTATTAATTATTAAATATTAGATATTAATTGATTTACCGGGGGGTTAATTATGCCAAAGTATGAAGATATATCGAAAGTGTTAGTGATTGGCTCGGGGCCAATTATAATTGGGCAGGCTGCTGAGTTTGATTATTCAGGTAGTCAGGCCTGTCGAGCTTTAGCAGAGGAAGGTCTTGAAGTTGTTTTGATCAATAGTAATCCAGCGACGATTATGACCGATCAGGATATTGCAGATAAGGTCTATATAGAACCATTGACCTTGAATTTTGTTAAGAAGGTAATTGAGCAAGAGCAGCCAGATGGGATCTTACCGACTTTAGGAGGTCAAACAGGATTGAACTTGGCAATGGAGTTGGCCCGGTCTGGTTTTTTAGAGGATAAAGAGATTAAAATGTTAGGAACGTCATTAGAGACGATTGATCAGGCAGAGGATAGAGAGCAATTTAAGAGGTTAATGGAAGAGATAGATGAACCGATTGCTCAAAGTGAGATAACTGATAGTGTAGAAGAAGCAGTTAAGTTTGCTGATCAGATCGGTTATCCATTAATCATTCGACCAGCCTTTACGATGGGGGGAGCTGGTGGTGGTATTGCCGATAATAAAGAACAGTTGCTTGATATAGTAAGTAGAGGTTTAAAGAATAGTCCGGTCAATCAAGTCTTATTAGAGCGGAGCATTGCTGGTTGGAAAGAGATTGAGTATGAAGTTTTACGAGATCGTAATAATAACTGTATTATTGTTTGTAATATGGAGAACTTTGATCCAGTAGGGATTCATACTGGGGATAGTATTGTAGTGGCTCCTAGCCAGACTTTACGGGATAAGGAGTATCAGATGTTACGTTCTGCTTCCTTAAAGATTATTCGAGCTTTAGGAATTGAGGGGGGCTGTAATATTCAGTTTGCTCTAAATCCTAATAGTATGGAGTACTCTGTAATTGAGGTCAATCCACGGGTCAGCCGTTCTAGTGCTTTAGCTTCTAAGGCAACAGGCTATCCAATTGCTCGGGTAGCAGCTAAGATAGCAATCGGTCTTCAACTTGATGAGATTAAAAACTCTGTCACAGGTAAGACGACAGCCTGTTTTGAGCCGACCTTAGATTATGTCGTCAGTAAGATTCCACGTTGGCCGTTTGATAAGTTTTCCTTTGCTGATCGGGACTTAACGACTCAGATGAAGGCGACAGGAGAAGTGATGGCTATTGGTCGTAATTTTGAGGAGTCATTATTGAAGGCTATTGATTCGCTGGATGCAGATATTGATCTGACTTCAGCAGATTTCAGCCATCTATCAACGGCCGAATTGAAAGAGGCAATAGTAAATCCAACTGATGAGCGATTATTTTTACTGATTGAGGCTTTAGAAAGAGAGGTTACAGTAGCAGAGATAGTTGAGTTGACAGGAATTGATCTCTTCTTTGTTCATAAGTTGGCTAAGTTGGTCAATTTACAAGAAAAGATTGCAGAGCAAGGTCAGTTAACTGCCAAGTTGTTGACTACAGCTAAAGAGATGGGAATCAGTGATGACTATTTAGCTCAGTTGATTGGAAGTAGTGAAGAAGAGGTAATTAAGCAGCGAGAGGAGCTGGAGTTGGTCCCAGTTTATAAGACGGTTGATACTTGTGCAGCTGAATTTCCAGCTCAGACTCCTTATTATTACTCCACTTATGAAGAGGAGAATGAAAGTCAGCCAACTGATGAGGAAAAGGTCTTAGTCATAGGTTCTGGGCCAATCCGAATCGGTCAGGGAATAGAGTTTGATTACTGTAGTGTCCACTGTGTTCAGGCTTTAAAAGAGATAGGAGTAGAATCAATTATCGTTAATAATAATCCCGAGACGGTCAGTACCGATTCTGATACAGCAGATAAGTTGTACTTTGAGCCGATAAATCTAGAGTATATCAATCATATTATTAATAATGAAGATCCAGCAGGGGTTATTTTACAGTTTGGTGGGCAGACATCAATTAATCTAGCAGCTGATTTAGCTAAGCAGGGCATTGAAGTTTTAGGTACTAGTGTAGAGAATATGGATTTAGCTGAAGATCGAGATAAGTTTTTACAATTATTAAATAGATTAGAGATTCCATCTCCTGCCGGAGATGCAGCAACTACTAGAGAAGAAGCAACTGAGATTGCTGATAAGTTAGGCTATCCGGTCTTGGTTCGTCCATCTTATGTCTTAGGTGGTCAGGCGATGGAAGTAGTCTATAAAGAAGATGAATTATTAAAGTATATGGATTTAGCAGTCCAGGTTTCACCGGAACATCCGATCTTAGTTGATAAGTATATTACTGGTAAAGAGGTTGAGGTTGATGCGATTGCTGATGGAGAAACGGTTGTAATTCCAGGAATCATGGAGCATATAGAGCGAGCAGGGATTCATTCAGGAGATAGTATGGCTGTCTATCCGACTCAGACTTTAGAAGATGAAGTTAAGCAACAGATTGAGGAGTATTCAATTAAGGTGATTAAAGAATTGGAGATTGAAGGTTTGGTCAATATTCAGTATGTAGTCGATCAAGCAGGAAAGCCTTATGTTTTAGAGGTCAATCCTCGGGCTAGTAGAACTGTACCGATCTTAAGTAAGGTAACAGGAGTGCCGATGGTCAATTTAGCAACGAAGGTAATGTTAGGAGAAAAATTAATTGATTTAGGCTATCAAACGGGAGTAATTCCAGAATCTGATTATGTGACTGTTAAGGCACCGGTCTTCTCCTTTGAGAAGTTGCCTGATGTAGATATCTTCTTAGGGCCAGAGATGAAATCGACTGGTGAGGTAATGGGTACAGAGCAAACTTACCCTAAAGCATTGTATAAGGCAATGCTGGCTGCGGGCTTTGAAATTCCAGAGCAAGGTAAGGTCTTATTATCGATTACTGATCGAGATAAAGAGCAGGTAGTTGAGATTGCTGAGCGGCTATTGGAGCTAGATTTTAAATTAGTAGGAACGCCTAATACAGCTCAGTATTTACAGCAAGAAGGGTTAGAGATTGAAGCAGTAGCCAAGGAAGATGAAACAGGAGCGGATGTATTTGATCTGATTACAGAAGGTAAGTTTGATTTAGTAATCAATACTCCAACAAGAGGTAAGCTAGCGAATAGATTTGGATTTAAGCTACGTCAAAAGACTGTTGGCTATAATATTCCATGCTTGACTTCATTGAGTACTGTCAGGGCTTTATTGCAGATTTTAGGACAGGATATTGAGCAATTTGAAGCACTGAGTCTAGATCAGTATGATCTATTAAATTAATAAGAAGATCACTCCTTTGTTGGGAGTGGTCTTTTGTTTTGCTATTGATCTATTTCTAAAAAATTAGATTTTTTTAGAAATAAAGGAATTATTATCATTAATATTGAAAGACTAAAGAAAGATAGAAACTTTAATTGTTGAAATGATAAGAAATCAAAAGTTGGAAATTAGAATTATTTTTCAAATTAAGGGTGAATAATAAAATGGATGCTAATCAGAAGTTTACTAGAAGTGAGGAGATTACGAATGCTATTTTGCACGGGGTTGGTTTAGGATTAGCAATTGCTGCTTTGGTTGTTTTAGTTGTATTGGCCAATATCTATGGAGATATTTGGTATCAGGTAAGTTTTGCTATTTATGGTTCTACTTTAGTAATTCTATATTTATCATCGACTCTGTATCACAGCTTTGCAGAAGGTAAGGTGAAGGATATCTTTCAAATCCTTGACCATGCAGCTATTTACTTATTGATTGCAGGAACCTATACTCCAATCACTTTAATTCCGCTACGAGGTTTTTTGGGTTGGCTGATTTTTGGTATAGTGTGGGGCATAGCGGTGATAGGAATTATTTTTAAAATTTTTTGGGTTAAAAAATTCGTGATACTCTCAACAGTATTATATTTAATTATGGGCTGGTTGATTGTAGTTGCTATTAGACCATTAGCACAAGCATTAAATAGGGCTAGCTTAACTCTGTTAATAACAGGGGGAGTATTATATACTGCCGGAACAGTATTTTATGTGTGGAGAAAGTTGAAGTATCATCATGCCATCTGGCATCTCTTTGTTTTAGCAGGGAGTATTTTTCATTTTTTCGCTATATTATATTTATTACTGTAATAAACGGCTGTTGGTGAATTCACCAACAGCCCAAACCTTTTATTGTAGGGGTTGATCATCTTGACGTGGATTATCAAAGGAAGGAGCAGTAGGATTAGGGTCGGCAAAGTATCTGCCCGGAGTAGATAGGTCAAAGTATAATCTTGAATCTTCAGTAACTCCAAAGTCTTGATTGGAGGATCTTTCTTCATTTTGAATCCTATTTAATGCCTCTCTAAATAAAGCATTATGTGCTTCTTCACGGTTTAATAAGAAATCGATCGTTTCTCGAACTCCTTCGTCATCGATTTGGCGGTACAGATATTCATAAACTACTTTGGCCCTCTGTTCAGCAGCAATATTAGAGAGGATATCTGCTGCAATATCTCCAGTAACATTAATGAAGTTGCCAGTAAAGGGAGAACCAGAAGCATTGGCTAACATAGGGGATAGTCCACCTAATACCTGGGATTGAATCTGACCTACAGTATCATCAGTATTGGCTACATCATGTCCATTTAAGAGATTGATAGTAGTAGCTACCATTTCAGCATGGCTAAATTCTTCGGCAGCAATATCTAAGAATAGATCTTTAATCTCTGGGTCTTGGATTCTAAAGCTTTGGCTAAAATATTGTAGGCCGGCTTTTAATTCACCGTTGGCCCCTCCTAATTGTTCTTGCAACATTGTAGCATAGTTAGGATTTGGTTGATCTACTTTAACTTCATGTAGTAATTCTTTATTATGTTTAAACATCTTTTCAGCTCCTTTTTCTTTTCTATTTCTTAGTGTTTGCAGTTGTTTTAATTTTAATACTGAAAATAATTAGTACCCTTTTTATCAGTAATTATTTAAAATTTTAGAATTTAGTTGAAAACTAAGGTGAGTTCTGATATGATTAAATTATAAAATAGAATATCGAAAGACCAATAGGGGTGCTTTTTAAGTTGAGAGAGTCAAAAGACTCAACCCTAAAACCTGATCTGGATAATACCAGCGTAGGAAATTGGTGCTTAGCTACATAAATTAGAGCACATCCTATCTGGATGTGTTTTTATAGTTTACTTCCTTATGATTTTAGGGAATTTAAAGCACAGCTCCTGCGTGGGTTGTGTTTTTTTCAATTATTAGTGACTGGAAATTTAAATTGAAGAGGTGGTATTATCAGAACTAATAAACTTACTTTAGCTGCTTTATTTGTTGCTTTGGGAACGATGACGAGTCATTTGGTTTCTATTCCTATTGGTGTTGCACGGGCTTTTCCAGTTCAACATACAATTAATGTTTTATCAGCAATCTTATTAGGGCCAACATATACTGTATTGAATGCTTTTGCTATTTCAGTACTTAGAAATATATTAGGAGTTGGTTCGTTGCTGGCTTTTCCTGGAAGTATGATAGGGGCTTTACTAGCTGGGGTTTTCTTTACTAAAACCCATAATAAAATTTATACTTTAATTGGTGAGGTTATAGGAACAGGTATTATAGGAGCGATAGTAGTTTATCCAGTTGCTAATTTTATATTGGGACAAAAAGTAGCAGCATTATTCTTTGTGGTACCTTTTTTAGTTAGTGCAGTGGTAGGAGGGTTAGCAGGCTATTTATTTATTAAGGGTTTAGAGCGAAAGTTAGACTTTAAATAAGTCAGTTTTGAGGAGGAAATAAGATGGAGCAGGTATTGACAATTGCAGGTTCTGATTCAGGAGGGGGAGCAGGAATTCAGGCTGATTTGAAGACAATGACTAGATTGGGAGTCTATGGTGCTTCTGTAATTACGGCTTTAACTGCTCAAAATACTTTAGGAGTCCAGGGGGTAGAGACAGTAAGTAATCACTTTGTTAAAAAACAATTAGATTCTGTCTGTATTGATCTCAATTTTAAGGCAGCTAAGACAGGGATGTTGGCTAATACTGAAATTATTACAGCAGTAGTTGCTAAGGTTAAGAAATATAACTTACCTAATTTGGTAGTCGATCCAGTGATGGTAGCTACCAGTGGTGATCTCTTATTGGCTGAAGAAGCTGTAGAGACTTTACGTGAGCAATTAATTCCGCAAACTAAAATAATTACGCCTAATTTAAATGAAGCTAAGGTCTTATTAGGAGAAGAGTTAGAGAGTGAATTGGAGTTAGAAGAGTTGGCTGAAAGATTACATCAACTGGGTTCTGATTATGTATTGGTCAAAGGGGGACATCAGAAGGGAGATATAGCTAGAGACTTACTTTATGATGGAAAAGAATTTGTTGAGTTTATAGTAGCTAGAGTGGATACTACAGATACTCATGGGACTGGCTGTACTTTATCTGCTGCAATTGCTAGTAATTTGGCATTAGGTTATTCTGTTGAAGAAGCTGTTAAGAGAAGTAAAGAGTTTGTGACAAAAGCGATAAAGAAAGGGTGTTCAGTAGGGACAGGCAATAATCCGGTTAATCACTTAGTCGATTTAGTAAATAGAGAGGAGCATTCAGATGGATGAGCTATTAACTAAAATTAAAGATGAAAAGCCGTTAGTACATCATATTACTAATAATGTAACAGTTAATGATTGTGCTAATATTACTCTTTATTGGGGTGGCTTGCCTGTGATGGCTTATGCTCTAGAGGAAGTAGCGGAGATGGTAGAGGCTGCAGCAGCTTTAGTCTTAAATATCGGTACTTTACAAAAAAAACAAGTAGAGGCAATGTTATTAGCAGGAAAGAGGGCCAATCAAGTTGGAGTTCCAATTATTCTAGATCCTGTTGGTGTAGGAGCAACTGCTTATCGAACAAAGACAGCTTTAGAATTGTTAGATCAACTTGATATTGCTATAATCAAAGGAAATCAAGCTGAGATAATTACTTTAGCAGGAGAACAAGGAGAAGTTAAAGGTGTGGAGTCTATAGGTCAATATCAAGATATTGTAAATAATGCAAAGAAGTTGGCCCATAGTGAAGATACAGTAGTAGTTGTTTCTGGAGAAGAAGATATTGTTACTTCTGGAAATAAAACTTATAAAGTCCAAAATGGTGACCAATTGATGGGCCAAATTGTAGGGACAGGATGTATGTTAGCAAGTACTTTGGGAGTTTTTTGTGGTGTTAGTGATGATTATTTACAGGCAGCTTTGACAGCGATAACTGCTTATGGTATAGCAGGAGAGAAGAGTGCTCAACAGATTAGTCAATCTGCAAGTTATAAAGTTGCTTTTTTTGATGCTATTGGTGAAATTAGGAATCAAGATTTAATTGGTAAGGCTAAAATAAAAGAAATTTAGGAGGAGTAAAAATGACACAAGTTACAGAAGCGAAGAATGGAGTAATCACTCTAGCAATGGAAAGAGTAGCTAAAAAGGAGAATGTAAGTCCAGAGTTTATTAGAAAGGGAGTAGCAGAAGGAACGATTGTAATTCCAGCTAATAAGAATCATGAAAACTTAGATCCTAATGGGTTTGGAGAAGGCTTAACGACAAAGGTTAATGCTAACTTTGGAACATCAGAGGATTATCCTGAGATTGAAAAGGAGTTAAAGAAGTTAGAAGTGGCTGTTAAAGCAGGGGCAGATGCAGTAATGGATCTATCAACTGGTGAGAAGATTACTGAAACAAGGCAGGAGATATTAGCTGCAGCAGAAGTTCCTTTAGGAACGGTACCGATCTATCAAGCTACTGTCGAGACTTTGCAGGCAGATAAAGCAATTGTTGATATGACGGTTGAGGATATCTTTGCAGTGATTGAAGAGCATGCTGAAGATGGAGTCGATTTTATCACAGTTCATTGTGGTTTGACGTTAGAGACGATCCGTCATTTAAGAGACGAAGGAAGAACTACAGATATAGTCAGTCGGGGTGGCTCATTTATGACTGGTTGGATGTTACATAATAATCAAGAAAATCCTTTATATGAATATTATGATCGCTTGTTAGAGATCTGTTATGAGTATGATGTAACGCTAAGTTTAGGTGATGGATTGCGACCAGGTTCATTAGCAGATGCTACTGATCGGGCTCAAATCCATGAATTATTAGTATTAGGAGAATTGGTAGATCGAGCTAGAGAGGTAGATGTCCAAGTAATGGTTGAAGGGCCAGGACATGTACCATATGATCAGATTGAGACTAATATTAAACTCCAAAAAGAGTTATGTAAGGGAGCTCCTTTTTATGTCTTAGGGCCAATCGTAACTGATATTGCACTAGGTTATGATCATATCACAGCAGCAATCGGTGGAACTGCTGCAGCAAGTGCTGGGGCTGACTTCTTATGTTATGTAACTCCAGCAGAGCATATTGGCTTACCTAGTATTGAAGATGTTAAAGATGGTGTGGTTGTTACTAAGATAGCTGCCCATGCTGCAGATATAGCTAAAGGGATACCTCAAGCTAAGCAGAGAGACTTGGAAATGGCTGAAGCAAGAAAGAAGCTTGACTGGGAGAAGCAGATTGAATTATCTATTGATCCTGAAAAAGCTAGACAAGAAAGAACAGATCATAATCAGATCTTAAAGGATGAGGATGCTTGTACGATGTGTGGGTCGTATTGTGCGATGAAGGTAGTTGACGAAGCACTGTAGAGCATTGAATATTTAATAGTGAATATTGAATAGTTAAAAAACAATAAATACCAAATAATAGATGAAATAATTAAAAACAATTAATAAACAAGAGCTGTTAGTAGGAAATTTTAACTTTAGATTGATAATCTATTAGCGGCTCATTAAAATTTTAGATTTATAAAAGTTTACAAGCATTGAATATTGAATACTTAAAGAGCAGTGAATATTGAATATTGAATATTGAATAATGAATAATGAATAGTTAAAAAACAATAAATACCAAATAATAATTGAATAATGAATATTGAATAATTAAAAGATATTAAAAATAATTAGTTAGAGATAAAAATTAAAATCGAGTTTTTATGTTCTAAGGGTTTGAATTTTAACTATTAATTATTAAATGTTAGTTATTAATTGCTTTATCGGGGGTGTTGTTTAATGAAGATAACTGTTAATGGAAAAGAAGAGGACGTAGAAGTAGGATTAGGATTGACTATAGTTGATTATCTAGAGAGTAAGGATTTAGAGCCAGGTAGGGTTGTAATAGAGCATAATGGTCAAGTTGTTAAGCAAGAGGAATGGGAGCAGATTGAACTAGCAGAAGATGATACTTTAGAGATACTTAACTTTGTAGGAGGAGGAGAATAAAGATGGCTGATAGATTATTGATTGGAGACAAGGAGCTTGACAGTCGATTGTTTACAGGGACTGGCAAGTTTGCTAATCAAAATCTAATTCCTGAGACGATTAAAGCTGCTCGTTCACAGGTAGTGACGATGGCTTTACGGAGGGTTAATTTTGACTCACCACAGCAGAACGTTATCAATTATATTCCTGAGGATTGTGTTTTATTACCTAATACTTCGGGAGCAAGGACAGCAGAGGAAGCAGTTAGGATTGCTAGGATTGCTGAAGCAGCAGGGTGTGGTAATTGGGTTAAGATTGAGGTTGTTTCAGATAATAAGTATCTATTGCCTGATAACCAAGAGACGATTAAGGCAACAGAGATTTTGGCTAAGGAAGGATTTGTAGTCTTACCATATGTCAGTCCTGATTTGATGGTAGCAAAGCGATTAGAAGAGGTTGGAGCAGCAGCAGTAATGCCGCTAGGGGCACCGATTGGTTCTAATCGTGGTTTGAAGACAAAAGAGATGGTTAGGATCTTGATTGAGGAGATAGAACTACCGATAGTAGTTGATGCTGGAATTGGGAAGCCATCTCAAGCTGCAGAGGCAATGGAGATGGGAGCTGATGCAGTCTTAGTTAATACAGCAATAGCTACTGCTAAAGATCCTGTTGTAATGGGAGATGCTTTCGCTGCTGCTGTAGAAGCAGGAAGAAAGGCTTATCTTGCTGGTACAGGAGCTGTTAAGAAGTATGCTTCTGCATCATCACCACTGACTGGATTTTTAAAGGAAGATCAAGGATGAGTTTCTACCAAGAATATAGTCAATTCAATCAACTAGATTTTAATTCTTTTTTCAAAGAAGTAAATTCAGCAGATGTAGAGCGAGTATTGGGTAAAGAACGATTGACTAAGAAAGATTTTTTAACCTTATTATCTCCTGCAGCTAGCAATTATTTAGAGGAGATGGCTCAACAAGCTTCAAAATTAACTTTACAGCATTTTGGACGGACGATGTTGCTCTATTTACCGTTATATTTAGCAGATTATTGTGTTAATCAATGTCTGTATTGTGGTTTTAGTGTTAAGAATAAATTTGAGAGAAGTAAGCTTGATTTAACAGAGATAGAAGAGGAAGCCAAGGCAATTGCTGAAAAAGGGATTAAGCATTTATTGATCTTGACTGGTGAATCCCGCAAGCATAGTCCAGTCTCTTACTTGAAGGAGTCAGTACTCTTACTTAAAGAATACTTCCCTTGTTTAAGTATTGAGGTCTACCCATTAGAGGTTGCTGAGTATCAAGAGTTAATTGCAGCTGGAGTAGAAGGGCTGACTATTTATCAAGAGGTTTATGATCAAGATATTTATGAAGAAGTTCATCCTGATGGGCCAAAGAGCGATTATCTTTATCGTTTAGATGCTCCGGAAAGAGGTTGCCAAGCAGGGATGAGACAGGTCAATATAGGAGCATTATTAGGGCTTGGTCAGTGGAGGGAAGAGGCATTTTTTGCAGGATTACATGCTAAGTATCTCCAAGATAAATATTTAGAAACAGAGGTTAATCTTTCTGTGCCTCGTTTAAGACCACATTTAGGAAACTTTCAACCTAACTCTATTGTTGGGGATAGTCAGTTGGTTCAGATCTTATTGGCTTATCGGTTGTTTTTACCTCGAGCAGGGCTTAATCTTTCTACTAGAGAGCGAGCAGAGTTGAGGGATAATCTATTGCCGTTAGGAATTACTAAGATCTCTGCTGAGTCATCTACTGAAGTAGGAGGTTATGCAGAACCACAAGAAGGAACTAATCAATTTGATATTTCTGATGATCGGGATGTAGATGAGATTAGTAAGTTACTTGATAATAAAGGCTATCAGACTGTATTTAAGAATTGGCATCGAATTTAGAATCGGTTGAGGAGGGAAAATATGAGTCAGAAAGTATTGAATACTGATATTTATTGTCTTACGGGAGAGAAATTTTCTCGAGGACGGAGCAATTTGGAAGTTGTCAAGGAGATGATTGCAGCTGGTGTAGAGATAATTCAGTATCGCGAGAAAGAAAAAGATATGCTCGATAAATATCAAGAAGCAGAAAAGTTACGTAAGATGACTAAAAAGGCAGGAGTAAAATTTATTATCAATGATGATATTGATTTAGCTTTGGTTGTAGATGCTGATGGAGTTCATATTGGACAAGAGGATCTACCGGTAGATATAGTTAGAGATTTAATTGGCCCTGATAAAATAATCGGTTTATCGACCCATTCACCGCAGCAGGCTAAGGAAGCAGTAGCTCAGGATGTTGACTATATCGGTGTTGGCCCGATCTTTGCAACTGACACTAAAGAGGATGTCTGTGCCCCAGTTGGCTTAGAGTATTTGGAATATGTAGTAGAGAATATAAAACTCCCGTTTGTAGCTATCGGAGGGATTAAAGAGGATAATGTGGAGTTAGTAGTGGAAAAAGGAGCTAGCTGTGTAGCAATGATTACTGAGATCGTTGGAGCGGAGGATATTCAAGAGAAGGTTGAGAGGATTAGAGAAAAGATGAAATAAAAAAGTAGAAGGGCCAACCCCTTCTACTTTTTTATTGAAGTTTAAGTTCAAGTCTAAGTCTAAGTAAGATCTAAATCTGTATGTGTTTAATGGTTGATTTAACCTCAACCTTAGCCTTAAACTTAAGTTTTAAAAATTAGCTTTAACCCCAATAAAGATCCCACCTGAATTATTACCTAACTGTTCTTGCAGCTCACCATCGACTTCTTCTATCTCTTCTAAATCATCTGGTGAGTTGAGATAGTTAATAAAATTATAACCAATCTGTCCACTTAGATTTTCAGCTAATTTGAACCTTCCACCGATCCTACCTGAATATTTTCTGATCTTTTGATTAGTATTAGTAGTCTCACCTTCAGCTATTAACTCTCCTCGTAGTGATGAATAAGGAACATAGTTTAATTGGCCAAATAACGAGATCTCCTCATCTAACTCTATTTCACCTGCGGCTGCCAGGATTGGCCCTGTTTCTGTTGTTGTAAGGTCTAATTGTGGAAAGTAATCGGTTGACAATTCAGTTGAATTATAATTATAACCGATTCCTAACTGTGAACTTAAGATATCGGTAGTGATAACCTCCCGCTTCAGGATTAAATTTGCTCTATCTAACTTCAAGCTGAGATTATAGGGGTTGATTCTACTATAAGCATAATCTCCAGCTAAAGATAGCTTATTTGTTAATCCAATTTCGGTACTAAATCTTTGATAGGAGGTATCTAATTCCATAAATTCAACTGAGAATGAATTGCTAGCCAATGCTGAAAATTGAAAATTTACTACGATTATTAAAGTCAAGATTACTATGAATAATTGCTTCATTTAATTTCTCCTTTCTGTTTTATTACAATTATGTGTAACTTTTGCTTAGAACCATGAGGGAGATTTCTCGTTCTGAAAGATTTTTTCTGAGCTTC
>NZ_JALKBX010000023.1 GCF_023227745.1 Natroniella acetigena | reverse complement strand
TAGCCCTCTCGAAACTGATTTTGAAGTTTATTGGTTGCAGATTTTAATTTTAAAAGTGAAACTATATATCAATTAAGTATCAATTTAAATTTCCAGCAAATAATTTTTGGTTTTAAGGTTTTTCAACTATTAACTATTCATTATTAACTATTAATTGCTTTTCAGGGAGGGGTGTTTAAATGATGAGTACTGACTATCCTTTAGATAGAAGCTTAGGAACCAACTATAGCCCTGAGCAGACTGATTTTGCTGTCTGGTCTCCTAAGGCTAATAATGTTGATTTGGTTTTGTACGAACCAGATCCTTCTCAAGAAGGGGCTGGGCAAGTTGTTAAGATGAAGCAGGAAGAACAAGGGGTATGGAGTGTAACTGTAGCTGGTGATCAAAAGAATAAACTTTATAATTATATCGTGGAAATAGATAATGAAATTAAGTGTGTAGTTGATCCTTATGCTAAAGCAGTAGTTCAGAATGGACATAAAGGGGTAGTTGTTGATTTAGCAGAGACTAATCCAGTGGAGTGGGAGAATGATCAAAAACCTCCACTGGTTGAATTAGAAGATAGTATTATCTATGAAATGCATGTCAAAGATTTTTCCATTTCACCTCATTCAGGGATGGAGCATAAGGGCAAGTTTTTAGCGTTTACTGAAGAAGAAACGATGATTCCTAAGACAGAGATCAAGACCGGAGTTGCTCATTTAAAGGAGTTGGGGATTACTCATATTCATCTACTACCTATCTTTGATTTTGCTACTGTCGATGAGAGTGTTGATTATCAGTATAATTGGGGCTATGATCCGCAAAATTATAATGTTCCAGAAGGTTCTTATGCTAGGGATTCTGCTAATCCACTGGTTAGAATTCGGGAAGCCAAGGAGATGATTAAAGCTTTACACCGTAATGGTATCAGAGTAGTGATGGATGTTGTTTATAACCATACCTATGAAACTAGAAATTCTAATTTTGGTAAGTTGGCCCCTGAGGTTTATTATCGACTTGATGAACATGGTAATTATTCTAATGGTTCAGGTTGTGGTAATGAAGTTGCTTCTGAACATCCGATGGTTCGTAAATTTATTATTGAATCAGTTAAGTATTGGGCCAGGGAGTATCATATAGATGGTTTTAGGTTTGATTTGATGGCTCTTCATGATCAAGAAACGATGAAATTGTTAGCTCAAGAATTAAAGGAGATCGATTCTAGTATCATAGTCTATGGGGAGCCCTGGACGGCCGATTTTTCTCCATTACCGATGGAGCAGCAGATGAGAAAGGGGAGCCAACAAGAGTCTGGAGTTGCTGTTTTCAATGATGAGTTTAGGGATGCTCTAAAGGGGAGTACTAGAGGAGAAGATAAAGGTTATGTTAATGGGAAATTAGATAAAGAGACAATTCAAAAGGTAAAAGTAGGGGTGATGGGTGGAATTGACTCTTTCAGTTTCGATCCTGAAGAAGTTATTAATTATGTTTCGGTCCATGATGATCTGACCTTGTGGGATAAGATTGAAAGAAGTAATCCAAATGTTATTGATGAGGATAAGGTCAGAATGAATAATTTAGCTAATGCAATTGTATTGACGTCACAAGGGATACCATTCTTGCATGGAGGAGTTGAATTTTTAAGAACTAAGTATGGGGTGGAAAATAGTTATAATTTTCCTGATGCAATTAATCAAATTGAATGGGAACGTAAGGTATATAACTATGATACTTTTAAGTACTACCAAGGATTAATTGAGTTGCGACGAGAACATCCAGCATTTAGGATGAATACTGCTGATCAGATAAAAAAATACTTTAAATTTTTAGATAGCTCTGAAGGTATAATTGCTTATCAATTACAGGAGCATGCTAATGGTGATTTATGGGAAGATATTATAGTAATTTATAATCCTTATTTAGAATCACAACAATTCTTCTTGCCGACTGAAGGAACCTGGAAGATTGTAGTTGCTGACCAAGAGGCAGGGGTTGAAACATTGGAGGTGTTAACTGGTAAGCAGGTGATTGTTCCTAGGATTAGTGCGATGGTGCTATATAAGTAATAGTTGACAGTTGGCAGTGTACAGTTTACAGTTAAAGAGCAAAACCTTAAAAGCTTTAGAAGTACAGGTTTAAAGCGATTTTGAATTTAGGGTTTTCCTTCGGGTTCTTTGAACCCTTTGTGATGAAAAAATCCGCTCTTAGATTTTTTCTATCCACTGTCAACTGTAAACCGTAAACTGTACACTAGAATAAAATGACCTTTGGTCATTTTATTCTTTACTTTCTTTTTTAGAAATTGTATTATAAATTGAGGGGGGATGAATGATGAATAAGATTGATCAGTTTATTGTCTTTAAATTAGGAAGAGAAGAGTTTGGAGTTAAGATCACACAAGTACAAGAGATTATCAAAATGAAAGAAATAACAAAGTTACCACAGAGTGCTGATTTTATTGAGGGGATTATTAATCTAAGAGGCGATATTATTACAATTATTGATTTAAGAAAGCGTTTAGAATTTAATTATGATCCTGAAGTTGAAACTAGAATTATAGTGGTTAGAATTAATGAGACTGATGTAGGTTTTATTGTTGATGATGCTTCTGAAGTAGTCAGGATTGCTCAGGAACAGATTGCTCAACCTTCAGGAGGAATGGCTGGAATAAAGACAGAATTTATTGATGGAATTGCCAAGCTAGAAGATAGATTAGTTATTTTGTTGGCCCTTGATGAATTATTGTCAACAACTGAAAAGGCGAAATTAGAAGAAGTAGTAGAGAATAATTAACTGGCTAACTAAACTTAACATCAAATTTAGACTTAACTGATGTTAACTGTTTGTAAATTTATAGAATTTAAGATATAATTATAAGTAAATAACTAACTATAGGAGGAGTAGAGTATGGAGAAAAGAGATCTATTAGAAGTTTTAGAAGAGTATAAGAAGAAAGTTTTAGCCAGAAAGAAAGATTATGATTTATCGCCACGACCATTATCGACTACCGAGGTTGAAGTGATAAGTGCTGGATTACAATTAGAAGGTTTAGAAAAAGAAAGATTTACTATCTGTAATGAAGAGAGTTTAGATCAATTATTAGTAAGATTATTGACTGAGGAAGTAAGAAGGGGTACTTTTCCTTCTTCACATATTAAGGCAGAAGGTTTGGCTGAAATTGTAAGGGGAGAATTAGTAACTGACTACTTATCGCAAGCAGAAGCGTTGGAGTTGTTGGCCCAAATGAAGGGTGGAGCAGCTGCTGGTCAGTTGGTAAAATTATTAGAAGAAGGTCATTTTGTTGACCAGATTACAGAAATCCTAAAAGAGACGGTTTTAATTAATCGAGCAGAATTTGATAAGTTGGCCCAGTTAGCAGCAGATAACGATACTGTTGTAGAGCTAATTAAGAGTTGGGGTGAACGAGATTTTGCTACAGACTGGAGATTAGAAGATAAATATCAAGGCTTAGGTATTAAGGTTGGCGATAATATTACTACTGGTCACTTAAGCCCTTCTAAAAATGCAGATAGTCGAACCGATCATCCATTACATGCTCAATTTATTATGGAGGGTCGAGAAGATGAAGCTGATTTTTTAGAGCGTTTAGAAGGGTTGAAAGAAGAGGGACAAGATATCTTCTTTGTAGCAGGAGCAGCGTTAGGTGAAGGTTCTTCTAGAAAGTCTGCTACTTATACAATGCTGCAGGTCTTAGGTAAGCCAGTTGATGGTGAGCCAGAGAAGAAAGAAGGTGGAGTTGTAATTGCTAAAAGTTTTGCTCCAATCTTTAAGAATTCCTTAGTAGCTTCTGCTATCTTACCATTAGAGTGTAATACTGATAGTATTACAGAAGGGGATCAATTAGAGGTAGATTTGGAGAATGAAAAGTTGATTGTCAATAGCGAAGAAGAATTAGAGGTTAAATTACCGATTCAATATAACTTAGATAAGATAGCTGCAGGTGGTATGACTTACTTTGATGCCGGTAATGAGTTGCAGCAATGGGCCATTGATTATTGTACTAAGCAGGGAATTGATTTTGATCAAAGCAAGTTGCCAGCTCAAGCTGAGCAAGAGCGGGTACCACAGACGTTGGCCCAAAAGATTGTTGGGTTTAATAGGCTTGATGGAAAGGATACAATCTTGCCTGGTGAGACTGCTACTGTTAAGATTAGAGGGGTTTACTCTCAAGATACTACCGGGCCAATGACCCTTGATGAGTATCAAGCTATGGCTGGGGAAGATTTTGGAGCAGAGTTTGTAGTTCAGTCTTTATGCCATACAGGTGAGTGTCCATCTACAGAAGATCGGGACAGGCATCAATTTATTGAAGAGTTTGTTACTGAGCGAGGTGGAGTCTGTCTTGAGCCTGGTGAAGGGATTATTCATACCATTGCTAATCGTTTTGTCTTACCGACTGATGTAGTCGTTGGTGGAGACTCTCATACTCGAACACCACGCGGGATCTCTTTTCCTGCTGCTTCAGATATTGTAGCAGGTGCGATGAAGTATGGTAAGCAGGATCTAACGATGGATGAATCTGTAAGGGTTGTCTTTACTGGTCAACCGAAAGAAGGTATTACTGCTAGGGACTTAGTCTCTACATTAGTAACCTATGCTGAAAAGACTGTCGGTAAAGATGTCTATAATGGGCGGATTATCGAGATGGAAGGGGTTGACTTTTTAGATTCTGATGAGCGATATATCCTGACTAATGCTGTAGCTGAAAGGAGTGCTTCAGCTGGGGTTGTAGTTTCTGATCAGAAGACCATCGAAGCGATTGAGAATAATTTGGAGTATCTAAAATCGAGAGTAGATGCTGAGACTTCTCCATCTGTTAAGGAGACGATCGCATCAATTGAAGAGTTTTTAGCTGATCCTGTTCTTTTACAGCCTGATCAAGATGCTCAGTATGCAGCTATAATTGAGATTCCTTTAGATGAAGTGGAGGAGCCATTAGTAGCTAAACCACATCATCCTGATAATGTAGCTGGTCTATCAGAAGTAGGTGGAGTGGAGTTAGATGAGATCTTTATTGGTAGCTGTGTGGGAGGAGATTTAGAGAGTATTCAAGCAGCAGCTAGGATTTTAGAAGGTAAACAAGTACCACAGGGGGTTAATTTTGTAGTCTGTCCTGCTTCACGTGATATTTATAATCAACTAGCCCAGGATGGTAGTTTGGCTAGCTTGACAGCAGCTGGTGCTACAATTACGATGCCTGGTTGTGGTTTATGTATGGGTAATAAGCGTAGAATTGGCTCTGGTGCTATTGCCTTGACGACGACAACTCGTAACTATCAATCTAGAATTGGTCCGGCTGATTCTAAAACATATTTAGGTGGTGCTCATGTAGCAGCAGTTGCTGCTATCTTAGGAAGAATTCCTACAGCTGAAGAATATTTTGAGTATTATAAGTAATTTAGTGTGAGTAAAAATCGCAAGTCCAAGTTCTTTTAGGATTCTTTAATTTAACTAGAAAATTATGTATTAAGTTGATAAATATAAAATAATTAACAATCCCTTGTTAAGAGTACTCTCAGCTAAAAGAAAATATTAGAAAGCTAAAATTGTAATAACAGGCTTTAATTTAGCTGAGAGTACTAGTTAAGTTAACAGGGGGTTGTTATTGATTGTAAGAATTTGATTTTACTGTTTTTAAATGGGTTACTTAGATTAAGGTTAAGTCTAGAGTTGGGGGAACTTGTTGAAAGTTAATGATTAACTTTTCTGATTCTTCTGGTTCTAATGAACAGGTTAAGTTACAGTTATTATTAAAGTTAATTAATAATTTATTCTCTTGTTGATCATAATTAGCTGAGACCTTGGTCGGTAATTTAATCTTAGTAAAGTTGATGATTAAGATTTCAGGTTCAGCAATGATCTGATAATGAGGGTTGGCCCCTACTATTAACTTAAAAAGTTTCTTAATTAGGCGTTTATCATCAATCTTATTTAATAGATTAGCTAAATTAGAAAGAAAGATTCTTTTGTTAGTAGTATTAAATTGAAGATTAGAAAATTCATCTCTTAATTGTTCATTATTTTCTAAATTTTGTTGAAATTTTTCCAGTTTCATCTCTTGCAGGCTGGTTAATTCTTCTTTAATAATCAGATTTAAATCCTGCGGATGATTACCTTCATAAAATGTAATCCTTATATCTACGTCTTCCTTGTCATTTTGTTTCCATTTTGGCAATCTATCTACAATGATTTTTGTTATATTTGAAGAAATAAATTTTCTTTTCAGCCAGTATAAAAATTTTTTAGCGAATTTTTCATATCTTTTTTGGAGTAAGGTTGGTAACTGATCAAAGTAAGTCAAATCTTTTTTCTGTTTGATTCTAGTACGTTTAGTATACTGCAAAGTATAGCTGGTATCTTTATCGATTAATGATTTTAATTCATCACAGATAATAAACTTCAATAAAAAATTATTACTACAAGTCAGTTCATTACCTAATAATTGTCTTAGATACTGAAATCCATTTTCGGTTAGTATATATTTATTTCTTTTACCCCTAGTAACCAGTTTAGGTTTTTCTTCTTCAATTTGTTTCAGATAATTACGGATTGTTTGTGAACTACAATCAAAATATTTAGCTAAGTTTTTGACTGTATAATTACTTTCCATAATAGATTCCTCCTTTATACTAGTGCTTTTCTTTATTCCCAGTCAAACTCCTTGCTACCCCTTCAAAAATATTACATATTTTAGTTAAATAACCCAAGGGTGATAGATTAAATATTTCAATAAAGTAGCTTAGACTTAATTATAGAACTATTTAATTTAATAATCAAATCAAAATTTGTTTATAATAATTAAAAAACAGCTATTAATAGTTCAATAAAGCAGTTAAGTCTGATTAATTACATCACAAGTCAATTAAATCAAGAAAGGAATGGTTGGAATTGATTTTTTAACTGTGTTTAATCAAATCTTAATCCTTTTTTTAGTATTAGCGCTAGGTTTTGCGATCAGAAAGTTTAATCTAGTTAATGAGAACTTGAATGAAAATTTATCAAATATTGTTCTTTATATCAGTCTGCCTGCTCTAATTTTAATTTCTATGAATTATGAATTCAGTATAGAACGATTAATTCAAATTAGAAATGTTTTTTTAATTGGTTTAGGAATTTTTGTAACACTAATTTTGATTTCATATTTAATGGTTAATTTTATGGATTCAAAGCAAGATAAAAAATCGATCTATCAATTCATGGTAGTTTTTGGGAATACTGCTTTTATTGGCTTTCCAATCATTGAGGTTATTTTTGGAACGGAGGGTATCTTCTTAGCAGCAATTTATAATTTAGTAGTTAATATTTTTATTTGGACCTTTGGGATTATCATTATGAATCAAGAAGAAAGAGGGTTTTCGTTTAGAAATTTATTGAATCCTGGTATTTTAGCTGTTATTTTAGGTTTTTTAATTTTTCTATTCTCAGTTGAAATACCAGCTTCTATTAACAATGTCTTAGAAATGTTAGGAGCTACCACTACTCCTTTAGCTTTAATTGTGGTTGGCTCAACCTTATCTCAGATTGAATTGTCTGGAGTCTTTTCTAATTTTAAGTTATGGCTAATTACCTTGCTCAAACAGCTTATCATTCCTGTAGTAGTTTTTTTTGTTTTAAATATTCTAGCTGTAAATCCTTTGATTATAAGTGTTAGTGTTATATTAACAGGGATGCCTGTGGCTGCATTGACAGCAATTTTTGCAGAAAAATTCACAGATAATTCAGCTTTAGCTTCAGAAGGTGTCTTTTTGAGCACTTTATTATCGTTGCTAACAATTCCTTTATTGGTTTATATTATTCAAGGAAGTTGATAAATGTTAATTATTTCTAGTAATTAACGTTTATGTTTGTTTCATAGCTTATATTAGTATTCGGTTTATTATAATTCTATTAATTTTAAGTTGATTATGATACAATAACTTTGTTAAGATTGATTGGCTTACCGACAGTTTGGACTGTTGGAGGAGGATTGGTTTTAGTAAGTAGCTATGTAGTGATCAATAACTGAAAGTTAGATAGTCTTAGAGTATTTTCAGCTAAAAGAAAATATTAAAAAGCCAAAGAGGTAGTCAGTTTTTAGCCTCTAGATATTGATTTTTTAGTGTTTTGATTGTGTGGTTTTAAATTTAATTGTCAATTGTACACTAAGACGGGGTGCAGAGAAATTTAGTTATCTGCGAAGTATTGTAATAACAGGCTTTAATTTAGCAAATAGTTTTTATTACAGAATTTATTACAGAAAGTCTAATAAGACTTGTAGGGAGAGCACTACTTCTAGTTAGGAGGATTGATTAGAGATTGTTAGATAATCGTAGCTTATTAGGTATTTTAGCTTATGCAATGTTGTTAACTTTTGGATTATTAGTCAACTTAAGAGGGCAAGTTGCTCCCTTAATTCAAGATACATTCCAGATTAGTTATTCTTATTTAGGGTCTGCTTTTTCAGTAATGGCGGTAGGAAGTATTATTGCTATGTCTAGTAGTGGATTTTTAATTAAAAAGTTTGGGCTAAAGAATACATTTTTACTAGGTTTAGTAGTAATCATGGCTGTTTTAGTTGGGATCAGTTATGTAGCTACTTATCAGTTGTTTGTAGCTGTAATGGGAGTATTTGGAATTGGAGTAGGAATCTTAAGTGTGACCAGTAATACATTGGCATCTTTGATTTTTATTAAAGAGCGGGGCAGAAAGATGAATATATTTCATCTCTTTTTTGGAGTTGGTGGTATTGTAGCTCCAGTTTATGCTGGTTATTTACTGCGCAGGGGATTTGGTTGGGAGAGTGTCTATCTTTTTGCAATTGGATTGGTTTTATTTTTATTGTTATTAGGGCTTTATTGTAAATTTCCTACAACTGAGACGGATAACAAAAATGAAAAGCTTCTGTTTTTGGAAGTGATTAAAGATTCTCGAGTCGTTATTTTTGCTATGATGTTTTTATTATATGTTGGGATTGAACTTGGTGCAGCAAATTGGATGGGGATTTATTTAACTGATGTCCAAGGAAGAAGTGAGACTGAAATCAGCTTTTATTTATCACTTTTTTTTGTTTTGTTTACGGTAGGAAGATTCTTAACTATTTTTGTTGTAGAGAAAATCGAATATTTATATTTGGTCTTGATTTGTGCTGTTAGTTCCGGTGTAATTATTTTAGTGGCATTGGTTGGCCCGGAGCAGTTTGCTGTTTTATTTTCAATTACAGGTTTATTTTTGGGTTCTATCTTTCCTACTATGCAGGCGGCTATGTTTGAGGAATTTGAACAGCAGTTAACTATAATTATCAGTTTGACCTTAGCAGCAGGTAGTTTAGGAGATGTTTTGTTAGCTAATTGGTTGCCAGGAGTTATAAATGATCTAGTCGGTATTGAGCTTGGTTATGGGATCTTAATTATTTATTTAATCAGTTTAATCTTGTTGACTGGTTGGTTAAAGTACAAATTTTTAGAAGAAAATAATTTGGCTGTCAGTAATGAGCAAGAATTAAGCAAAGCCAGTAGCAATTAAATTTTAATTATAATTATGATTAAAATTTAATTAATTGCATATCCTAATCTTGAAAAGGAGGAGGATATGATGGATATTAGACAAGTTATGACTTCAGATGTATCAACAGTTGAGCCAACTGCAAGCGTAAGTGAAGCAGCTCAAAAGATGAAAGAGCTAAATGTAGGAGCAATTCCTGTCAGTAATGGACAGGAGCCAGTAGGAATAGTAACAGATCGAGATATAACAATTCGTAATGTTGCTCAAAATAATGATGGTAATACTGCTGTAGAGCAGATTATGTCCAGTGGTTTAGTCTATGGGAGTCCAGAGATGACGACTCAAGAAGCTGCTGATCTGATGGCAGAGAATCAAATTAGAAGATTACCTATTGTAGAGAATGGTAATTTGGTAGGTATTGTTTCTTTAGGAGATATATCAGTTCAACCTGAGACTGATATGGAAGCTGCGGATGCATTATCAACTATATCTACTCCAAGTAGACCACAAAAATAACTTTAAGCTGAAAGCACCCCTTAAGGGGTGCTTTTTAGCTAATAAAGAAGGTTTTAAAATTATAATCTCGAAAGATATATTATACAATCATCCGCGTTAACTCAAGATAATTTTTGGTATTATAGGGAGTCGAAGTGAAGCTTTATTACAATATAGCTTCACAATTGACAATTGACGGAATGTACAATTTACAATTAAAGTTCAAGTTCTTAAAAGCTTAAGTTTTCTGAAAAACCTTGTGATAATAAGCTTTGATTGATTTTGGTTATAAGATTTAAAGGTTTTAATTGTCAATTTTGTCAATTGTACATTGTAAATTGAAGTTAAGCTATATATCAATAAAAAGTAAGGTGATTAGAAAAGTATGTATTAAGTTGACGTACATGATTATATAATTAAAGATGGAAAGAGGGGATTGACTTTATGAATGTCTTGTTGACGGCATTAAATGCTAAATTTATTCATTCTTCTTTAGCATTAAGGTACTTAAAGAGCTATTGTCAGGGACAGTTTGAAATTGAGTTGGCTGAATATACGATCAATCAAGCTAGTGATTATATTGCAGCAGAGATTTATAAACAAGAGCCAGATTTGGTTGGTTTTTCATGTTATATATGGAATATGGAGCAAGTATTAGAAGTGATTAAGATCTTAAAACAGGTTAAACCAGAGTTGATTATTGTCTTAGGGGGGCCAGAGGTATCTTATGATCCAGTTGACTTAATGAAAGAGTATCAAGAGATTGATTATCTTGTCTATGGTGAGGGAGAAGAGACTTTCCAGCAATTACTGACTAATTTAACTACTGGACAAAGTTGTGAAGAAGTTCTTGGTCTAGTCTATCGTACCGAGCAAGGAATAATTAAAAATGAGCCTCGCCCAGTACTACAACTTGAGCAAGTACCTTCTCCATATGGTAACTTGGAGGGGCTAGAGCATAAGATAGTCTATTTTGAAACCAATCGAGGTTGTCCTTTTAATTGTCAATATTGTTTATCTTCGACATTATCAGCTGTTAGATACTTTCCCTTAGAGTTAGTAAAAGAGGAGTTATTGAAGTTGATTAAAGCAGACGTCAGGCAGGTTAAATTTGTTGATCGAACCTTTAATTGTGATCAGAATCGTGCTCTTGAAATATTTCAATTTTTGGTAGAAAATAAGCCGAGTGATTCTGATTTGAATTTTCACTTTGAGATTACAGCAGATTTGTTGAGTGAAGAGGTTCTTGGTTTTTTAGAAGAGGTACCTGCTGGTTACTTTCAATTTGAGGTTGGGGTGCAGAGTACCAATCAAAAGACCTTAGAATTAATTGATCGCAAGGTCGATTTTACTAAGCTAGCTGAAGTTGTAAAGAGGTTACAAGCAGCAAGAAATATTCATTTGCATTTGGATTTAATTGCTGGCTTACCGGCTGAGGACTATCAAACTTTTATAAATTCTTTCAATGATGTCTATCAATTACGACCTGGTCGGCTGCAGTTGGGTTTTTTAAAATTATTAAAGGGGTCAGGCTTGAGAGAGAAGGCTGAAGAATACGGTTATCTTTATTTGGATAAACCGCCCTATCAAGTCTTAGAGAATAAGTGGCTGAGCTATCAAGAATTATTAGAATTGGAGATGGTAGAAGAAGTTTTAGAAACCTTCTGTAATACTCATCATTTTGATCATAGTTTGAAATTTATAGAGCAAAACTTTTATCAAGCCCCTTTTTCATTGTGGGCAGATTTGGCAGAGTTTTGGGAAGAACAGGAATATTATCGCTATTCGCATAAGTTAGAATCATTATATCAAATTTTACAGGAGTTTTATCAGCAATATTGTTCAAAAAGATTTGATCTATTTAATGAAATTTTAAAGTTTGATTATTTGTTACGGAGAAGAAGGGTTAACCTACCTGAGTTTTTGGATAAATACAAAATTGAAGATTATGATCAAAAATTCAGAGATTTTACTGCAGAGCAAGCAAAGATAACAGAAATTGTTCCAGAGTTAGCTGACTATTCTTCAAGACAGATTAGAAGAAAGATTCAAATTGAGACCTTTAAGTATGATGTATTAGAGGTGATTGAGCAACCGAGTACAGAAGTTGAAGAGTCATTAACAACAATTTTATTTAATTATCAGCAAAGGGATAAAATATTTAATAAAGTTCAATTTTATAAAGTTGAATTATAAATTAGATCTCATACGCGTTAGCTTAAGTTTAAGGCTGAGGAAATGGTTTTTATTACGAAGGGTTTTTTATAAACCCGAAGGTAAGGCTAAGTCAACCGTTAAAAGCATAAGGGCTTAGGTTTTACTTAAACTTAGACTTAGACTTAACCTTAAACTTAATATCAATATAAAGATAAGTTTTAATTATTAGTCGGATAGTATTCCCCAGTAGTAGGGTTGAGAGTATACTGTGTTGAAAAAGCAAAGTTGATAGTTATTCGTTCAATAATCGACTGGAAAGTTGTAATTAAACGATCTATTTCTTTCTTAGTATTATAACAACCAAAACTAATTCGTACCAAACCAGGAGTATAAGAAAGCTTATTCGCTTTAATCTGTTCTTTAAACCTTTTAATTTCAGCTGAAGTTAAATTTAATAACTGATGAACATAAGGGTGAGCACAAAAACAACCACTTCTGACCCCAATACCTGCTTCATGGGCCAAAATTGTAGCGACTAGTGAGTGAGGTAGTGGCTCGATATTTAAAGCGATAACACCGACTTGATTAGAGAGATTATCTGTATCAGTAAGGCCATAGAGCTTAACTTGGGGTAACTTTTGTAGTTGTTGTAATGTATAATCGATTAATTTTTTTTCTGCTTTAATTATATTTTGCCAGCCCAGTTGTTGGATTGTCTTAATACTCTCTTGTAATGCTACTGCCCCGACAATATTAGGGGTACCTGCCTCTTCTCTAGCAGGCAAGTTGGCCCAGATAACATCATCTAAGGTGACAGACTTGACCGTTCCTCCTCCAGAATAATCTGGTGCTTGCTCTTGAAATGTTTCTTGAGGGCCAACTAAGACTCCTGTACCAAAAGGAGCGTACATCTTATGGGCTGAAAAGACTAAATAATCAATATGTTCGGGTGATTGATCTGGTTTAATATCAATTGGGCGATGAGGAGCAAGTTGGGCTGCATCGACTAAGATTTTGGTATTATATTGATGGGCCAACCGAGCAATTTTATGGATTGGATTGATTATTCCTGTTACATTAGAAGCTCCAGTGACTGCTACTAACTTAACTTGCTTCTGATCTTTTTTTAATTTTCTTTCTAAATCATCTAAATCTAATCTTCCACTAGGAGTCAACCCAGTATAAACGACTTGAGCTTTATTACGCCAAGGAAGTAGATTAGAGTGATGCTCCATTATAGTAGTAATCACGATATCTTCTGAGGTCAGTTGTAATGAATTGGCCAGTTTATTAATTGCTTCAGTAGTATTTTTAACCAAGATAATAGTGTTTTTTGCTAAGTCAACTCCCATAAAATCGGCAATTACCTGATGAGTCTCTTCATAAATTTTCGAGGACAGTTGGGATTTAAAGCCCGTTCCTCGATGGACATTCGAATACCAATCGAGAAAGTCTTCAATCTTTGCAAAAACTTGTTTGAAACTAGGAGTACTAGCAGCATTATCAAAATTTATGTACTGTAAGTGGCGTTTATTGCTGACAGGTACTTTGGTATTGATTCCAATAATTTCTTTTCTAACTTGTTGATTGAAATTAGTATTAAACATAGTTCCCTCCTTCCCTCTTTTAATGTACAATTTATAATTAAATTCAAAACCATACAATCAAAAGACTAAAACCTTCTAAGAACAAGTCTATATAATTCAATATCATCAGCGTTAACTTAAGATGATTTTTGGTGTTATAAATGTTCTAAGTGAAGCTTTATTACAATTATGTGTCACTTTGTGACACATAATTGAGTTGACAGTGTACAGTGAACAGTTTACAGTTAAGATCAAAACCTTAAAAAATTAAGACCTCTGAAATGCCTTATGTTCGCAGGTTTAGAGTGATTTTGATTTAAGTTTTTAATGGTTTTAACTGTCAACCGTCCCTACAGGTCTTTGTCAAGACCTTTCGTGAAAACCATAGAAACCATATCAACTGTAAACTGTACACTGATATAAAGTGAAGCTTTATATCAATAATGATGTAAATGATTACTTTCAGTTTATGAACTATTATTTAAAATTGTGAATTCAACTAGTGCATAATTGAATTTGAAGAGGTAATACTATATTTAAATCTAAATAAGTGGAGGGGTTGTTAATGAAAGTAAAAGTAGAAAAAGATGATTGTATTAGCTGCGGATTGTGTGTTAATGAGGTTCCAGCAGTTTATGATTGGGATGATGATGATAAAGCTGAAGTGATTGTAGATGAAGTGCCTGATAATGTGGAGCAAGAAGCTAAAGATGTTTTAGAAAGTTGTCCAACTGACGCTATTATAGAAGTTTAGTTTTTAGTAAGGTTAGTAATAAATTCTTAAGAGGCAGTGATTCTGCCTCTTTTATTTTGTCAAAAATTATGCTAAAATAAGAAAGGGAGGAGAAAAAATGGGATTAACTGCTGACATGAAGGAATATGCTGTTCAAATTGGTTTAGATGAGATTAAGATTACAACTGCTGATCCTTTTCCACAATTAGAGAGGTTACTTAACAATTTAAAAGAACGAGAATATTTGTCTTCTTTTGTGAAAGATGATTTGAAGTTAATTACTTCTCCTAAAGAGGTTTTGGATGGTGCTCGTTCAGTAATTGTTGTGGCGATGGCTTATTCTATTAAGGAGCCTATGATTGATGATAATCAAGATTATAAAACTGGTTTAAGAGGGAAAATAGCTAGGTTTGCTTGGGGGAAGGATTATCATCAGGTATTAGGAGAAAAATTAGAGCAGTTGATTGAATTTTTGCAGCAAGAGACAGGGCAGCAGATTGAAGCAGTTAAATTTTCTGATACTGGGCCAACTGTAGATCGAGCATTGGCCCGGCGGGCAGGAATCGGTTGGCAGGGTAAGAATTGTAATATTATCCATCCCCAATATGGTTCTTGGATCTTTTTGGGAGGATTTATTACTGATTTAGAATTAGAGATTGATTCTCCGATAGAAGGTAAGTGTGGTGATTGTAGAAAGTGTATTGAGGCATGTCCAACAGGGGCTTTAGAGGATGATTATCTGTTAAATAGTAATCAATGTTTGGGTTATATAACTTTAAGTAAAGGCTATATTGATCACAAGTATAGAAGAAAGATGGGGACTAGGCTCTGGGGCTGTGATACATGTCAAGAAGTCTGCCCCCATAATCAAGAGGTAGCTACAGGTGATCATGTTGAATTTAAATCACAGGGCTTAGCTTCCAGACCAGCAGTAACTCCATTACTAAAACTAACAGATGAGAGCTATCAACAACAGTTTGGACAAACAGCAATGAATTGGCGAGGCAAGCGTCCAATTCAGCGGAATGCTGCAATAATTTTAGGTAACTTAAAAGATGAACGAGCTATTTTTCATTTACAAGATGGGTTGTCTGATCCTAAGCCGGTAGTTAGGGCACATTCTGCTTGGGCTTTAGCTGAAATTGGAGCTGTTAGAGTAAGTAAGGATTTAAGACAAGCCTTAGAGGTTGAAGTTGATCAGCAAGTTAAAGATGAATTAAAACTAGCACTTGAGAAATTGAATAAAAAATGATTACTTTATTATAAGAGTCTTTAGAGGGGAGAGGTTTTGCTTTGTCTGCTGAAATGATCTTTACTTTTTTAGGTGGTTTAGGTCTGTTCATCTATGGGATGACACAGATGAGTGAAGGCTTACAGAAAACGGCTGGAAAGAAACTTAAGAGTTTATTAGCAGCTTTGACAACGAATCGAGTGATGGGGGTTTTAGTAGGAGCTGGTGTAACATCTATCGTTCAAAGCAGTAGTGCTACTAGTGTAATGGTGGTTGGATTTGTAAATGCTGGTTTAATGACCTTAGTACAATCAATTGGAGTGATTATGGGGGCCAATGTTGGAACTACAATTACAGCTCAGATGGTTGCTTTTGATTTAGGAGGGTATGCTTTTCATTTTATTGCTATTGGATTTTTCATCCACCTATTTGCCAAAAAGCCTAAGGTTAAGTATATAGGTCAGATTTTATTAGGTTTTGGAATCTTATTTTTAGGGATGAATGTAATGAGTGATACTATGAGACCGCTACGTGAGTCACCTGTCTTTTTTGATCTGATGGAGAGATTTTCTAGTTCTCCGATTTTAGGTGTTCTAATTGGAGCATTAATTACAGTTGTTGTCCAGAGTAGTACTGCTGCAATGGGAATTTTATTAGGCTTGTTTGCAGTGGGAGCTATCAGTTTTCAAGCTGGAATTCCAATTATTTTAGGGAGTAATATCGGAACAACTATCACAGCAATTTTGTCTGCTATTGGAGTTAGCATTAATGCTAAGCGGGCGGCTGCTGGTCATTTTATCTTTAATGTATTGGGTTCGCTGGTTGTGTTGGTCTTATTATATATAATCCCTGATTTTGCAGCAACTATCGAGGTGTTTTTAATTGATTTCTCTGAAACCTTCGGTTTTACAACTACCCCTACTCGGTTAGTTGCTAATACTCATACGATCTTTAATATCCTAAATACTTTATTATGGTTACCCTTTGTTGGTTTTATGGTTCGAGCAGTTAAGTATATTGTTCCAGGAGAAGATATGTCCCTTAAGCGTGGTTTGAGCTATTTAGATGAGAGAATGTTAGAGACTCCTAGTGTTGCTGTTAATCAACTCAGCAATGAAGTAATTAGGATGTTTGAAATCTCTCGTGATATGGTCAAGGATACTGCAGATTCATTCTTAACTAAAGATCACGAATTAGCTAAAGTAGTTAAATCTAAAGAAGAGGTTATCAATGAATTAGAAGAAGAGTTATTGGTATTTTTGACCAGAATACCCCGAACTAAATTATCAAAAGATGATGTGCAAACGATTGATATGTACTTTGCAATAATTGATGCTATTGAAAGTATAGCTGATGATGCTGATGAAATTTCTGAGTTAGTGTTGCAAAATTTAAATGATCAAATCGTTTTTTCTAAAGAAGCAAAACAGAGCCTTAATGAAATCTTTTTGATTATCTTTAATTTATTAGAGAAGACAATGATTCTTCTAAATGAAGGTAATTTAGCATTGGTCGATGAGATTGTTGCTACAGAAAGAAAAATGGATGAGTTAGAAATAGAGTATCGAGATAAACATTTAGAACGACTTGGTCAAGAGAGTTGTATTCCTAGTGCAGGAATTATTTATTTAGAAGTACTTGATAGTTTAGAACATATTAGTGATCAAACTGCTGATATTGCTTTGAGTTTACAGGAAGTAAAAGATAGGTAAGAAGTAATTTAATGATGCACAGTTATAGATTTTATCGGCAGAAAATCAGATGGGCTTGCCCCGCAGAGTGTCAAGTTAGCTATTATTGTTGACTCAACAAGAAAAGAGTTGACAATAGTAGTTTTTTTTAATATAATTTTCATTAATGATCAGTGAAATTTTTTATTTAAATTGTCAACTTTAAATAAAAGTGGTTAACAAAATGTTATAGAAAGGTGGGAAGTATGCTTTTGACGTTACAGAAAGTATTAGCAGGAGTAGAGATTATTAAAGAGGAGGCATTAGGTTTAGTAGAATTAGAAGAAGGAAGTACAATGGAGTTATTAGCAGCAGCTAATCGGATTAAGAATCAATTTATTGGTCAGAAGATAGATTTATGTTCGATTGTCAATGCTAAATCAGGTAGTTGTTCAGAGGATTGTACCTTCTGTTCGCAATCTGTTCATTATGATACTCCAGTAACTACTTATCCTTTATTAGAACAAGATGAGGTGTTAGAGCGAGCTAAAAGTATGGAAGAGAGTGGGGCAGAGCATTTTGGACTAGTAACTAGTGGTCGTGGGGTTGTTAGTGCTCAGGAGTTTGAAGAGTTATTAGAGACTATTAGACTAATTAAAGAGGAGACGACTTTAGAACCATGTGCTTCCTTAGGTACATTAGATGATGAACGGGCCAAAAAGTTGGCCCAGGTAGGTTTGAAAAGATATAATCATAATTTAGAGACTTCTAGAAGTTATTTTCCAAAAATTTGTACTACTCATGACTATGAAGAGCGGATTAAGACAGTTAGGGTACTTAAGAAGTGGGGGGTTGAGGTCTGTTGTGGGGGAATTATTGGTTTGGGTGAAAGCTTTGCTGATAGAATTGATTTAGCTTTTACCTTAAAGGAGTTGGATGTCGACTCAGTACCACTTAATATCTTAAATCCTGTAGGGGGAACACCTGTAGAAGATAATGAGCCTGTATCTCCAATGGAGGCTTTAAAGACAGCAGCGATCTTTAGATTTATTTTACCAACTAAGACGATTAAGTTATGTGGGGGACGGGAAGTTAACTTACGTGATTTACAATCTTTAAGTCTATTATCAGGAGTTAATGGTCTATTAGTTGGTAACTATTTAACTACGGAAGGTCGTTCTGTAGAGGAGGACTTACAAATGATTAAGGATTTGGGATTGCAGGAGGGATAATCATGGAAAATAAGACTACAGAATTAACAAGAATTGCTTTGTTGGCAGTCTTAATTACAGTAAGTGGTATTTTTAAAATTCCAGGGCCAGCAGGGAGTGGCTTTCAACTATCAGCTCCAATTGCAGTAGCAATAGCAGCAGTCTTTGGGTTTAGAAGGTATATCTTAGCTGGTTTAATTTCCAGTGGAGTTGGTTTTATTTTTGGAACTCAGACTATAATCCATATTACTATTGCTATGATATTTAGAGGAGTTGCTGGAGGGCTAATTGCTTTAGTTGGACCAAGCTTATTGATCATTGTAATTGCGGGGCCACTAGGTTCAATTGCAGCTAGATTTTTTTTGAGTCTGATCTTAAGCCAGAGCTTTTTACCGTTAGTAATAGCTGCTGTGCCAGGGATTATATTTACGGCAGTATTTACTTATCCATTGATTATCGTTTTAAGAAGGGTTGTGTGTAAGATTGATCAAGGAGCTTTAGCTTATGGTTAAAGATTATTTTAGTTTGCGAATGAGAGCAACTAAGGAGCAACAGCATATTTCAGGAGCAGAAAGAATCATTACAGCAGCAAGAATTGAGAGTGCTGCAGCTAAATTAATTAGGCGAGCAAGAGAACATGCTCATGGTCAAGCAGATGTTATAAATTTAACTTTAGAGTTGTTAGAGAATGAGATAACAGAAATAAGCTCATTGCCAATAAGAACTATTAAACAAGATGATTATCGGTTAGCTAGGGATGAGGTTAAGGATTTATTAGTTCAGCTTGGGATCAACAAACAAGCCACTTCAAAAGCGATTAATTTATTAGCCAAAGGGGCCAATCCTAAGGGTGAGAATATGCGAGGAGCTGTGATTATGGAGTTAACTTCTGCTAATAGATTAGAAGGTGATCAATTTCGAGGGGTTAGAGCTAGTAGGATGGATTATAGTGGAGAAGCTAAGGAAAGATTACTTAAGTTATTAGAAGATAATGAGTTAAATCGCACTCATATTCCCGAAGCTTTGGCCTTGGCTAGTAAGGTTGTTGCTCATCGACAAATAGTAGCTGAGTTGTGTTGGTCAGATGATCCTGATTATACTGGAGGTTATGTAGCTAACCAAGAGCTTGGTTATTGCCGTTTTCCTTTTCTTAAGCCAGAGGGATTAGGCAGAGGGGGGAGGGTCTTTTTTGTCCAGCCTGGTTTAGATTTATCAGAGTTAGTCGATTATCTGGAGCAAAAACCGGTCTTAGTTACTCAATTAAATCCTAATATTAAAGAGTATCAGACAATTACTGAGGTGATAACTAATGCAGAATTGGGATGAAAAGTTAAATTCATTGCAAAAGCAGGGTTTATATCGTAAGTTAAAAGAGTTAGGGCAAGCCCAGAAACCTTGGACAGTTGTTGATGGGCAGAAAGTATTACTGTTAGCTTCTAATAATTATCTAGGGTTGACAACAAATTCTCAAGTAATAGACAGAACAGTAGAAGTGATTGAAGAGTATGGTACTGGTTCAGGGGGCTCTAGATTAACGACTGGTAGTTATGATCTACATCAAGAACTGGAGAAAAGACTGGCAAGGTTTAAAGGGGCTGAAGCAGCGATTATCTTCAATACTGGCTATATGGCTAACTTAGGGGTCTTGACTACGATAGTAAGGGAAGGGGATCTAATCTTAAGTGATCAGTTGAATCATGCCAGTATTATTGATGGTTGTCGATTAAGTAAGGCAGATGTAGAGATCTATCACCATGCTGACTTAGAGGAATTAGAAGCTAAGCTAGCAGAAAGCCAAGATTATAACAGTAGGTTGATAGTAACTGATGGTGTCTTCAGTATGGATGGAGACTTGGCTCCTTTGCCTAAGATAGTTGAGCTAGCTAAAAAATATAATGCTTTAACGATGGTTGATGATGCTCATGGGACTGGAGTTTTAGGTGAGCAAGGTGGTGGAATCGTTGAGTATTTTGATTTAAAGGAAGAGATAGATATTCAGCTGGGGACTTTAAGCAAGGCATTAGCTGCTGAAGGTGGTTTTGTAGCTGGAAGTGAACTAGTGGTTGATCTGTTACGTAATCAAGCTAGATCATTTATTTATTCTACTGCCTTAGCCCCAGGAACGATAGCAGCTGCTCTATCAGCATTAGATTATCTAGAGAGTAATTCCGATTTAATAATTGAACTAAGAAAGAATATCAGGTTATTAAAGGATGGGTTAAAAAAGTTAGGTTATCAGGTGTTGGATAGTCAAAGTGCAATTATTCCAATTATGATCGGTTCTAGTCAGCAGACAATGCAGTTAAGTAGTAGATTATTAGAAGAGCAGGTATTTGTTTCAGGGATTAGACCACCGACAGTTCCGAAAGGAAGCAGTAGGATTAGAGTTACAGTTATGACCAGTCATACGAAGGAAGATATAGAATTTGCTTTAGATAAATTTTTTAAGGTTGGTAAAGAATTAGGAATAATTTAAAGGAGTGACAGGATGAGGAATCTTTTTATTACAGGAACGGATACTGATATCGGTAAGACGATTGTGACGGCTGGCTTGGTGGCTACTTTGCAGCAAGATTATAAGACGACGGTGATGAAACCAGTACAGAGTGGAGCAGCGAAAAAAGAAGGAAAGTTGATTGCTCCTGATATCGATTTTGTTAAAAAGATGGTTGATTTAGAGGAAGATGAGCAATTAGTTAATCCAATTTTGTTGAAGGAACCGTTGGCTCCCAGTCTAGCTGCTAAACTGGAAGAGAGAGAGGTTGATTTAGAAGCAATTGATCAAGCCTATCGGAGTTTACAGGTAGAGAATGATTTAGTAGTAGTCGAAGGAGCCGGGGGGATGATCGTGCCAATTAGGGATGATTATCTGATCAGTGATCTGATTCAGCGCTTGGATTTACCGATTATTATTGTTGCTCGACCAAACTTAGGGACGATTAACCATACCTGCTTGACGGTGGAGTATGCCAGAGAGCAAGGAATTGATATTGTGGGGATTATTATCAATGGGCTACAAGAGGTCGGTATAGCAGAAAAGACCAACCCAAGAATAATTGAGGAGTTGACCGGTCTTCCTGTATTAGGGGTTTTACCATGGATTGAAGAGTTGGAGGAGAATAGAGAAGAGTTTATTCGAGTCTTTAAAGAGGAGATAGACTTAGATTATATAAAGGATTATCTTGTGCTGTAGAAAAATTAAACTTAATTACAATAATGTGGCACTTTTGTGCCACATTATTGAGTTGACAGTGTACGGTGTACAGTTTACAGTTAAGATCAAAACCTTAAAAAATTAAGACCTCTGAAATGCCTTATGTTCGCAGGTTTAGAGTGATTTTGATTTAAGATTCTAATGGTTTTAACTGTCAACCGTCAACTGTAAACTGTAAACTGATATTTAGTGGCAAAGTGCCACTAAATATCAATTAAGGGAAAGGAGAATTGTGATGACTGAATTGAGCTTACATGAAAAAGATAAAGAATATGTTTGGCACCCTTTTACCCAAATGAAGGAGTGGGTTGAGAGTAATAATCAGCAATTGATTATTGAGCGAGGCAAAGGAATAAAATTATACGATACTGAAGGTAATGAATATTATGATGGGGTTTCTTCAATCTGGTTGAATGTTCATGGTCATCAAAAAGAGGAGCTAGATCAAGCGATTAAAGATCAATTAGATAAGATAGCCCATTCAACAATGTTAGGTTTGGCTAATGTACCAGCAACTGAACTAGCTGAGAAATTAGTTGAGATTACGCCTGAAGAATTGAATAAGGTTTTTTACTCAGATAGTGGTTCAACAGCAGTAGAGATTGGTTTAAAGATGGCTTTTCAGTATTGGCAACAAAGGGAAGGGGACTATCAACTAAAGCAGAAATTTATCACTTTACAACATGCATATCATGGTGATACAGTTGGTTCGGTCAGTGTAGGTGGGATTGATTTATTCCATCAAATTTATAAACCTTTATTATTTGATAGTTTGCAAGCTCCTGCACCTTATTGTTATCGCTGCCCATATGATGAAGAGGAAGGAAAGTGTAATTTGAGCTGTGTTAAAGAGTTAGAGCAACTAATGAAAGAACATCATCAAGAGGTAGCAGCTATAGTAATTGAACCATTAGTCCAAGGAGCAGGAGGGATGATTATTGCTCCAGATGGATATTTGGCTAAGGTAAGAGAGCTAGCAACAAAGTATAATATCTTAATGATAGCTGATGAAGTGGCTGTTGGCTTTGGACGGACAGGGAAGATGTTTGCTTGTGAGCATGAAGCTGTTCAACCAGATATTATGACAGTAGCAAAAGGAATCAGTGGAGGTTATTTGCCTATTTCTGCTACATTGACGACCAATGAAATTTATGATGCTTTTTATGATGATTATGAAACACAAAAGACTTTTTTTCATGGTCATTCTTACACAGGTAATCCTTTAGCAGCAGCAGTTTCAGTAGCAAATATTAACTTATTTGAACAGGAAGATATTTTAGGACAGATGCCAGCTAAGATTGAATTAGTAGCTGAGAAGTTAAAGGAGATTGAAGAGTTGGCCCAGGTAGGAGATGTGCGACAGAAAGGATTGATGGTTGGGATAGAATTGGTTAAGAATAAAGCAACTAAAGAGCCTTATTCATGGCAGGATAAGATGGGAGTTAAGGTTTGTACGAAGGCTCGAGAAATGGGGATGATTATTCGTCCCTTAGGAAATGTAGTTGTCTTTATGCCACCATTATGCACTACTACGGAACAATTAATAGCGATGGTAGAGATAACCAAACAATCAATTGAAAAAATTACCATAAATTAGACACAGTTTAACTGAGGGCTGTATATAATAATATAAAGCTGGTCTTGACAAATTAAAATTTAACTGTTAAAATGAATAACAACATAAATGACAATGATTGAGCGAACAAATAAATAACTTAAAAGCGAAGAAGGAGTTAAGTAGATTAAAGGTTTTTCTTGTAGAGAGGAGATGTCATCGGCTGGGAGCATCTCTAAGAAGCTTTAATTGAAATTTCGCTCTGGAGCTGTATAACTGAAATTTCTTAGTAAGTTATACCGGTAATCAAATCGTTATTTAAACTAGTGGGTCAGTAGTAATGGCCAATTAGGGTGGTACCACGGAACTTAAACCTATCTTGTTTCGTCCTATTATGGATGGCAAGGTAGGTTTTTTTGTATTTAGCTATGAGCTAGGAGTTGTGAGCTTTGAGTTTCCTACGGGTCTTAAAAAACAAGACCCTTCGTGAAAACCATAAAAACCATATCAATTAGACGGGGGTGTAGAGAAATTTAGTTGTCTGCGAAGTATTGTAATGACAGGCTTTAATTTAGCTGAGAGCGTTAAATTATCAAAGGGGAGTGGATTAAAAATGTTGAGTAATTTAGGAGTAGAGAATAAACATGATGTGATTAAGGTAGGCGATGATTTGAAGATTGGTGGAGAAGAGTTAGTAGTTATGGCTGGACCATGTGCAGTAGAAGGTAGGAAGCAGTTGCTAGAGACAGCAGAGGAAGTCAAAAAGAATGGTGGTCAGATTTTACGTGGTGGTGCTTTTAAGCCTCGTACTTCCCCGCATAGTTTTCAAGGATTAGGTGAAGAAGGGTTGGAATTGTTGGCTGAGGCTAGAGAGAAGACAGGGCTTAAGGTAGTTACTGAAGTTATTGATTCAGAAGATCTAGAATTGGTTAATTCCTATGCTGATATTTTACAGATTGGTTCTCGTAATATGCAAAACTATGGTTTATTAAAGAAGTTAGGTCAAGTAGATACACCAGTAATGTTAAAGCGCGGTTATGCTGCTACGATTAAGGAGTGGTTATTGGCAGCAGAATATATTATCTCTCATGGTAATCCAAGAGTGATTTTATGTGAACGGGGAATTAGAACTTTTGAAACTGCCACGAGAAATACTCTTGATTTAAATGCAATTGCTCTAATTAAAGAGGTTACTAACTTACCGATTATTATCGATCCAAGCCACGGTACTGGCAAGAGAAGTTTAGTAAGTCCTTTAGCTAAGGCAGGAATTACTGCTGGAGCAGATGGAATTATTGTGGAGATTCACCCGCGACCGGAAGAGGCTTTATGTGATGGACAGCAGTCTTTATTACCACAGGACTTCGGTAATTTAATTACAGAATTAGAACGGATTGCTCAAGCTATTGATAGAAAATTGGTTGGGTAAGGTACTAATCATCGAGTTTGATGAATAAAGATCGTTTAAGCTTAATTACAAAATAGTGTGAGTGTCAGTGTCGGTGTGAGTGAAAAAGCACAAGACCAAATCTTTTTAGTTCAAAATCTTTTAAAGTTCTTGACTTTAACTGATACTCATTACTTACACTGATATTGTACATCAATTGTTTTAAGATTTTTAACTGTCAATTGTCAACTGATGATTAAAGGTTGTTAATTACTTATGAATATCAATGGTATTTAGATCATAACCAAGATGATTATCATATATTCTATTTTAGAGAAATTTTAGTTGTTTATAGAGATCAAGACTAGATATTCATATATTTTAAAAAAATACATTTTATTGCAGGAATTATAAATTTAGTGTAGAAATGCTAAGATAGACAGAGTAAAAAAACAGTCATAAAATCAAAAAAGCAAAAAAATAATTTTAACACATCAAACTAAAATCTCAAAAAATTAATGTGGAGGGTTGGTCGGAAGGACCGCGTAGGCTCTAACCCTATGCAGCCGGGTGTAACACCCGGATCCTCCGCCAAATCAACTAAATACGATATTTTAATAAATTAATCTTTCCTTAAGATATAAAATATTCTGTGATAACTTACTCACCAAGTAGATTCTTAATTTTATCTATTATTCCTTAAGAATATCAAATCCTTTCTCAAATTATAGTATAATTATTAACTACATAATATTAGTGGATTTAAATTTAGCTTTCTAGGACAATTAGATAAACTTTTAGTAACACCTACCTCAGTTTAATACATAATTATCTAATTAACTTCTTTTATATTGATATATTGTATTCAGATCATAACTAAGATGATTATCATATACTCTATTTTGGAAAAATTTTAGTTGTTTATAGAGATCAAGACTAGATATTCATATATTTAAAAAAATACATTTTATTACAGGGATTATAAATTTAGTGTAGAAATGCTAAGATAGACAGAGTAAAAAATAGTCATAAAATCAACAAAGCAAAAAAATAATCTTAACACCTCAAATTAAAATCTCAAAAAATTAATGTGGAGCGTTGGTCGGAAGGACCGCGTAGGCTCTAACCCTATGCAGCCGGGTGTAACCGAATCCTCCGCTAAATACTCTAGAAATTAATTATTACCATTCCTAAATTAGAGATATAATTGATTAAACTTACCAATCAAAAATTTTAAAATATTAATTTATTTTCAAATATATATTATATAGTAGAATTAATTGAAGTAATAATACCTTGTAAAGATAGGTGCATAGCTTTTCATAGTAGTTTATTTGTCATAATCTTTAGAATTATCTATTGATTATGAAGCAAATAAAATAAAAACTCCATGAAAGGTGGTGAGAGTCAAAAAAATTAGCTATTATTTAATGTATAGGAGTAGTTAGTCAAAAATCTAATAAAAAATGAAAGGGGAGATAGTTGATGACAGTAAGAAATTCAAGCTCTTATTACCCACAAAAGCAAGGTTTTAATGTAGATATGTATACTGAAGAGGAACTACAACAGATTCATTTTGCCACGCTTGAAGTGTTATGGACTAATGGAATGCATATAACTAATGATGAGGCTTTAGATATTTTTGAAGATGCTGGAGCTAAAGTTGATCGAGGTAGTGGAACGGTCAAAATTCCTCCATATATGGTTGAGGATGCTATTAGATCTGCACCACCTGAAATCTTACTTGCAGGTCGTAATTCAGAAAAAGATGTTGTTATGGGGGGAAGTCGAGTTAATTTTACCACTTTTGGAGCTGGAGTTAGAATAGTTGATATTGAAAGTGGGGACTTAAGAGAACCAACTAAAGCTGACTTAGGAGATACTGCTCGAGTAGCTGATTATTTGGATCAAATTGATATTTATTCTCATGCAGTTACAGGTAGTGACTGTCCAAATGAAAACGTCGATCTTCACGAAGCAGAAGCTTTCTTAACAAATACAAGTAAGCACTGTATGCACATTGATTTAACTTGTGGTGAAAATGCTAAGAAGTATTTAGAAATGGGAGCAGCTATTGTAGGAGGAATGGAGAAGTTAAGAGAAAGACCTATTATTTCTGCTTTGGTTTGTCCACAAAGTCCTCTAGAATTACATGGTGATGCTGCTCAAATCATAATTGAATTTGCTCGAGAAGGAATTCCTGTTAATGTTCTATCAATGGCAATGTCTGGTGCTACAGTTCCAGTAACGATTGCAGGAACTTTAGTAAGCCATAATGCTGAGGTTTTAGCAGGTATTGTTCTTACTCAGTTAGTAAATAAAGGAACACCTGTAATGTACGGTAGTTCTACTACTTCATTTGATTTAATGTACTCTACTGCACCAGTAGGTTCCCCTGAGATGGGAATATGTAACGGAGGTGTAGCAAGATTAGCTAGATACTACAATCTACCTAGTTATACTGCGGGTGGCTAGGCAGATAGTAAATTATGTGATGTCCAAGCAGGACATGAAAAGACACTCACCTATTTATTGCCAGCAATGGCAGGTTCTAACATGCTCTATGGCTCAGGTATGTTAGAATTAGGGATGACTTTTAGTTATACTCAATTAGTAATAGATAATCAGATTGCTAAGATGGTTAGAAGAGTACTTCAAGGGGTAGAGGTTTCAGATGAGACCTTAGCCGTTGATGTAATGAAGGAAGTTGGTTGTGGTGGTAACTTCTTGACTCAACAGCATACTATGGATTATATGCGTAGTGAGCAGGCTACTGTAGATATCTTTGACCGAAAGATGCTTGAAACTTGGGAAGCTGAAGGTAAAATAGGTGCTGCTGAAAGAGCTACTACAAAAGCTAAAGATATCCTTGAAAATCACGAGCCAGAGCCATTAGATGAGGATGTTAAAGCTAAGTTAAGAGAAATTGTAGAAAGTGCAAAGTAATCTCTAATTTCAATTGTGATTTAAAGTAGTTTAAATTTTAACTACTAAATATCTTTAGCTAGGAAGGATGCAGAGTCATCAGTTCTAGCTAAAGAAAAGTAGGAAGTAATAATATCAATACTAGCTGAAAGGAATGTAGGTGCATTTCTTTTAGCTAGTAATTGTTATTAATAAATTTATTTACAAAATTAATTTAAGAGTATTGGAAATTATTTGGTGGATTAGGAATTAGGTATAATATATTATAGTTTGAAGTATAATTAGGGGGGGTTATTAAAATGAGTAAAATGGAAAAGGTTGTTGAAGAAGTAATTGCAGGGAATATTGATGGAGTGACTGAACTGACTCAAGAACTAGTAGATGAAGGGATAGAACCAAGTCAGATCATTAAAGAAGGTTTGGTTGCTGGAATGGATGTTGTAGGAGGTAGATTTAAGAAGAATGAAATGTTTGTACCAGAAGTCTTAATTTCTGCTAAAGCAATGCATGGAGGAATGGATATAGTTAAACCTTTATTAACAGAAGGGGAGAGCAGTTCTGCTGGAACTGTAATTATGGCTACTGTAGAAGGTGACTTACATGATATAGGTAAGAATTTGGTAGCAATGATGTTAGAAGGGGCTGGATTTGAAGTGATTGATTTAGGAGTGGATGTAACAGCAGATGAATTTGTAGAAGCTGTTAAGGAGCATCAGCCTGATATTGTTGGGTTATCGGCATTATTAACTACAACTATGCCAGCTATGGAAGAGACTATTAAGTCGTTAGAAGAAGCAGGAATTAGAGATCAAGTTAAGGTTATGGTTGGTGGAGCACCGGTCAGTGAAGATTTTGCTAATGAGATTGGTGCTGATGGTTATGCTGCAGATGGAAGTACTGCTACTGATATATCTAGAGAATTTGTAAAATAAAAAAATTAATTTAAGTAAATAACAGAGGAGAAATTTTTCTCCTCTGTTATTTATTAAATTCATATAAATTAAAAATAATTATTTATTTTTCCCTCTATTACTTAGAGGTTTAAAGGAGAGATTAATAAGATGAGTCCAAAGAAAAAATTTAAACATCCAAATTCTAATCAAGCTAAATATACCTTCCATAAGAAGTCTGATCTGTTTTATCTATTAAAAAAAATTAAACTTTGGCCTTCGCGTGTTGGATTATTGCACGGGATTAAGTCAATTGATATTAATAGTACTTATGCTGATATCTTATTACATTGTGGTCACCAATTGACTGTAAAAAATTCTAAAAATAGTCGGGCAGCACGGTGGTTAAGGAATAAATGGATGGTTGAGCCTTGTAAGCGGTGTGCTGTTCCTGACTGGAAGCTAGAAAAGTATAGAAATACTACTTTCAAATAATTTATTGGGGGCATAGTAGATGAAATTTACTCAAACTCAACAGCAAAGAATAATTGAGCTAGATTTAACAGGAGAGTATGTAGCTAAGACTGAGGAAGAGTTTGCTTCCTTAGAAGAAAGAGAAGCTGCATTTAGAGAAATCGACCAAGAATTGATTAAGGAAAATCAAAGACGTCTAGTTGAATTTATTGATCATAAACATCAATCTAGTTTAAGAAAGAATGAATTTAAGATAGTTGATAGCCTTACTCAACTAGGATTTTCAGAGGTTATAACACCAATTAAGTTGGCTCAAGGGCACTTAAAGAAGATGGGAATAAATGAAGAACATCCATTATGGAAGCAAGTTTACTGGGTTGATGATGGAAAGTATTGTCTGCGACCAATGTTAGCTCCTAACTTGTATTATCTTCTCGGTTATTTTGAAGGGTCTTTATCTAAACCAGTTAAAATTTTTGAAATTGGCCCTTGCTTTCGTAAAGAATCAAGAGGAAGTAAGCATCTTTCTGAATTTACGATGCTTAATATAGTTGAATTAGGGCCAACAGGGGATCCTTGTGTTAGGTTAAAATCACTAATTGAAGAGTTGATGTCTACTTTAGAGCTTGACTATTATTTAGAGGAAGAGGAGTCTGCTGTTTATAATAAGACAATAGATGTAATGGTTGATGGTGTTGAGGTTGGTTCGGCTGCCATTGGTCCTCATTCTTTAGATAGAGCATGGAATATTAGTCAGCCGTGGGTTGGAGTTGGTTTTGGTCTAGAAAGATTGGTTATGTGTAAAGAAGATTTGAATAATATAAAGCGAGTAGGTCGAAGTTTAATTTATCAAGATGGAGCTAGATTAAACATTTAATGGTAAAGGTGTGGGAAAATGACTAAAAATAGTTTCAAAATTGAAGGTATTCTAAATAAAGCTTTAAATGGGGTTGATTTAAAGCCAGAAGATATTCATCAAATTTTAAGCCTTGAGGATCAAGATTTAATTCAACAAGTATTTGAAACAGCTCAAGAAATAAGAAGACGTTATTTTGGCAATGAATTATTTCTATATGGATTTGTATATTTTTCTACCTTTTGTAAAAATGAATGTACATTCTGTTATTATCGCAACTCTAATCAACAAAGTCCTCGTTATAGAAAATCTGTTGAGGAGACAATTAAGATTTCTAAATCACTTGCAGATTCTGGAGTTCACTTGATTGATTTAACAATGGGAGAAGATCCAGTATTTTATGAAACAAATAATTTTGAAAAACTAGCTAATCTTGTTAATGATATCAAGTTAGAAACAGAACTTCCTGTCATGATTTCTCCTGGTCTTTTACCTCGAGAGGAAGTAACTAATTTAATAGATTCAGGAGCAGATTTTTATGCTTGTTATCAAGAAACACATAATCAAGATCTCTTTCAAAAATTACGGCTTGAGCAGGAGTATAAGGAAAGATTAGAGATTAAAAGTTTTGCTAAAGAAAATGGGATGCTGATTGAAGATGGAATTTTATTAGGAGTTGGAGAAGATATTAAAGATCGGGTTAATTCAATTTTGACAATGAAAGAGTTAGGGGTTCATCAAGGTAGAGTTATGAGCTTTGTTGCTCAAAATGGGACTCCAATGGAAGAATATCCCACTACTTCCCCCTCACGAACCAAGGAATTATTGGTTATTGCAGTATTACGTTTAGTTTTAAAGGATAAATTAATTCCTGCTTCCTTAGATGTCGATGGAATTAAGGGTTTAGAGAAACGACTAATGGCAGGGGCAAATGTAATTACTTCAATTATTCCTCCGCGTTCTGGTTTAGCTGGTGTATCTAACTCTACATTGGATATTGAAGAAGGTCATCGAACTGTTCAAGGAGTTAAAAAAATTATTAAAAATTTAGATTTAGAGATTGCTACTAAAGAAGAATACAAAAGATGGATAGATAAAGAAAGAATTTCAGCAATAAAAAAAGACGTTAAAAGATCAAGTTGTTAAAAAATTATTTTGGTGAGGGGGGCTAACCTTGAAAGTTGCTGTAGTTGGTGGAGGATTACAAGGGATTGAGGTTGCCTATTTAGCTCATAAAGCTGGCTACGATGTTTTATTAGTTGATAAAAAAAGAGATGTTCCAGCAGCAAATTTAGCTGATCAATTTTTAGTCTGTAATATAGTAGAAGAGAAAGAGAAGTTTTTAGAAGGAATTAAAGGGGCTGCTTTGATCTTGCCTGCTACAGAAGATAATGATGCTCTTAATGCTTTAGAAGAGCTAAACTTACAAATTAATCAACCTATTTTATTTGATTGGCAATCTTATCAGATTTCAAGTTCTAAAGAAGAATCTAAGAGGTTTTTTACTAAAAAAGGGGTTCCCAAAATTAAGGACTGGCCAGAAGCTAACTTTCCTCTAATCATTAAACCATCTCAAGCTAGTGGAAGTAAGGGGGTTTATAAAGCAACAAACCTTGAAGAATTAAATAATGTTTTAGCTACTTTAGATAAAACACCAATCATTGAAAAATATTTAACTGGACCATCTTATTCAATGGAAGTGGTAGCTTATAAGGGAAAGATCTTTCCTTTGGCAGTGACTTATCTTGATTTTGATGAACTTTTTGATTGTAAAAGGGTCATTTATTCTAGTGATTTAGATAACAAGATAGAAAAACAACTAGCTGATATATGTACTGTAATTGCTTGTGAACTTCCCTTAGAAGGAATTATGGACTTAGAAGTAATTGTTGAGCAGGGAGAGGTTAAGGTGTTAGAGATTGATGCACGCTTTCCTAGTCAGACTCCAATTACTGTTTTTTATGGAACAGGTTTAAATATGGTAGAGATTATGGCAGATTTATATTTAGGGAATATTACAGAGGTTAATAGTCCAAATTTAGGTAAGTCAGTTATTTATGAACATATTAAGGTGACAGATGAAAAAATCAAAATTTGTGGGGAGCATATTATATCAGAAGTCAATAATTTAGAAGTTATAGCTGATTTTTTTGGAGCTACTGAAGCTATAACTAATTATAGTTCTACAACTGGAGAGTGGGTTGCTACATTAATATTTGTTGCTGATTCTCTTGCAGAAGTATTTAGAGCTAGAAATGGAGCCTTAACTAAAATTCTAAATCAATTTTCTTTAGATAAATTTTCAGATCCAACAATCTTTGATTGATTTAAATTCTCAAACTGGAGGGGATACTCTTGACCAGGCTAGTATCTAAGCAAGTAATAGATATACCAGATACAATAGTAGCATATGATCGACAATTATCTGAGAAGCTCGGTTGTAACTTATTAGGGTTAGCTAACTATACAATTGGAACTAATTATACTGAAGAAATGTTGCGACAAAAGAAGGTAGCTATTATTCCGATAACGACAGGACAGGGATTAATTGGTGGATTTAGTGAAGCAGTAGCAGAAATTTTAAAGTTTATTGGTTTTGAAACCTTTATTACAGAGCAGACTGATCTTAGTGGTATTGATGAAGCTTATAGACGAAATGCAGATCTTTTATTTATGGCAGATGATAATACTTTTTTAGCCTTGAATTTAACTAAAAGAAAGTGGGTCAACAATGATCAAGCTACAGCTAAAGCTTATGTGAGTACTTTAAGTAAGCTAAGTAATGGTTTAAAGGATAAATCGGTTTTGGTGTTAGGTTTAGGGCCAATTGGTAGTGAGAGTGTTAAGTATTTAATTAAAGAGGGAGCTACGGTAGGGGTTTATGATTTAGAGGCTGAAAAGATGGAGGTTATTAAGGAGAAGTATAAGTCTCAAGTAAAGCTGATTGAAGATTCAGCTTCTGCCTTAAAAGATTATCAATTGATAATTGAAGCAACACCAGCTAGTGATACAATTTTAGCAGATTGTATAGATGCTCAGACCTTTATTGCAGCACCTGGTGTACCTTTAGGTCTTACTCGGGAGGCTCTCGATAAAGTTGGGAGCAACTTGATTCATGATCCTTTGCAGTTAGGGGTAGCTGTGATGGGGCTTGAAGCTTTATAATAAACTTAGAATTTAAATATGAAAGAATTAACTAGATGAGTTAATAAATGAGGTGATTTTAAAGGGGGTACCCTAAGATGAAAAAGAAGATAATTGCTTGTAAGGTTTTGAAGGATGAAATTGAAGCAGTAGCTAAAGAAGAACTTGACTGTCAATTTTTAGATTATGAGTTGCATAATACTCCTGAAAATTTAACTGAGCAATTGCAGCAGGCTATAGATGAAAGTGGAGATTACGCTCTCTTATTAATTGGCTATGGTAAATGTAGTAATGGAACAATTGGGATTAATAGTAGAGAATATAATCTGGTTATACCTAGAGTAGAAGACTGTATTGGAGTCTTTTTAGGTTCAAATCTTGCTTATCATCAAGCTTTTCATGAAGAACCAGGGACTTATTATTTAACTAAAGGCTGGATAGAATCAGGTTCTGATCCTTATAGAGAGTATCAAGAGTATGTAGAGAAGTATGGGAAAGAACAAGGTGAGTGGCTTTTTAATGAATGTTATAAAAATTATAGTAAGCTAGCTTTAATAGATACTGGTGCTTATGAAATAGAAGAGTATAGAAGTTATACTCAAAAGGCGGCTAAATTTTGTGATTTTAAGTATCAAGAACTAGAGGGAACTTTAAAGTTAATAGATGAGTTGGTTAATAGTGATGGTCAATGGGATGAAAAGTTTATTACTGTTGGCTCTAATACTGAGATTACTGCAGAGATGTTTTAAAAATTTTTTAAGCTCTTTAATTAATGTTGTGAAAAATTCAGTTCATTGTAGTTAATACCTGTTATAGATTTTATCGGCAGAAAACCAGATGGGCTTGCCCTCTGGATGAATGCCGATATTTTTTAATGCAATTAAATATTGGATTAAAAAATATAATATCCTTCCAACTTCCTATAAAACTAATTTCTCTTATTTACATATACATTCTACTATGACATAATGTATATGTAAGGAGGGATAACTAATGAAAAATGTTCAAATTAATATTTCTATTCCTGAAAACTGGAAAGATGAAATTGAAAATTTAGCAAGAATATACTCTGTTGAAGAAGAATCTACATTGACTTATTTAGACCTAATGCGTAGGGCTATACAAGAAAAATATGAGCTAGATAGCGATGAGTAATGATTACAAAAGTTTAAGTCATTGTAGATATTTATTACAGTATCATCTTGTATGGTGTCCTAAATTTAGATTTGAAGTCATACAGGGAGATATAGAACAGTCATTAAAAAATATTCTTGCTAATGTATGCAATAAATATCAATATGAAATTTTAGAATTAGAAGTAATGACAGACCATATACACATTTTTCTATCAGCCAAACCAACAGTAGCACCTACTGACATAGTTAGGACTTTAAAAAGTATTTCTGCAATAAAGCTATTTAAAGAATATCCTAAATTAAAGAAATTCTATGCTTGTTGTGGTTCTCTTTGGAGTAAAGGCTACTTTGTAAGCACAATCGAAAATGTAAGTTTTCATACTATTAAGAGATATATTCAAAATCAAAAATCTAATTAGGAGGTGGAATTATGCAGACCAAAATTGTAGATAAAGCATATAGTTTTAGAATTATACCAAATAAAGAGCAAGAAGAGCTAATCAATAAAAATATAGGTTGTGTTCGGTTTGTATTTAACCACTTCCTAGCTCAATCTAAAGATGATAAATACTTATTATCATCTAAATTTGCTACGCAATTACCTAAGCTAAAGAAAAAATTTAATTGGTTGAGAAAAGTTGATAGCATTTCTTTACAACAATCTCTAAAAGATTTAGATAAAGCATTTAAGCGTTTCTTTAAAGGTTTAGGTGGTTTTCCTAAATTCAAATCTAAAAAGAATAATAAGCAATCTTATAGAACTCAATATTTCAAGCGTTCTAGTGGAACTGAAAGTATTGAGATTAAAGATAATAAAATCAAACTACCTAAACTTGGTTGGGTAAGATTTAGAAAATCTAGAGAAGTTACAGGCGAAATTCAAAATGTAACTATTAGAAAATCTAAGACAGGAAAATACTATATTTCTGTATGTGTTCAAGAAAAAGTAGAAGAACTACCTCAAACTGATAAAGCCATTGGTATAGATTTAGGCTTGAAAGACTTTCTAATTACTTCTAATGAAGAAGTGGTTTCTAATCCTAGAACTCTATCCAAATATGAAAATAAAATTGCTAGACTAAATAAAAGACTTGCTAAAAAAGAAGAAGGTTCAAATAATTGGTATAAAGTAAAGAATAAATTAGCTAAAGTATACGAGAAAGTAGTTAATATTAGAAAAGACTTCTTACATAAACTTTCGACTAAATTAATTTGTGAAAACCAAACAATAGTAGTTGAAAGTTTAAAAGTTAAGAGTATGCTTAAAAATTCTAAACTAGCAAAAAGTATCTCTGATGTATCTTGGTCTAAATTCGTTGACTATTTAAACTATAAAGCTGAATGGTATGGTAAGGAATGTGCGACTTGTTGCAATTTAAAAAGAATTGCCTAGTATTATGGAGGCAACTCATAATAACTAGAACTGAAGGA